>CP016836.1:2224436-2552582 GCA_002240395.1 Xanthomonas citri pv. mangiferaeindicae
CCCCCACCCAACCCTCCCCCGCGCGCGGGGAGGGCTGACGCGCGGCATAGCCGCCGGGCCGGGCGCTTGTGAGGTCGCAGGACGCCACACCTCCCCCGCGTGCGGGGGAGGTCGACGCCGTTAGGCGTCGGGTGGGGGCATGGCTTGGGCGGCCAAGACGGAAGGCCGCGACATCGCCCTGCGGCCGCCCCCACCCAACCCTCCCCGCGCGCGGGGAGGGCTGACGCGCGGCATAGCCGCCGGGCCGGGCGCTTGTGAGGTCGCAGGACGCCACACCTCCCCGCGTGCGGGGGAGGTCGACGCCGTTAGGCGTCGGGTGGGGGCATGGCTTGGGCGGCCAAGACGGAAGGCCGCGACATCGCCCTGCGGCCGCCCCCACCCAACCCTCCCCGCAGGCGGGGGAGGGCTAGAGCGCGGCATAGCCGCTCCGGGCGCTCGTCGGCGCGCAAGCCAGTGGCTTGCAAACGCGCCTCCTCGTTCCGGCCCTCCGCGGCACAGCCGCTCCGGGCGCTCGCTGGGGCGCAAGGCATGCCTTGCAAACGCCCCCGCTCGCCCCGAGCTACAATGCGCGTTGCCATCAAAGGGCGCCTGGCGCCCTTTTCTGTTTGCGGCTTCTGGGGAATCCGCCTCGGTCCCGCGCTCCGATTCCAGACTTCGGTACTCCAATGCTCAATCGCTTGCTCACCAGTGTCTTCGGCAGTCGCAACGACCGCTTCGTCAAACAGCTCGAGAAGGTCGTCGTCAAGATCAACGCGCTCGAGCCGGAGATGGAGGCGCTGTCCGACGACGCCCTGCAGGCCAAGACCCCGGAGTTCAAGCAGCGCATCGCCAACGGCGAGACGCTCGACAAGCTGCTGCCCGAGGCCTTCGCGGTCTGCCGCGAGGCCAGCAAGCGCGTGCTGGGCATGCGCCCCTACGACGTCCAGCTGATCGGCGGCATGGTCCTGCATATGGGCAAGATCGCCGAGATGCGCACCGGTGAAGGCAAGACCCTGGTCGGCACGCTGCCGACCTACCTCAATGCACTCGAGGGCAAGGGCGTCCACGTCGTCACCGTCAACGACTACCTGGCCCGCCGCGACGCGGCGCAGATGGGCAAGCTCTACAACTGGCTGGGCCTGTCGGTCGGCGTCATCTGGCCGGGCATGCCGCACGGCGAGGCCAAGCGCGAGGCTTACCGCGCCGACATCACCTACGGCACCAACAACGAGTTCGGCTTCGACTACCTGCGCGACAACATGGCGCTGTCGAAGGCCGACCGCTATCAGCGCACGCTCAACTACGCGATCATCGACGAGGTCGACTCGATCCTGATCGACGAGGCGCGCACGCCGCTGATCATCTCCGGCCCGGCCGACGATTCCCCCGAGCTTTACATCAAGGTCAACCGCATCGTCCCGTCGCTGGTCCGCCAGGAGACCGAGGACGGCGAAGGCGACTTCTGGGTCGATGAGAAGGCCAAGCAGGTCCATCTGTCGGAGGAAGGCCAGGAGCACGCCGAAGCGCTGCTGCGCGGCGCGGGCATTCTCGGCGAGGACGAAAGTCTGTACGCGCCGCAGAACATCCACGTCGTGCACCACCTTAACGCCGGGCTGCGCGCGCACGCGATCTATCAGCGCGACGATCACTACATCGTCCGCGACGGCGAAGTCATCATCGTCGACGAGTTCACCGGCCGTACGCTGCCAGGCCGTCGCTGGTCCGACGGCCTGCACCAGGCGGTCGAGGCGAAGGAAGGCGTGCCGGTCCAGCGCGAGAACCAGACGCTGGCCAGCATCACCTTCCAGAACCTGTTCCGCATGTACGGCAAGCTCTCGGGCATGACCGGTACGGCCGACACCGAGGCCTTCGAGTTCGAGAGCATCTACGGCCTGGAAGTCGTGGTGATCCCAACCCACCGGCCGATGATCCGCAAAGACGCGCCCGATGCGGTGTTCCTCAACCGCGCCGGCAAGTACCGCGCCGTTGCGCGCGAGATTCAGGCCTCGCACGAACGCGGACAGCCGGTGCTGGTCGGCACGACCTCGATCGAAGTCTCCGAGCTGCTGAGCGAGCACCTGCGCAAGGAAGGCATCGCGCACGAGGTGCTCAACGCCAAGCAGCACGAGCGCGAAGCGCAGATCGTCGCCCAGGCCGGCCGTCCGGGCGCGGTGACCATCGCCACCAACATGGCCGGTCGCGGTACCGACATCGTGCTCGGCGGTTCGCTCGAGACGGAGCTCGCGCTGCTCGAGGCCGAGTCCGGCGTGCCGGTCGACGACGCCACCAAGGCGCGCCTGCGTGCGGAATGGCAGCAGCGCCACGACGCGGTCGTCGCCGCCGGCGGCTTGCACATCATCGGCACCGAGCGCCACGAGTCGCGGCGTATCGACAACCAGCTGCGCGGCCGCTCCGGTCGCCAGGGCGACCCGGGGTCCTCGCGCTTCTACCTGTCGCTCGAAGACAACCTCATGCGCATCTTCGCCGCCGACTGGGTGCAGAAGGTCATGGCGCGGATGGGCCTGCAGGAAGACGACATCATCGAAAGCCCGCTGGTGACGCGTCAGATCGCCAACGCGCAGCGCAAGGTCGAGGCCCACAACTTCGACATCCGCAAGAACCTGCTCGATTTCGACGACGTCAACAACGACCAGCGCAAGGTCATCTATGGCCAGCGCGACGAGCTGCTGGACGCCGAGAGCGTCAAGGACAATGTCGATGGCATCCGCGCCGACGTCGTCGCCGGCATCGTCGGCCGCTATGTGCCGCCGCAGTCGATCGACGAGCAGTGGGACCTGCCGGGCCTGGAAGCCGAGATCGAGCGTGAGTTCGGCCTGCGCCTGGAGCTGGTGTCGCTGGCCAAGTCGCGCAACGAGCTCGACGCCGAGCAGATTGCCGAGCACGTGCAGCAGTCGGTCGATGCGTTGTTCGCCGACAAGGAAGCGCAGCTGGGCGGCGAGACCATGCGCATGCTCGAAAAGCACATCATGCTCAACGTCCTCGACCAGGGCTGGAAGGAACACCTGGCGCGCATGGACTACCTGCGCCAGGGCATCCACCTGCGCGGCTACGCGCAGAAGCAGCCCAAGCAGGAATACAAGCGCGAGGCGTTCGAGCTGTTCTCCGAGATGCTCGACAAGGTCAAGCACGAGGTCGTGACCATGCTCGCGCGCGTGCGCGTGCGCAGCGAGGACGAGATCGCCGCGCTCGAGGCCGAGGAACGCCGCCAGGTCGAGGCCAAGCTCAACCAGGCCCAGTTCCAGCACGCCGACGCCGGCGGCTACGGGGCCGACGAAGAAGCCGATGACGTGCGCGCCGCCCAGGCCGAGGCTGCAGGGCCGCAGGCGCAGATCGTCCGCGACGGCGCCAAGGTCGGCCGCAACGATCCCTGCCCCTGCGGCAGCGGCAAGAAGTACAAGCACTGCCACGGTCAGCTGAGCTGACCTGGCCGGCTCCGCCGTCGCGCGGGGCCGGTGCCTGAGGTCGGTCCGGACACGCATTCCGGAGATCGGCGCGCCACCGCCGGGTCATCGCGTGTATGGCACGCGTGGGGGCGGGCAGGGAGCGGAGGTCTGGCCCCATTCCGTCATCGACGTAGCCGCGGTGCATGCCGGGCGTCCCGGCCGAACGCGGCGTCGGCGGTACCGCCTGTACCGCTTGGCAAGCCGCCGTCGCCTGCCTAATCTCGACCCCCTGTCCGCCGAATTCAGAGGCATGAGCGAACGCGTCGTCGAAGTCGTCGCCGGGGTCATCACCGACAAGCGCGGCCGCATCCTGCTGTCCCGGCGCACGCCGGGCCGCGACATGCCGGGCTTGTGGGAGTTTCCCGGCGGCAAATGCGAGCCGGGCGAGACCCCGGAAGCGGCGCTGGCGCGCGAACTCGATGAAGAGCTCGGCATCCAGATCGTCGTCGGCGCGCCGCTGATGGTGGTGCCACAGCGCTATCCCAGTAAGCGCCTGCGGCTCGACGTCCGCCATGTCGCCCAATGGCACGGCACCCCCAAGGGCCGCGAAGGCCAGGCGTTGACCTGGGTCGCGCCCGACAAGCTCGGTCGCTACTCGATGCCGCCCGCCGACCTGCCCGTCGTGGCCGCCCTGCAGGCCCCCGATCGCTACCTCGTCACCCCGCCGCCCGGCGACGACGATGCCGCCTGGCTACGCAGCCTCGACGAGGCTTTGCGCAACGGCATCCGCCGCGTGCAACTGCGCCTGCCGGGTATCGATCCGGACCGGCAGGCCCGCCTGCTCTCCGAGGCAGCTACACGCTGCCGCCGGCGCGGCGCCGAACTGCTGTTCAACGGCCCGCCGACGCTGGCCCAGGCTGCGGGCGTCGGCCTGCATCTCAAGGCCGCTGCGTTGCGCGACCACGCGATACGTCCGATCGCCCCTGGCCTGCCGCTCGCCGCCTCCTGCCACGACGCCGACGACCTCGCGCACGCTGCTCGTCTGGGATGCGACTTCGTCGTGCTGGGACCCGTCGCGGAGACCGCCAGCCACCCCGGCCAATCCGGCATCGGTTGGCCGACCTTCGCCAGCCTGCGCGAACACAGCGCCCTGCCGATCTACGCCATCGGCGGCATGACCCCGTCCGATATCGAGACCGCCCGCCGCCACGGCGCCCAAGGCGTCGCCGCGATCCGCAGCCTCTGGCCCGGCGCCGCCTAAGAAAACGGCCCCCATCCCAACCTTCCACCCGTGAAGGGCGCAATGCCCGTAGAACGGGGGAAGGAGCAAGAGCAAGTATCCGTGTGCGCCGGTTTGACCGTGCGCTGTGCTGAAGTCGCCTCCCCCGCATGCGGGGGAGGCCGGCGCCTCTGGCGCCGGGTTGGGGCAGGGCTTGCCGCGGAAAGGCACCCCCATCCCAACCTTCCACCCGTGAAGGGCGCAATGCCCCGTAGAACGGGGGAAGGAGCAAGCACAAATGTCCGCGCGCGCCGGATTTGACCGCACGCCGCGTGTCGGGTCGCCTCCCCCGCGTGCGGGTGAGGCCGGCGCCCCGGCGCCGGGTGGGGGCGGGCATGTCGCGGGAAAGCAGCCCCATCCCAACCTTCCCCCGTAGAACGGGGGAAGGAGCAAGAGCAAGTATCCGTGCGCGCCGGTTTGACCGTGCGCTGTGCTGAAGTCACCTCCCCCGCCCGCGGGGGAGGTCGGTGCCGAAGGCGCCGGGTGGGGGCAGAGGGCTTGCCGCGGCGGCCTACGGCGCGCAACGTCACCGGGCGTCGTCGATCAGCCCGCCGCCAATCCGCCCGCACGCGCTGCGGCGAGCGCGCGATAGCGGGTGTCGAGCTCGCCGATGCGGGCGTCCAGGTCGGCGAGGCTGCCGTCGTTGACGACGACGTCGTCGGCGATCGCCAGGCGGGCCTCGCGGGTCGCCTGGGCGGCGATCATTTCCTGGGCCAGCGTTTCGTCGATGCCGTCGCGGCGGAGCAGGCGCGCCAGTTGGACCGCCACCGGCACGTCGATCACCAGCACGCGATCGAGCCACGGGTAGTGAGCGCGTCCGCCTTCGGCCAGTAACGGGATCGCCGCGATCACATACGGGCCCGTGGCCGCCTTGCAAGCGGTCTGCAGGGCGAGCCGGATGCGCGGATGGAGGATGGCTTCCAGGCGCTTGCGCGCGTCCGGGTCGGCGAAGATCCGTCGCCGCATCGCGGCGCGATCAAGCACGCCGTCGGCGGCCAGGGCGTCGGTCCCGAAGGCCGCGACCACCTCGGCCAGGCCTTCGCTGCCGCGCGCGACCGCTGCATGCGCGGCGAGGTCGGCGTCGGCGACGACAATGCCACGCGCTTCGAACGCCGCCGTGGCCGCGGACTTGCCCGAGGCGATGCCGCCGGTGAGACCGATGACCAGCGCGCCCATCGTGGCGATGCGCTACTGCAGCCCGGACACGCGTAGGTAGAACGCGGTCAGGTCCTGGCCCCACATGAAGGTCACCCAGCCGGCCACCGCCAGATACGGTCCGAACGGGATCGGCGTGGCCCGGTCGCGTCCGCGCACCGCGAGGATGATCGAGCCGACGATCGCGCCGGTCACCGCCGACAGCAGGATGATCGGCAGCAGCCCGGCCAGCCCGCACCAGGCGCCGAGCGCAGCCAAGAGCTTGAAGTCGCCGTGGCCCATGCCCTCCTTGCCGGTCGCCTGCTTGAACAGCCACCACACCGACCACAGGCTGGCGTAGCCGACCACCGCGCCCAGCAATGCGGGCTTGGCCGGCATGTACAGGTTGTCGAGGCTGGCGATGAGCCCCAGCCACATCAGCGGCAACGTCAAGGAGTCGGGCAACAGTTGGGTGCGCGCATCGATGCCCGACAGGGCCACCAGAAAGCCGGTCAGCACCAGTGCGCCGAAGCCCTGCCAGCCGAAGCCGAACCGCCACACGCAGGCCGCGAACAGCAGCATCGTCAGCAGTTCGATCGCCGGGTACTGGACCGAGATCGGCGCCTTGCAGCTGCGGCAGCGCCCGCGCAGCGCCAGCCAGCTGATCACCGGGATGTTCTCGTACCACGACAACTGATGCCCGCAATGCGGGCAATGCGAGCGTTCGACGACGATGCCCGGAGGCGGCGGGTCGTAGAGGTCGGGCTCGCCGAGGATCTCGCGGCTGTCGCGCTTCCACTGCCATTCCAGGCGCCTGGGCAGACGCAGGATCACCACGTTGAGGAAGCTGCCCACAAGCAGGCCGAGGCCGGCGGCGAGGGGATAGCCCAGGGCCGGGTTGTGATCGAGAAAAGCCATGCGTCAGCCGGTCGCCGCCATCGCGAGTTTGAAGATCGGCAGGTACATCGCGATCACGATCGCGCCGACCAGGGTGCCGATGATGACCATCACGAACGGTTCGATCAGGCTCGAGATCGCATCGACGGCGTTATTGACCTCTTCTTCGTAGAACTCGGCCACCTTGAACAGCATCGTGTCCAGCGCGCCCGCCTCCTCGCCGATCGCGGTCATCTGCACCACCATGTGCGGGAACAGGGCCGTCTGCCGCATCGCCATGTTGAGCTGGTAGCCCACGGCCACATCGTCACGCATGCGCAGCACCGCGTGCTCGTAGACCGAGCTGCCGGTCGCGCCCGACACCGAGTCCAGCGCCTCGACCAGCGGCACGCCGGCCTTGAAGGTCACGCCCAGCGTGCGCGCGAAGCGCGCGATCGACGAGTTGTGCAACACCCGGCCGACCACAGGCAGACGCAGCAGCATGCGATCCACCCCGTGCTGCAGTGCTGGGGAGCGCTTGAACGCGAACATGAAACCGAACGCGGACGCAAACACGACGATGGCGATCAGCCACCACCACTTCACCATCATCGCCGAGATGCCGAACACCAGCTCGGTGAACGCCGGCAGGTCGGTGCCGAAGCTCTCGAAGGTCTCACGGAACGTCGGCACGACGAACACCATCAGGATCGCGCAGACCAGGATGGCCACGCCGATGATCGCGACCGGGTAGAACAGCGCTTTCTTGATCTTGCCCTTGATCGACTCGATGCTCTCCTTGTACGAGGCAATCGTGTCGAGCACGGTTTCCAGCGCGCCGGCCGACTCGCCCGCGCGCACCAGGTTGCGGTAGAGCTCGTCGAACTGCACCGGATATTTGCTCAGCGCCTCGAAGATCGACGCGCCGCCCTCGATGTCGACGCGGATGCCGTCGACCATCTGCTTCATGCGCGGGTTCTTCTGGCCGTTGCCGATGATCTCCAGCGCCTGCACCACCGGTACACCGGACTTCATCATCGTCGCGGTCTGGCGGCTGAAGATTGCGATGTCGCGCGCGGAAATCGCCTTGCCGGCGCCGCCGAACAGCGGCTGGCGCTTGGGCTGCACCAGCGTCGGCTGGATGCCCTGGCGACGCAGTTCGGCGCGCAACAGATTGGCGCTCTTGGACTGCTGCTCGCCCTTCATCTTGATGCCGCGCTTGTCCGTGCCCTCCCAGGCGAACAGGCGCAGCGTCACCCCGGCTTGCGCCGGCGTCGCGTTCGAAGCGCGGACAGTCTTGCGGGCCGCGGTGCGTGAGGTCGACATGGAACGTTCCCCAGGGGTCGGCGTGTCCCTCGCCGGACGGATGGCCGCATGGTAGCGAAAACCGGCCCCTGGCGCTCGACGCCGCAGGCCCCGGACGGGGAATCAGTCCTTGGTGACGCGGTTGATCTCGGCCAGGCTGGTCAGGCCCTGGCGGGCCTTCTCCAGCGCCGACTGGCGCAGGTCCTTGACCCCCGCACGCTGCGCAGCCTCGGCGATCTGCATCGCGTTGCCGCCCTGAAGCACGATCGTCTGGATCTGCTCGCTCATCGGCATCACCTGGTACACGCCCACGCGTCCGCGGTAGCCGTTGGTGCATTCATCGCAGCCCACCGGCTCGTAGATCTCCACGCCCGCGCGGACCTGCTCCTCGGTGAAGCCTTCGGTGAGCAGCGCATGGTCGGGCAGCACGACGCGCTGCTTGCAGCGCGGGCACAGCCGCCGCGCCAGTCGCTGGGCGATCACCAGCGTGACCGAGCTGACGATGTTGTACGGCGCGATGCCCATGTTCATCAGGCGCGCGATGGTCTGCGGCGCGTCGTTGGTGTGCAGCGTCGAGAGCACCATATGGCCGGTCTGCGCCGCCTTGATGCCGATCTCCGCGGTTTCCAGGTCGCGGATCTCGCCGACCATGATCACGTCCGGGTCCTGACGCAGGAACGCGCGCAGCGCCGCGGCGAACGTCATGCCCCGACGCTCGTTCTGCTGCACCTGGTTCACGCCCGGCAAGCGGATCTCGACCGGGTCCTCGACCGTGGAGATATTGCGGGTCTCATCGTTGAGGATGCCCAGCGCCGTGTACAGCGAGACCGTCTTGCCCGAGCCGGTCGGGCCGGTGACCAGCACCATGCCGTAAGGCTTGTGGATCGCATCGAGGAACAGCTTCTGCTGGTCGGGCTCATAGCCCAGCTTGTCGATGCCCAGCTTCGCGGCGCTGGCATCGAGAATACGCAGCACCACCTTCTCGCCGAACAACGTCGGCAGCGTGCTCACGCGGAAGTCGATCTGTCGTGTCTTGGACAGGTTCAATTTGATGCGCCCGTCCTGCGGCGCCCGCTTCTCGGCGATGTCGAGCTGCGCCATCACCTTCAGGCGCGCGGCGATGCGCTGGTTGAGCTTGACCGGCACCTTGGCCGCCAGCTTGAGCATGCCGTCGACGCGTAGCCGCACCCGGTAGTCGGTCTCGTAGGGCTCGAAGTGGATATCCGAGGCACCGCGCTTGATCGCATCGACCAGCACCTTGTTGACGAAGCGCACGATCGGCGCATCGTCCTTGCCGTCGACGACGTTCTCGATCCGGCCGCCGTCCTCGTCGTTGCCCACATCCAGGCTCTCGAGACCTTCGGCATCGTCGAGCGCGCCGGCCAGCGAATCCGAGCTCGACAGCCACAACTCCAAGGTGCGGCGGATGCTGTCCTCATCGACCAGGATCGGCTCGACGGTGAGATTGGTCTGGAACTTGATGTCGTCCAGCGCCAGGGTGTTGGTCGGATCGGCGGTACCCACGAACAGGCGCGGCCCGCGCTGGAACAGCGGCAGCACCGCATGCTTGTTGAGCAGTTCCTCACTGACCAGCTTGACTGCGCTCGCCTGCGGCGCCATCGCCGCCGGGTCGAACAGCGGCATGCCGAACTCCACCGACAACGCAGCCGCCATCTGTGCCGCGCTGACCAGCTTGTGCTCGCGCAGGTAGCCTGCGACATTGCGTCGCGCCGCCGTCGCCTTGTCCAGCGCCTCACGCGCGGCCGCCTCGTCCAGCGCACCGTCCATGACCAGGCGGCGGGCGATGCCGGTGATGCCGACAAGATTGGGGCCGGGTTGGAAGCTCATCTGATCGCTCTGCGGTGGACCGCGGGCACTCTACTGCAACCGGCGTCGCGACGGCGCATCGTGGCCCGCCAGGTCGCTCGCCCATCGGCGAAGCCGATGTGTAGGGATGAGGCTTGGTCGTCAAAACCGGGGTCAGAGTGCAATTTCGCGTGGCGAAATTGCACTCTGACCCAGGTTTGGGTTGCGAGAGGGCGTATCGGACGCTAGCGACGAGCGCGCGGCGACCGGTGGGTGTGTCCCAGCCACCTGCGCCGACACCAGCCGCCGAGTGCGGACGCCAACATCGCCGGCACCGCGAGCAGGGCGGCATACACCACGCCAGCTGCCAGCAGCGGGCCTACGCCCGATACCGCGATCACCACCGGGACCTGCGCGAGCATCACCACCGCGCCCCAGCACCACGCGCGTATCGGGAAGGCCAGGCCGAGGGCCAGCGACAACGCAAGCGCCGCAGGGCAGGCAAGCGTCCAGTAGAGCTCGGCATCCCAAGGCTCGCCGCCGCCCATCGACAGTGACACCACGCTCCAGAGTGCAAAACCGGCAAGCGCGGCGATGGATAAGGGCAGCCAGGACGGCTTCATTGGCAGCAGCTCCAGCGCGTGCGTCGCGCGAAAGGCGACATATTATCGATCCCGCGCTTTCACCCGGAAGTTAATGCATGCAGCCGTGAAATAAATGCACGGGCTTGGCGCTATCCGTGAAAATCACGCACACACCGCCATCGCCAGGCGCCATGTCCCGGCTCTGCAGACGATCCCGTCGCGCGGCGCGTTATCCGTCGGCGTCGTCGCGTGCCATTAACCGCGCGATCGTGCGTGGATGCACGTTGAAGCGCTGGGCCACCGTCCGGTGTGTCAGGTGATCGCACAGCACCAGCTTGCGGGCTTCCTCGCGCTGGTCCCGCGACAGCGCGCGGGCGCGTCCCATATGGCGCCCCCGTGAGCGTGCCGCCGCCATGCCGGCACGCGTGCGTTCGCTGATCAACGAGCGCTCGAACTCCGAGAGCGCCGCCATCATGTGGAAGACGAGCCGGCCGCCCGACGAGTCGGTGTCGATGTACTCGCACAGCGAGCGGAAGCGGACCTGTCGCTGGCCCAGGCTGGCCAGCAGGTCCACGAGGTGGGTCAGCGAACGGCCCAGGCGGTCCAACCGCCACACCACCAAGGTGTCGCCGGCTTGGGCGTTGGCAAGCAGTTCATCGAGTCCAGGCCGCGACCGCAGGCCGCCGGACACGCCCTCATCAGTGAAGATCTCGGTGCAACCGGCGGCCTTCAAGGCGTTCAGCTGCAGGGTGACGTTCTGTTCGTCAGTTGACACACGCGCATAGCCTAGGAATCTCATGCCTACCGCGCAGCCTCCGTGTTCGCCAGTCCCCGTGGGCGACACTCCCTGTTGACAAAAGGGAACCCTTTCCTCCCTGTGTCCATTTCGGCTGCGCCGAATCCTTAATGCGAACTACGCCCTTACTTTCGCCCGTCCATATTGCGGGCGATTTCAGTTTTGCACAAGGGTTCCCTTTCGCCGCAAAAGACTCGAAGTTTCACCAATTTTTGCATTTTATTTCCTTTCGAGTTGGGCGTTATAGATTAACAGAAGAGTAGTGCGAGAAGGGGCAAGTCCGCATTCATTTGTCTAGCAGGTCGGCATCTTGCGATGCGCCGCGGCATGAATCGACAGGACATACGCAGTGGCTCACGTCTTTCCCTGGAGAGGGCGACGGAGCGCATGCGTGTGTCTGCCCGAAAAAAGCAAAAACGACCACTGCCCGCCAGAGCGCGTCGGCAGTCCTATGACGATTGTCTAAAAACAACAAGATGTGAGGACGCGAAATTGAACAGGATCTATCAGAAAAAATGGAGTCGCGCACTGCAACAAGTGGTCGTGACGTCCGAACTGGCCAGCGCTGAAGGCGCGGCCGCCGTGGTGACTGGTGTCGTCGGTGCCCCGTCCGACGCAAGGCTCACCACCGCACTGCGCTGCGCCCTGTGGGGATCGCAGGCGCTGTTGTTGACCGGTGCGATGTTTGCGGTGCCGCAGGCGGCCATGGCGCAGAACGTGTTCTGTCAGAACACCGCTGGGCAGAACGTCGGTACGGGCTCAACTAACAACAATGCGGTTGTGTGCGGGGCCAACGCCGTCGCGAGCGGAAATGCGGCTGTTGCGCTCGGTAGTTCCTCAAGGGCATCAGGAACCGCTTCGAGCGCACTGGGCTACTGGGCTGAAGCGACCGGCACCTACAGTGCTGCGATCGGTCCGCATGCTAAGGCGACCGCCGAGAACACCATTGCGATCGGCCAGCAGTCTGTTGCTTCGAGCACTAATGGTATGGCCTTCGGCTACTCTGCGAATGCTGCGGGAGTGGACGGCATTGCGATCGGCCGTCAGACGCTTGCCGGAGGTGGCGGCATTGCACTCGGCTTCCAAAGTAAAGCCTCGGATGGATCTGTAGCGATAGGCGGCTTGGCCCAGACGAACGCAAGATACGGAACGGCTCTGGGGCAGCAGTCTAGAGCGGCCAATCAGTACGACGTAGCGTTGGGCGCTGCTTCCGTCACGCAGGCGGCCGTCGCAACCACTGCGTCAACGGTTGGCGGAGCGAGCTATACATTCGCTGGAGCCGCTCCACAAGGAACGGTCAGTGTCGGCAGTGCCCCCGGCTCAGGCCAGATCTACCGCACCATCACCAACGTTGCCGCCGGCCGCGTCAACGCGACCAGCATGGATGCCGTCAACGGTAGCCAGCTCAACGCCGCCTACCAGGGCATCAACGCCCTGTCGACCTCGACCTCGACTCGCATCAGCTCTCTGTCGACGGCCATCGGCAACGGCGGCACGGGCGGCGGCAACGCGGTGCAGTACAACGACGCGGCGCGCACGGCAGTCACGCTGGGCGGCACGTCGGCCACCGGTCCGGTGCGCCTGACCAATGTGGCGCCGGGCGCGCTTGCGACCACCAGCACCGATGCCGTCAACGGCAGCCAGTTGTTCTCGCTGTCGACCTCGGCTTCGACCGGTGTCGCGTCGCTGTCGACGGGCGTCGGCTCGCTGTCCACCGGCCTGAGCACCACCAACAGCACGGTGACCTCGCTGTCGAGCGGTGTGAGCACGACCAACAGCACGCTCGCGTCGCTGTCGAGCTCGACCTCCACGGGCCTGGGTTCGCTGTCCACCGGCATCGGCTCGCTGTCCACCGGCCTGAGCACGACCAACAGCTCGGTGACCTCGCTGTCGACCGTCGCCGCGAACGCGGTGCAGTACAACGATGCTTCGCATGGCCAGGTCACGCTCGGCGGTGTCGGCGCGACGACGCCGGTGAAGCTGAGCAACGTCGCGGCCGGTTCGCTGGCGGCGGGCAGCACCGATGCCGTCAACGGCGGCCAGCTCGGTCTGCTGTCGACCTCGACCTCGACCGGCCTGAGCTCGCTGTCCACCGGCCTGAGCTCGACCAACAGCACGATCGCCTCGCTGTCGACGCTGAGCGAGAACGTCGTGGTCTACAACGACGGCACGCACACAGCGGTCACCTTCGGCGGCGCCAACGCCACCGCGCCGGTGCGGTTGACCAACGTGGCCGCCGGCTCGCTGGCCGCCGACAGCACGGATGCGGTCAACGGCAGCCAGCTCGGTTCGCTGTCCACCTCGACCTCCACCGGCCTGAGCACGACCCGCTTCGATCTGAACTCGCTGTCCACGTCGACCTCGACGGCGTTCGCGAACCTCCAGACCGGCGGCACCGAGAATGCCGTGCAGTACAACGACTTCTCGCGTTCGGCCGTCACCCTGGGTGGCACCACCGCGACCGCACCGGTCCGGCTGACCAACGTGGCCGCCGGCTCGCTCGCCGCCGACAGCACCGATGCGGTCAACGGCAGCCAGCTCGGTTCGCTGTCGACCTCGACCTCCACCGGCCTGAGCACGACCAACAGCACCGTGGCATCGCTGTCGACCTCGTCCTCGACCGGCCTGGGCTCGCTGTCCACCTCGACCTCGACGGCGTTTGCCTCGCTGTCCACGGTGGGTGCGAACGCAGTGCAGTACAACGACGCCTCGCACTCGTCGGTCACGCTGGGCGGCGCTTCGGCGACCGCGCCGGTGAAGCTGACCAATGTCGCGGACGGCTCGCTCGCGGCCGGCAGCACGGATGCGGTCAACGGCGGCCAGCTCGGCTCGCTGTCCACCTCGGCCTCGACCGGTCTGGGCTCGCTGTCCACCTCGACCTCGACGGCGTTCGCCAATCTGTCGACCGTGAGCGCCAACGCGGTGCAGTACAACGACGCGACGCGTACGGCGGTCACGCTGGGCGGCACGTCGGCCACGGCGCCGGTGCGGCTGACCAACGTCGCGGCCGGTTCGCTCGCCGCCGACAGCACCGATGCGGTCAATGGCAGCCAGCTTGGTTCGCTGTCGACCTCGACCTCGACCGGTCTGGGTTCGCTGTCCACCGGCCTGAGCTCGACCAACAGCACCGTGGCCGCGCTGTCGACCTCGGCCTCCACGGGTCTGGGCTCGCTGTCCACCTCGACCTCGACGGCGTTCGCCAACCTGTCGACCGGGGCCGCCAACGCGGTGCAGTACAACGACGCCTCGCGCTCGATCGTCACGCTGGGTGGCACGTCGGCCACGGCGCCGGTGCGGCTGACCAATGTGGCGGCCGGTGCGCTGACCGCCAACAGCACGGATGCGGTCAACGGCAGCCAGCTGTTCTCGCTGTCGACCTCGACCTCGACTGCCTTCGCCAATCTGTCGGCGGGCGGTAGCGGCTTCAACGCGGTGCAGTACAACGACGTCAACCACGACGCGGTCACCTTCGGCGGCGCGGCTGCCCAGGCTCCGGTGCGGTTGAACAACGTGGCGGCCGGTTCGCTGGCGGCCAACAGCACCGATGCGGTCAACGGCAGCCAGCTGGGCGCGCTGTCGACGAGCCTGAGCACGACCAACTTCAACCTCAACGTGCTGTCGACCTCGACCTCGACTGCGATCGCCAACCTGACGGTCAACGGGGGCGGTGCGGCGAACGCGGTGCAGTACGACGATGCCTCGCACACCAAGGCGACGCTCGGCGGCACGTCGGCGACCGGGACGGTCGGTCTGACCAACGTCTCCGACGGCTCGCTGGCGAGCGACAGCACCGATGCGGTCAACGGCCGTCAGCTGGGTTCGTTGTCGACCTCGACCTCGACCGGTCTGGCTTCGTTGTCGACGGCGCTGAGCAGCATCGGCACCGGCGGCGGCAGCCTGATCGGCGGCGGTACCGACACCGGCGGCGCCCCGCGTCCGCCGGCGAAGGCCGACGGCGACGGCAGCCTGGCGGCCGGTGGCGGCTCCAATGCCAACGGCAACGGCGCGACCGCGGTCGGTTCGGACTCCAACGCCAACGGCGACAAGACCACGGCCATCGGTTCGGGCTCGTCGGCCAGCAACCAGGGCACCGCGATCGGTGCGGGTGCGGTGGCCAGCGGCGCCAACTCGGTCGCGTTGGGGGCAGGGTCGATTGCCGACCAGCCCAACACCGTGTCGGTCGGTTCGCCGGGCCATGAGCGTCGCATCGTCAACGTGGCCGACGGTATCGCCGATACGGACGCGGCGAACATGCGTCAGCTGCGTGCGGTCGAACACCGTGTCGACCAGATCGAGCGCAACACCAACGCCGGCATCGCAGGTGCGATGGCGATGGCGATGATGCCGCAGCCCACCGACCCGGGTAAGAGCATGGTCTCGGCCTCGCTCGGCGGGTACGACGGCGAAGGCGCATTGGCCGTCGGCGTGTCGCGCGTCTCGGAAGACGGCGACTGGGTGTTCAAGGGCGGTGCCACCGTCAACACCCGCGACAAGACCGGTGCAGGCGTGAGCGTCGGCTATCAGTGGTGATGCGTTGACCGCGCACGGCCGCCTTCGGGCGGCCGTGTGTGGGCGGCATTCGCTCGACTGACAGGAGGTGGTGTGTGAAGTCGTTCCTGGCAAAGCTGGGCACCGTAGTGTTGCTGGTGCTGTTGATCCTCGCCCTGGCGTTGATCGTGTTGTTGTTTGCGGGCACGGGACGGGCGTCCCAACTGGCCCGCGGTATGACGGGAAGCAGTTCGCCGATCAGCGAGCTGCTGTTTCCCAACCTCGCCGCAGAAGAGCAGGCGAGACAAGGCATTTTCGTCTCCGAGGCCGAGCTGCGACGGCTGGTGCTCGGCATGACGCGGCGTCAGGTGCTGGCGCTGCTGGGCCCGCCGCAGTTCAGCGATGGACTGCCCGAGCCACGCGAGTGGAGCTATGTCATCAAGCCCAGCCCGCGGGCGCCGGTGGCGGAGGCGTGTCGGGCGCGGATCTGGTTCGACAAGGAGAACCGGTCGAGCGGGATCGCGTTTCAGCCGGCCGGCTGCGCGCCGATGGCGCGTGACGATGTGCGCGACGGCGTGGCCGCGGCCCGCCGCCGCAGTGCCTGCGCACCGCCGCACGTGGAGGTGCGGATGCCGCCGGCCGAGCAGGCCAGCGGGGCGATGTCGGGCTCGCAGGGCCATCGGCAGTCGGCGTTCGTCTATCGGGCGCGTGCCGGTGCGCCGGTGCGCCCGGACACCCTGCATGCCGCACCCATGGGCCCGCACGGAGACACGCATCGGGACTGGCCCAGTTGGTTCGCCGTCCGGCGCGCGCCTTCGACCACGCCGCAACCGCTGGCGCAGGTCGAGACCGCGGCTGCCGACCACGGCGGGCAAGGCGTGGCCGAGCAGGCGCGGCCCATGAAGTAGCGCACACCGAACAGAGCCATCGGGGCTGGCGGGATCGCCCCATCGCGTGACACCAGGGGGCCGCCCGGCGCGGCCATGGAATCGAGCGAGGACACAACGGAATGAGAATCGGACTTTCGATCAGCAGTGCGCATCCGCACGACGCCGCCGAAGCGGCGGCGCGTCGGCGCGCCCTGCACATGGCCCAGGCGCTGGCGGCCGTGGACACGGTCGAGCACGTGATGCTGGTCGATACCGCGCAGGTGCCGCAGGCCATGGACGAGGCCGATCCCGAGTCGCTGCGGTTGCCGGTGGCCGGTCAACGCGAGGCCACCGAACAGCTGGACATGCTGATCGAGATCGGCGGCCAGCCCGACCTGGAATGGCTCGACTATCTGCGCGCCCGCGGCAAGCGCGTGGTGCTGCATCCGCCCCATCCGCCGTATGCACGGCTGATGGAGGCGACGATCTTCGACCGGCCGCGCGGCTTCGCCCGGCCGCGGCGTTGCGACGAAGTGTGGCTGCTGCCACGCGACGCCGCGCTGGCGCCGACGATGCGGGCCTTGCACCGCTGCCCGGTGCAGGAAGTGCCGCTGCTGTGGGGACCGGAGTTCGTCGATGCCCAGGCCCGGGTGCTGCAGGGGCAGGGCATCGAGTACGGTTCCCGGGCCGCGCGTCTGGCGCGCGAAGGCACCGATGCGCCCGACAGCGAGCTGCAGAGCCTGCGGATCGCTTGCATCGCCAGCAATACCTCCGTGCTCGATGTGGCTCTGCTGCCGATCCTGATCGCCAATCACGCCTACCGCATGGGCACGGTGGCGATCGAGCACGTCCACGTACTCGGCAGCCTGCACCTGCGCCAGCACCCGACCTTCGCCGCACTCAGCCCGCATCTGCAATTGGTGAGAGACGACCGTCTGCTGCTCACCGGCGCCCAGGGCTTTGCGCGCTACAGCGCCGAGCACCGGATCGACCTGGTCATCGCGCACCAGTGGTGCCGCGACCAGGACGCGGCCTGGCTCGACGTGCTGTACGGCGGCTTTGCGCTGGTCCACAACTCGCCCTGGCTGCACGCCGCAGGTGTGGGCGCCTATTACCCCGGCTTCGACATCGATGCCGGCGCCGACAGCCTGGCGCTGGCCGCGCACGACTGCCTGGCCGGTTTCGGCGCGGCGCGCTTGCGCGAGCTGGAATTTCTCGGCGGTCTGCATCCGCAGGTGCCGAGCAATGTCGCGGCGTTCGCGGCCGTGCTCGCTACTGCGCCGGCGCTTGCGGAGACGCTCGCATGAGCGGGGCCACCGGACGGCGCGGCGGCCTGCTCGAGGTCGGCATCACGCTGTATGTGCGGCGCGGGCAGCAGTCGATCTGGGAGAACGGCATCTTCCAGAACTGCTTCCTGCTGGCCACGCTGCTGCTGTGCGCCCCGCGCGTGGGCTCGGTGCGGCTGGTCAACGGCGGCGACGGCGACCCGACCCAGAGCGGCGACTTCCTGGCCGCCTCGCCGGTGCCGGTGATCGATCTGGCGACCGCGCTCGACGAACTCGACGTGGTCATCGAGCTCAGCGCCCAGCTCGACCCCACCTGGGCGCAGGCCTTCCGCGAGAAGGGCGGGCGGATCGTCGCGATGCACGTGGCCAACGACTACGTCATCGACATCGAGCGGATGATCTACGGCCTGGCACCGGGCATGCGCGCCTCGGGTGTGGTCTACGACAGCGTCTGGACGCTGCCGTCGTTCGAGGCCACCTGCGCCAGCTACTACCGCCACGTGCTCGGCGCCCCCGTACGCACGATGGGCCACCTGTGGAGCCCGGCGATGCTCGAGCACCGCGCCGCCGAATCGGGCGTCGCATTCGAGTACGTGCCCGGCCGCACGCGTTGGCGGCTGGCGGTGTGCGAGCCGAACATCTGCTCGGTCAAGACCTGCCACATCCCGATGCTGGTGTGCGATGTCGCCCACCGTCAGGCACCGGACGTCATCGTGCACCTGCGCGTGCACAACACGCTGCAGATGAAGGCCAACCCGGACTTCGTGGCCTTCGCGCGCAGTCTGGACCTGGTCAATCACGGCATCGCCACCTTCGAGCCGCGGCTGCCGATCGCCGACATCCTCGGCGTGAGCGCCGATGCGCTGGTGTCGCACCACTGGGAGAACGCCCAGAACTACCTCTACTACGAAGCGCTGTGGGGCGGCTTTCCGCTGATCCACAACTCGGCGCTGCTCGGCGGCTGCGGCTATCGCTACCGCGACTTCGACTGCGAAGACGGCGCCCGCGCCCTGCGCCGGGCCCACGCCATGCACGACGCCTCGCTGGCCGGCTACCGCCGCGACGCGCGCGCCTTTCTCGACACGCTCCACCCGGCCAATCCCGACAACGTCAGGCAGTACGAAGCGGCGCTGGAGGCGCTGTTCGCATGAGACGACATCAAGCCCGTGCCGCGCTTGCCGCCTGGTTCCTGGCGGCCTGTGTCGTGGCCCATATCCTCCTGGCCGCCGTGACCCAGGCCGCCGAAGCGCAACCGGTGGCGATGCCCGCCAGCCAGGAACTGCCCCTGCTCGCCAGCGCCGCCCGCCGTGCCGGCATCCGCACCTGTCTGCCGGCGCTGTCGGCGATCTCGGCCAGCGTCTCGCGCGACGTGCTGCGCCAGGACGTGCTGCTGGACTGGGATCGCGAATCGCCCGACGACGGCGCGTTCTTCAGCCTGCTCGCCTCCGAGACCCGCGACCGCACGATGCTGCTGTCGGTCAACCGCGTGCCCGAGCGCAATGGCGGCTGCGCGTTCCTGGTCGAGAACATCCAGGCCGATCGCCGCGCCTGCAATGTGCTGGCCTCCGACGAACTCGTCGGCTACACCCGGGTGCCGTTCCTGCCCACGGTCGATGTCTACACCCTGGCCGAGCGGCCGCAGGAAACGGTGATGCTGGTGCGTGCCTCGCCCGGCTGCCTGATGGTCTGGCGGCACGTGCAGTATGGCATCGGCCGACCGACCCGCATCCCCGGCACCGCACCCGGCTATCAGGCCGGGGAGGGCGGGCAATGATCGAGTCCCTGCTCGGGCGGCTCACCGGCCGGCGCGCGGCCTATGTGCGCGACCTGACCGACGAAGGCGTGGTGCGCACGCCGCTGCGCATCGGCATCACGCTGGGCCTGCATGCGCCCGACGAAAGCCTGTGGACCAACGGCATCAAGCAGAACGCGCTGTACCTGGCCAAGCTGCTGCTGGGCAGCCCACACGGCCACCAGGTGCTGCTGGTCAATGTCACCGACGTGCCGATCACCGATCGGCTGCCGTGGGATTTGAAGCAGTTTCCGACCGTGTCGTTCGAGGCCTGCCGCGATCAGCTGGACGTGCTGATCGAGCTCGGCGGACAGATCGACGCCGCGCAGACCCAGCATCTCAAGGCGCGCGGCACGCGCCTGGTGAGCTACTGCTGCGGCTTCGAGTACATCCACAACGCCCAGGCGATCCTGTTCGGGCGCCGACTGTGGGACACGATCTTCGTCAACACCCGCTACGACGCGGTGTGGGTGATCCCACAGGTGGCCGAGAGCACGCTGCATTTCCTGCAGACGCTGCGCCGGGTGCCGGCCACGATCGTGCCGTTCGTCTGGGATCCGATGTTCCTGGAGCAGCGCACGCTCGCGTTGCCGCACGCCGGGCAGTACCGCCCCGCCAGCGCCCCCAAGCGGCTGACGGTGATGGAGCCCAATCACGACATCACCAAGTTTTGTCTCTATCCGGTGCTGATCGCCGAAGAGGCCTGGCGGCGCGTGCCCGAGGCCATCGGCCATCTGCACGTGACCAATGCGGCGCGCATCGCGGTGGAGAGCCCGGAGTTCATCGGGTTGATGGCCCAGCTCGACATCGTGCGTGCGGGCAAGGCGAGTTTTGTCGGGCGGTTCGAGACGCCCAACTTCCTGGCCGCGCATACCGACGTGGTGATCTCGCACCAGTGGGCGAACCCGCTCAACTACTTTTACTTCGATGTGTGCTGGCAGGGCTATGCGCTGGTGCACAACGCCTCGCTGTGTGCGGGCCTGGGCTACTACTACCCCGGCAATGACGTGCAGGCCGGCGCACGGCAGCTGATCGAAGCGCTGACCCGGCACGACCTGCAGTGGGACAGCTATCGCACCACGCAGCGCGAGCGCATCGCGCCCTACCTGAGCACTGATCGCGCACTCATCAGCGCCTACGACGCGCTGCTCGCAAACCTGTGCAGCACGGAGGCGCGGCCATGAGTCGGCGCTCGCTGTCGTACGTCTGCGCGCTTGCGGGCGACTGGGCCACCGGCAACCCCGTGTCACGCGCCGGCTGCGCGGCCACGCCACCG
This sequence comes from Xanthomonas citri pv. mangiferaeindicae, assembly GCA_002240395.1. NCBI lineage: Bacteria > Pseudomonadati > Pseudomonadota > Gammaproteobacteria > Lysobacterales > Lysobacteraceae > Xanthomonas > Xanthomonas citri. The sequence continues at coordinate 2,245,311 of CP016836.1, forward strand.
AATTCCTGTTTCACCCGTCCCATGGCCGTGTTGGCCGCAATGACCACCCCTGAGGAAGTATCTAAATGAATCGCATCTACGCACTCCGCTGGAACGCATCCATCCGTCGTTGGGTCGTGACCAGCGAACTGGCCAAGCGCACGCGCCCAGCCACTGGTGCGTCCGCAGGAAGCGGTCGCACGATTGGCGCCGCCGTACTTTCGATGGGCCTGCTCGGCGCAGGTCTGCCCGCGGCCTATGCCGCTGACTACACCGTGGCCAATGAGGCAGAACTGCGCAACGCGTTGGACGAGGCTGCGGCCGATGGCGACGCGGAGTCGACGATCACGTTGACCGCGAACATCGCGATGGCCGATGTCACACCGCTGCCAGCAATGCCCAAGCCGGTGGTGCTCAACACCGGCACGTTCGTGCTCTCCGAGCTACCGACCACAGGCAATATCCCGGGCCGCACGTTGACGGTGGGCAGTGGATCGCTGTTCGTCATCGGCAGCATCACCGGTGGCAACGCGGCGACGGTAACCACCAACAGTCCCGCCGGCGGTGCGGGCATCACCGTGCCAACCGGTTCGGTGCTCGAGAACAGGGGAGCCATCACAGGTGGCCGGGGAGGTGGGCGGAATTTCGCTGAGTCGCCTGCTATTTCCGGTACTGGTGGGGCTGGCGCCGCGATCACTGGAGGCAGCTTCGTCAACACTGCGTCCGGCGTCCTGACCGGTGGTGCAGGCGGTCAGTTGAATATGCAGAACAGTGCGAACAGTCAGTTGTACGTCACAGCAGGTGGGGCAGGCGGTGCCGGCATCGTCGTCAGCGGCGGTGGCAGCCTGAACAATGCCGGCCTCATTGTTGGTGGCGTCGGCGCCAGCCCCAGCAATCGGGCTAACGCCCAGGTGGCCTTCGGTGGCAATGGCGGCACCGGTGCGCGCCTGACGGCGGGTTCCCACGTCAATAGCGGCACCATCCGCGGCGGTCAAGGGGCAGTGGGCTACAACTACGGGTCATCCGGTCACGGCGTTGCTGGCATTGGCGTTGAGCTCTTGGGCGGTGCATCGCTGGTCAACACCAGCAGCGGGTCGATCGTTGGCGAGAATGGGCGCGCTGGAGGGGGTGGCAACACCGGCACCGGGCGGCCTGGCGCTGCCGGTGTCACGGTCACCGATTCCCGATTCGAGAATCTGGGCACTGTCGAGGGCGGACGTACAGGAATAAGCAGTGGTAGCGGAATTGGCGGCTCCGGTATCAGCGGTTCCAATGCCTATGTGATCAACGACGGCATCTTGCTCGGCGGCCTGGACATCAATGGGACGAGCCGGGGTATCGGACTGGCTTTTCTCGGCGGCACCAATACGTTGGAACTGCGTTCGAATAGCGCAATTACCGGCAATGTGGGTGCGTTCGGCGCCAATGACACGCTGGCACTTGGCGGTTCGGTCAATGCCAGTTTCAATGCCGCTGAGATCGGCCCTTCGGCGAAGTATCGTCGTTTCGGCAAATTCTCGAAGATCGGCACCAGTACCTGGACGCTGACCGGCACGAACACAACGACCACGCCGTGGACGTTGACCCAGGGTGTGCTGGCGGTCTCGGCCGACGGTGCGCTGGGTGCAACCGCCGGCGCACTGACCTTCAATGGCGGCACGCTGCGTGTGGACGGCACCGCGTTCAGTACGACCACCCGCGCGATGCAGGTGACGTCTGCGGGCGGTGCGTTCGATATCGCCGACGCCGCCAACACCCTCACGCTCGGACAGGTGCTTGCAGGCGATGGCGCGATCGCCAAGCGCGGTGCCGGCACGCTGGTCTACGCGGGCAATAACACCTATACGGGTGGCACGGCCATCGAAGCCGGCACGCTGCAGCTCGGCAACGGCGGCACGGCCGGTGCGGTTGCCGGCAACATCGTCAACAACGCGGCGCTGGTGGTGAATCGCAGCAATGCGGCGACGCTGGCCGGCACGATCTCCGGCAGCGGTACCGTCACCCAGTCGGGTGCCGGCACCACGACGCTGACTGGCACCAACAGCTACACCGGTGCGACCAACGTCACCGCCGGTACGCTGTTGGTCAATGGCGATCAGCGCTTGGCGACCGGTGCAACCAGCGTTGCCAGTGGCGCGACGATCGGCGGTGCGGGCACGCTGGGCGGCGATGTCGCCGTGGCCAGCGGCGCGACCCTCGCCCCAGGTGCGACCGCGGGTGCACCGGGCACGCTGACCATCGCTGGTGATCTCTCGCTGGCCGATGGTGCGGTGCTGAACTACCAGTTCGGCCAGGCCGGCACGGTCGGTGGTCCGCTCAATGACCTGACGGCAGTCGAGGGCGACCTGGTGCTCGACGGCACCTTGAACGCGACCGCTTCACCGGGTGGCACCTTCGGGGGCGGTCTGTACCGGGTCATCAGTTACAACGGTGCGCTGACCGACAACGGCCTGGCACTGGGCACCGGGCTCGACCCGGCGACGTTCAACGTGCAGACCTCGGTCGCCAAGCAGGTCAACCTGATCAATACCGCTGGGCTGAGCCTGAACTTCTGGGACGGCGATGCCGGTGGCCGCAACGACGGCTTCATCGATGGCGGCAACGGCACCTGGCAGGCCCGCACGGCCGGCGGGGACGACAACTGGACCGACGCCGATGGGTCGATCAATGCCACGTACTCCGATGGTGCCTTCGCGGTCTTCGCGGGTACCGGCGGCACCGTCGATGTGGACAACGACGCCGGTGCAGTGACCGCGAGCGGGATGCAGTTCGCGACCAATGGCTATGTGGTGCAGGGCGATGCGCTGACGCTGGTCGAGGACGGTACCAACGGCGCGACGCTGCGCGTCGGTGACGGCACGACGGCAGGCGCTGGTTACACCGCGACCATCGATGCCGTGCTGCAGGGCGACACCGAGGTGACCAAGACCGACGCCGGTACGCTGGTGCTGGGCGCGGACAACACCTATGTCGGCGGCACCACGATCGAAGGCGGCACGTTGCAGCTCGGTCACGGCGGTACGACCGGTAGCGTGCTGGGCAACATCGCCAACGATGGCGCACTGGTCATCAACCGCAGCAATGCCGCCACGCTGGCCGGCACGATCTCGGGCACCGGCGAGGTCACGCAGGCCGGCACCGGCACGACGACGTTCACCGCCAACAACACCTATACCGGCGGCACGACGATCTCGGCCGGCACGCTGCAGCTGGGTAACGGCGGCACGACCGGTGGTCTGGTCGGTGATGTGGTCAACAACGGCGCGCTGATTGTGAATCGCAGCAACGCCGTTGCGATGGCGGGCACGATCTCCGGCAGCGGCAAGGTGACCCAGGCGGGCACCGGGACCACGACGTTGACCGCCGACAACACCTACACCGGCGGTACGACGATCTCCGGCGGCACGCTGCAGCTGGGCAACGGCGGCACCACCGGTGGCGTGGTTGGCAACATCGTCAACAATGGCGCGCTGGTGATCGACCGCAGCAACGCGGTGGCGATGGCCGGTGTGATCTCCGGCAGTGGCACCGTGACCCAGGACGGCACGGGGACCACGACGTTATCTGGCGCCAACACCTACACCGGTGCGACCACTGTTGCCAGCGGTACGTTGCTGGTCAACGGCAGCCAGCGCGGTGCGACCGGTGCCACCAGCGTCGCGACCGGCGCGACGATCGGCGGCTCTGGCGTCATCGGTGGTGATGTCGCCGTGGCCAGTGGGGCGACGCTGGCGCCGGGTGCTACAGCCGGTGCGCCGGGCACGCTGACCATTGCCGGCGACCTGTCGCTGGCCGACGGCAGCCTCCTGGATTACCAGTTCGGCCAGGCCGGTGTCGTGGGCGGTCCGCTCAACGACCTGACCCTGGTCGAGGGCGACTTGGTGCTGGACGGCACCTTGAACGTCACCCAGTCGGCCGGCGGTGCGTTTGGCGGCGGTCTGTACCGCGTGATCGGCTACAACGGCAGCCTGACCAACAACGGCCTGGCCCTTGGTGCCGATCTCGACCCGGCGACGTTCAACGTGCAGACCTCGGTTGCGAACCAGGTCAACCTGGTCAACACCGCCGGGCTGAGCCTGAACTTCTGGGACGGTGAGGCCGGCGGCCGCAACGACGGCATGATCACCGGTGGTGACGGCACCTGGCAGGCACGCGCGCAGGACAGCAACGACAACTGGACCGATGCGGATGGCGCAATCAACGCCGCGTACTCCGATGGCGCGTTCGCGATCTTCGCCGGCAAGGGCGGTACCGTCGATGTGGACAACAGCCTCGGTGCAGTGACCGCCAGCGGCCTGCAGTTCGCAGCCGATGGTTACGTGGTCCAAGGCGATGCGATCACGCTGATCGACGAGGCCGCGGACGGCACCGTGATTCGCGTGGGTGACGGTACGACCGCGGGTGCAGGATTCACGGCCACCATCGATTCGGTGCTGGAAGGCGATACTGGCCTGGTCAAGACCGACGCCGGCACTTTGGTGCTCGGTGGTGCCAACACCTATACCGGTGGCACGACCGTCACCGGTGGTGCAGTGGCGATCTCCAATGATGCCAACCTCGGTGCGGCCACGGGTGGGGTGACCCTCGACGGCGGTACGCTGCGAGCGCTGGCGGATCTGGACAGCGATCGTGCGATCGCCGCTCAGGCGGGCGGTGCCACGCTCGATACGCAGGCCCACGCGGTGACGCTGGGTGGTGCGATCGATGGCCCCGGTGCACTGACCAAGGCCGGCACCGGCACGCTGACGCTGACCGCCGACAACGGCTATGCCGGCGGCACGACGATCTCGGCGGGCACGCTGCAGCTGGGCAATGGCGGCACGACCGGTCATATCGTCGGCGACATCGTCAACAACGGCACGCTGGCAATCGACCGCAGTGACGCCGTGACGCTGGCCGGTGCGATGTCCGGCACCGGCCATCTCACCCAGATGGGCGCGGGCACCACGGTGCTGACGGGCGCCAACACCCACACCGGCGGCACGACGATTGCAGCGGGGACGCTGCAGGTCGGCGACGGCGGCACCACGGGCAGCCTGGCCGGTGACATCGTCAACAACGCGGACCTGGTGATGAACCGCTCGGACGAGACGATGCTGACCGGGGTGATCTCCGGCACTGGCCATCTGACTCAGGCGGGCACCGGCACCACCGTATTGGTCGGCGACAACACCTACACCGGTGGGACGACAATTTCCGCGGGTACGTTGCAGGTCGGCAATGGGGGCGATACCGGCAGCCTGATCGGCAATGTCGACAATGGCGGGACGCTGGCCTTCGATCGTGCGGGCACGACCCGTTTCGACGGCACCATCACCGGCGCGGGTCGTGTGGTGCAGACCGGTCCGGGTGCGGTGCTGTTCGGCAATGCCAACATCTATGCCGGCGTGACCGAGGTGGCCAGCGGTTCACTGCAGGCGGGCATGGCCAATGCCTTCAGTGCCAACTCGCGGCATGACGTGGTCAAGGGCGGCATGCTGGATCTGGCCGGCTACGACCAGACCGTCGGTGGTCTGCGCAACAGCGGCATCGTGTCGCTGATGGGGGCCACCCCGGGCACGACGCTGACCGTGCGTGGCGATTACGTCGGCGATGGCGGCGTGCTGCGCATGAGCACGACGCTGGAGGATTCGTCCAGCCCGACCGACCGCCTGGTGATCGACGGCGGCGCGGTCAGCGGTCGTACGCTGATCGAGTTGACCAATCGTCAAGGCCTCGGCGCACAGACGACCGGCGACGGCATCGAGCTGGTCCGTGCGATCAACGGCGCAACGACCACCGCGCAGACGACAAAGGATGGCTTCGCCCTCGTCGGCGAGTACGTCGACGCCGGTGCCTACGAGTACCGCCTGCACGCGGCTGATGCTGCGGGTCTGGGCGAGAACTGGTACCTGCGCTCGACCAATCGCGGTGAGGTGCCGTTGTTTGCCTCGCTCAGCGGTCAGCTGCGCACATCGTCGGCCGGCATGCTCGGCAACCTGCATCAGCGCATGGGCGACGCGACGATGGGCAGCGGCTCGGAGTCGGCGGGGTATCGCCAGTCCTGGGGCCGTCTGGTCAGCATCGATCGCAGCCTCAAGCAAGGCGGCGATGCGACGCCGAGCAGCCGCGGTCGCCAGAACGGCCTGCAGATCGGCTCCGATGTGTGGGCCGGCGGCAACTGGCACGTGGGTGCGTACTTCGGCACGTTGGCCGGCGAAATGCAGGTCGAGGGTTCCGCCCGTGGCAGCAGCAATCTCGCTGTCGGCCGCACCGATCTCGACAGCAAGTTCGTGGGTCTGTACGGGACGTACGAGGGCGAGAACGGTTTCTACGTCGACACGGTGCTGCAGGGCGGACGCCTGCGCTACAAGCTCGTGCCCACGGCCAGCGACATGGTGTCGGGCAAGGGCGACAGCCGGACGGTGTCGGTGGAAATCGGCCAGGCGTTCCCGATCGGGCGCGACTGGCAGATCGAGCCGCAGCTGCAGCTGATGCACCAGCGCCTGAGCAACGACGACGTGCAGATCGCCAACGCCCTGGTCCAGCAGGACACGGCCGACAGCCTGACCGCGCGCGTGGGCGTGCGGCTGAAGGGCGAGTTCGAGACCGGCGCCGGGCTGCTGCAGCCGTACACGCGAGTGAACTACTACCGCACGCGTTCCGATCAGGACGTGTCGCGCTTCATCGGCCCGTCGGCGACGGCGGACATCGTGACCCCGACCGGCGGCCGCAGCAGCGAGGCGGCCATGGGCATGACCTTGTCGGTCAACAGGGAAGTGAGCCTGTTCGGCGAGGTCAGCAAGCTGTGGGCGCATGGCGACCAGAGCCGCAGCCGCAGCGATGACCTGTCGGCAAGTGTGGGCGTGAAGGTGGGTTGGTGAGGCACCGCGGGCACGGCGGATTGGCCGCCGTGCCCGCATCGCGCCCGATGCACTAGACCCAGACATCGGGCTTGTCAGGCACGCGCGGCGGTCGCCGCGCGTGCCTCCATCGTCTGTCGTGGATGCGGCCATCGCTGGCCGCAGGTAAGGAGGCTGGTCCATGTCGTGTGCGGTCGATCCCCGCGCTGCGGGGCGAATGCAGGATGTCTGGCTGTTGGTCACCCTGCGCAATTACGGTCAACTCAACGCCACCTTCGGCCCGGCGGCCGGCTATGGCGCGGATGGCATCGCGCCCAGCGTGCTGCGCGCATTGAGTTGGATCTGCGCCCTGCAGGGCGCGTTCATCGAATGGGTCGGACCGGACCGGCTGATTGTCCGGCTCGATTTCTCGGGTCCCGAGCTCAGCGAACAGGAAAAGCGTCAGCTGGTCGAGGACTGGCTGGTCCTGCTCAACCGCCGTTACGTGCTCGAGGACGACACCGAGGTCATGCCGGCGGTGTCGGTGCGATTGATCGAGGAGGTCTCCAATCTCGGCCCAGGCGCCGAAGGCGAGGCCGTGCTATTGCAGGACCTGACCTGGCAGGCGGACTACCGGCGCGACATCGCGCTGGCGGTCGCACTGCACGACCAGTTGGACAAGGGCAATATCGAGGTCGCCAGATCGACTATCGTGCCCGGCGACGATCCCGACTGCGTCATCTATCACGAGCTGGTGCTGCAGCTATCTGCAGCATCGCCCTTTCCGGCGAGTGACCTGCCGTTGTGGCTCTCGGCGCTGCAGCGGCTGGGCATGACGCGTCTGCTCGATCACACGCTGTTGCACACGGCGCTCGATCAGCTTGTCGCCGATCCCGAGCTCACGCTTGCCTGCAGCATCTCGCTGCAGAGCGCGGCCTGCGACCTGTGGTGGAGCTCGCTGTTCGAGCGCTTGCAGGCCGACCCGCAACTCGCAACCCGGCTGGTGGTGCAGATCGCAATGCCCGTGCCGGTGCTCGACACCGCGCCAGCGGAGGCGTTCTGCCAGCGCCTGCGCGATGCCGGGTGCTCGATCGCGTTCGATGGCTTCGGCAGCGGCCGCTGTAATCTGGATTTTCTGCTTGCGGTCAAACCCGCGATCGTCTGCATCGGCGAGCACCATGCCTATCTCGATGCGCGCAAGGAAAGCCCGGACATCTGGAGCGACGAAGTCATCGATGCGCTGCAGGCGCTGTGCCGGGCCGCGATTCCGCACGTGGTGATCATCGAGCGGCGCGAAGCCACCAAGGCGGCGATGCATGCCGTGGACGGCAACTGGTCGCTCTATCGCGGACGCGCGGGCCAGCACCGCGCCAACGGACAACTGCGTTCCCGAGACCGCGCCCTGCAACGCGTTGCGTGCTGATTCCAGCCCGTCGCTCCAGCGGCTGACCCACCTCCCCCTTTCTCTCCCTCTCCCCCCGTTCCTCGGTGCTGTTCACCCCACGGCTGCAACGCCCATCTTTAAGGACATACCTCATGAACCGCATCTACGCACTTTGCTGGAACGCGTCCATTTCCCGTTGGGTCGTCACGAGTGAACTGGCCAGGCGCAGCCGTCCGGCCGCCGGCACGTCCGCAACGCGGCGCCGCACGATTGGGACCACCGTATTGTCGATGGGCATGCTCTGGGCCGGGCTGCCGGCGGCCTATGCCGCCGACTACACCGTGGCCAATGAGGTGGAACTGCGCAATGCGCTGGAGGAGGCTGCGGCCGACGGCGACGCGGAGTCGACGATCACGTTGACCGCGAACATCGTGATGAGCGATGTCACGCCGTTGCCGGCAACGCCCAAACCGGTGGTGCTCGACACCGGCACATTCCTGATCTCCCACCCGGCGACGACAGGCAATACAACGGGCCGCACGTTGACGGTGGGCAGCGGGCCGCTGGTCATCGCCGGCCGCGTTGCCGGCGGCAATACCGCGACGACCGGCAGCAGCGCGAGGGGCGGCGCCGGCGTCACCGCGTCCGGCGCGTCCCTCAAGAACCGCGGCAACGTCGCCGGTGGGCGGGGTGGCGGTCAGGTCGCGGGCCAGACGGGTGTCACCGCAGGGCCTGGCGGTGCCGGCTACGCGTTGACGCAAAGCGACTTCGTCAACACAGCCTCGGGCGTGGTGACCGGCGGCGCTGGTGGCTCGGTGAACATTCAGTTCATCGATCTGACGAATTCCGGCGCAGTCGGCGGTGCAGGCGGCGCCGGCCTCGCCTTAACTGCGGGCCGGATGGACAACGCCGGGACGCTCATGGGCGGCCAGGGTGGAGGCTTCACCAACTACACCGCGGATGCCGACAACCAGTTCGGCGGTGCGGGTGGTGTCGGCGCTGCGCTGACCGGCGGCACGCATCGCAATCGCGGCCTCATCCAGGGTGGGCTGGCCGGCGTCGGGGCGAACATCGGCAGCGGCGGCACCGGCATCGCCGGTGTAGGTGCGGATCTGGCAGGTGACGCCGTTCTGGTGAACGAGGCGGCGGGCCGGATCGTCGGTGCCGATGGCTACGTGAGCACGACCCCGACGGTGGCAGGCGGTGGCGGCATCGGCGTGCGCTTGACCGGGTCCCGGTTCGAGAACCTGGGCACGGTGACCGGCGGAAACACCGGGGCGCGAACCGGAACCGCCAACGGCGGCGTTGCGATCAGCGGTTCCAATGCATACGTGGTCAACGACGGCGCGGTGATCGCGGGCCTGGATGCGAACGCCACGACCCGCAGCAATGCGCTGGCGTTCCTGGGCGGCACCAATACGCTGGAGCTGCGTTCGAACAGTGCGATCACCGGCAACGTACGCGCATTCGGTGCCAGCGACACCCTGGCGCTCGGCGGGTCGGTCAATGCCAGCTTCGATGCCGCCGAGATCGGGCCTAGCGCGAAGTACATCCGCTTCGGTCGATTCGAAAAGATCGGCACCAGCACCTGGACGCTGACCGGCACTAATACGACGACGACACCGTGGACGTTGACCCAGGGTGTGCTGGCGGCCTCCGTCGATGGCGCACTCGGCGCAACCGCGGGCGCGCTGACCTTCAACGGCGGCACGCTGCGGGTGGACGGTGCCGCGTTCAACACCACCACTCGTGCGATGCAGGTCACCGCTGCCGGCGGTGCGTTCGACATCGCCGATGCGGCCAATACCTTTACGGTGAGCCAAGCACTGACAGGTGACGGTGCCATCGCCAAGCGCGGTGCCGGCACGCTGGTCTACACTGGCAGCAACACCTATGCCGGTGGCACGACCATCGAGGCCGGCACGCTGCAACTGGGCGACGGCGGCACAGCGGGTGCGGTCGCCGGCAACATCGTCAACAACGCCGCACTGGTGGTAAATCGCAGTAACGCCGTGGCGCTTGGCGGGGTGATCTCCGGCAGCGGTACCGTGACGCAGTCGGGCTCGGGTATCACCACTCTTGCCGGTGCCAACAGCTACACCGGCGCGACCAACGTCACCGCCGGCACGCTGCTGGTCAATGGCGACCAGCGCCTGGCGACCGGTGCGACCAGTGTCGCCAGCGGCGCAACGATCGGCGGTGCCGGCACGCTGGGCGGCGATGTCGCCGTTACCAGCGGCGCAACACTCGCGCCGGGTGTGGCCGCGGGTGCGCCCGGCACACTGACCATTGCCGGCGATCTGTCGCTGGCCGATGGCGCGGTGCTGGACTACCAGTTCGGCCAGGCCGGCACGGTCGGTGGTCCGCTCAACGATCTGGCCATCGTGGAAGGCGACCTGACGTTAAATGGCACCTTGAACGCGACCGCCTCGCCAGGCGGCACCTTCGGTGGCGGCCTGTATCGCGTCATCAGCTACAACGGCAACCTCACCAACAATGGGCTGACACTGGGCACCGGGCTCGACCCGGCGACGTTCAACGTGCAGACCTCGGTGGCCAGGCAGGTCAACCTGGTCAATACCGCTGGGCTGAGTCTGAACTTCTGGGACGGCAAGGCAGGTGGTCGCAACGATGGTTTCATCGATGGCGGCGACGGCTCCTGGCAGGCGCGTACCGCTGGCGGCGACGACAACTGGACCGACGCCGATGGCGCGATCAACGCGACCTATTCGGATGGCGCCTTTGCGATTTTTGCAGGCACCGCCGGCACAGTGAACGTGAATAACGATGCTGGCGCGGTGACTGCGGGCGGCCTGCAGTTCGCGACCAATGGCTATGTGGTGCAGGGCGATGCGCTGACGCTGGTCGAGGAGGTGCCGGAGAGCGCAATGATCCGTGCGCTGGGCGGAGCGACAGTTCGCGTCGGCGATGGTACGGCGGCCGGTGTCGACTACACCGCGACGATCAATGCGGTGCTGCAAGGCGATGCGGCGGTGACAAAGACCGATGCCGGCACCCTGGTGCTGGGTGCCGACAATACGTACGCAGGTGGGACGACGATCGAGGACGGCACTCTGCAGTTGGGCAATGGCGGCGCCACGGGCAGTGTGCTCGGCGACATCGCCAACGAAGGCACGTTGGTGCTCGACCGCAGCAATGCCGTTGTGATGGCGAACACCATCTCCGGCACCGGTGAGGTCACCCAGGCCGGAACCGGCGCGACGACGTTCACCGCCAACAACACCTACACCGGTGGCACGACGATCTCGGCCGGTACGCTGCAGTTGGGTAACGGCGGCACGACCGGCGGCTTGGTCGGTGATGTGGTCAACAACGGCGCCTTGGTGATCGACCGCAGCAACGCCGTTGCGATGGGGGGCACGATTTCGGGCAGCGGCAAGGTGACCCAGGCGGGCACCGGCACCACGACGCTGACCGCCGACAACACCTACACCGGCGGTACCACGATCTCCGGCGGCACGCTGCAGCTGGGCAATGGCGGTGCGACCGGTGGCGTCGTCGGCAACATCGCCAACGACGGTGCGCTGGTGATCGACCGCAGCAATGCGGTGGCGATGAACGGCGTGATTTCCGGGGCGGGCACGGTGACCCAGGATGGGACCGGGACCACCACGTTGTCTGGTGCCAACACCTACACCGGCGCGACCACTGTTGCCAGCGGCACGTTGCTGGTCAACGGCAACCAGCGCGGTGCGACCGGTGCGACCAGCGTCGCCAGCGGCGCGACGATCGGCGGTTCTGGCGTGATTGGCGGTGATGTCGCGGTGGCCAGTGGCGCGACCCTGGCGCCGGGCGCCACGGCCGGAGCGCCGGGCACGCTGACCATTGCCGGCGACCTGTCGCTGGCCGATGGCAGCCTCCTGGATTACCAGTTCGGCCAGGCCGGTGTCGTGGGCGGTCCGCTCAACGACCTGACCCTGGTCGAGGGCGACTTGGTGCTGGACGGCACCTTGAACGTCACCCAGTCGGCCGGCGGTGCGTTTGGCGGCGGTCTGTACCGCGTGATCGGCTACAACGGCAGCCTGACCAACAACGGCCTGGCCCTTGGTGCCGATCTCGACCCGGCGACGTTCAACGTGCAGACCTCGGTTGCGAACCAGGTCAACCTGGTCAACACCGCCGGGCTGAGTCTGAACTTCTGGGACGGTGAGGCCGGCGGCCGCAACGACGGCATGATCACCGGTGGTGACGGCACCTGGCAGGCACGCGCGCAGGACAGCAACGACAACTGGACGGACGCCGACGGTGCGATCAACGCCGCGTACTCCGATGGCGCGTTCGCGATCTTCGCCGGCAAGGGCGGTACCGTCGATGTGGACAACAGCCTCGGTGCAGTGACCGCCAGCGGCCTGCAGTTCGCAGCCGATGGTTACGTGGTCCAAGGCGATGCGATCACGCTGGTTGACGATGCGGCGGACGGCACCGTGATTCGCGTGGGTGACGGTACGACCGCGGGTGCAGGATTCACGGCCACCATCGATTCGGTGCTGCAGGGCGACACCGGCCTGGTCAAGACCGATGCCGGCACGCTGCTGCTCGGGGGTGCCAATACCTACACCGGTGGCACGACGGTGACCGGCGGTGCAGTGGCAATCTCCGAGGACGCCAACCTCGGTGCGGCCACCGCGGGGGTGACCCTTGACGGCGGCACGCTGCGAGCGCTGGCGGATCTGGACAGCGATCGTGCGATCGCCGCTCAAGCCGGCGGCGCGACAGTCGACACGCAGGCCCACGCGGTGACGCTGGGTGGTGCGATCGATGGCGCGGGGGCACTGACCAAGGCCGGCACCGGCACGCTGACGCTGACCGCCGACAACGGCTACGCCGGCGGCACGACGATCTCGGCCGGCACGCTGCAGCTCGGTGACGGCGGGACCAGCGGTCATATCGTCGGCGACATCGTCAACAACGGCACGCTGGCGGTGAATCGTTCCGATGCGGTGACGCTGGCCGGTGCGATGTCGGGCACGGGTCACCTGACTCAGGCCGGTACCGGCACCACAGTGCTGACCGGTGCCAACACCCACACCGGTGGCACGACGATTGCAGCGGGGACGCTGCAGGTCGGCGACGGCGGCACCACGGGCAGCCTGGCGGGCGACATCGTCAACAACGCGGACCTGGTGATGAACCGCTCCGACGAGACGATGCTGACCGGTGTGATTTCCGGTACCGGGCATCTGACCCAGGCGGGGACCGGTACCACCGTGTTGGTCGGCGACAACACCTACACCGGTGGCACGACGATTTCCGCGGGTAAATTGCAGGTCGGCAATGGCGGTGATACCGGCAGCCTGATCGGCAATGTCGAGAATGCGGGCACGCTGGCTTTTGATCGTGCAGGCACGACCTGCTTCGACGGCACCATCACCGGTGCAGGCCGCGTGGTGCAGACTGGTCCGGGTGCGGTGCTGTTCGGCAATGCCAACACCTACGCCGGTGTGACCGAGGTGGCCTCGGGTTCGCTGCAGGCCGCCATGGCGAATGCCTTCAGTGCCAACTCGCGGCATGACGTGGTCAAGGGCGGCACGCTGGACCTGGCTGGTTACGACCAGACCGTCGGCGGCCTGCGCAACAGTGGCATCGTGTCGCTGATGGGCGCGACCCCGGGCACCACGCTGACGGTGCGTGGCGACTACGTCGGCGACGGCGGCACGCTGCGGATGAGCACGACGCTGGAGGATTCGTCCAGCCCGACCGACCGCCTGGTGATCGATGGCGGTGCCGTGAGCGGCCGCACGCTGATCGAACTGACCAACCGCCAAGGCCTCGGTGCACAAACCACGGGTGATGGCATCGAACTGGTGCGCGCGATCAATGGCGCCACGACCACAGCACAGACGACCAAGGACGGCTTTGCGCTGGTCGGTGAGTACGTCGACGCCGGTGCCTATGAGTACCGCCTGCACGCGGCCGATGCTGCGGGTCTGGGCGAGAACTGGTACCTGCGCTCGACCAACCGTGGCGAAGTGCCGCTGTTCGCCTCGCTCAGCGGTCAGCTGCGTGAATCGTCGGCTGGCATGCTCGGCAACCTGCACCAGCGCATGGGCGACGCGACGATGGGCAGCGGCTCGGAGTCGGCCGGGTATCGGCAGTCGTGGGGGCGTCTGGTCAGCGTCGATCGCAGCCTGAAGCAAGGCGGCGATGCAACGCCGAGCAGCCGCGGTCGCCAGAACGGTCTGCAGATCGGCTCGGACGTGTGGGCCGGTGGCAACTGGCACGTGGGTGCGTACTTCGGCACCTTGGCCGGCGAAATGCAGGTCGAAGGCTCGGCCCGCGGCAGCAGCAATCTCGCCGTCGGCCGTACCGATCTCGACAGCAAGTTCGTCGGTCTGTACGGAACGTACGAGGGCGAGAACGGTTTCTACGTCGACACGGTGCTGCAGGGCGGCCGCCTGCGCTACAAGCTCGTGCCCACGGCCAGCGACATGGTGTCGGGCAAGGGCGACAGCCGGACGGTGTCGGTGGAAGTCGGTCAGGCGTTCCCGATCGGACGTGACTGGCAACTCGAGCCGCAGCTGCAGCTGATGCACCAGCGTCTGAGCAATGACGACGTGCAGATCGCGAACGCCCTGGTCCAGCAGGACACAGCCAACAGCCTGACCGCACGCGTGGGCGTGCGGCTTAAGGGCGAGTTCGAGACCGGCGCCGGGCTGCTACAGCCCTACACCCGGGTGAACTACTACCGCACGCGCTCGGACGAGGACGTGTCGCGCTTCATCGGCCCGTCGGCGACGGCGGACATCGTGACCCCGACCGGCGGCCGCAGCAGCGAGGCGGCCATGGGCATGACCTTGTCGGTCAACAGGGAAGTGAGCCTGTTCGGCGAGGTCAGCAAGCTGTGGGCGCATGGCGATGAGAGTCGGGCGCGCAGCGACGACCTGTCTGCCAACGTCGGCGTGAAGATGGGTTGGTAACACCGACACGTCATCCCTGCCGCGCGCCGGTGACGGTCGCGCGGCAGGGCGATGACGGATGTCCCGAATGCCTTGCTTTGACTGGATTCAAGGCCGATCGATGCCTCCGCATCGACAGGACCTGCAAGACCCACGTCGCCATAGAGCGACGCCCCTATAAAACTCAGGACTTTGTCGCATGAATCGTATCTACGCACTCCGCTGGAATGCCTCCATCCGCCGCTGGGTTGTGACCAGCGAACTGGCACGACGCCATCGCTCCGCGACCGGCACATCTGCCGCAGGCGGTCGCAAGCTCGGTACCGCATTGTTGTCGGTCAGCCTGTTTGCGACGGGCATCCCCTTCGCGTATGCCCAGGATGGCGCGCCCGGCGGGACGTTCAACAGCGCGAACACAATGAACAATGCCGGGGCCCTCATCGGGGGCGAGCCCGGAACGGCTGCCAACACCGGTGGCTGGGGCGCGCTGATTTCAGGCGGGGACGACCACCGCAACAGCGGCACGATCGTGGGTGGGGGCAGCGGTGCGGTCAATGGCAACGCCGGCAGCGGTGTTTTTCTCTCCGAAAACGATGCGCGCCTGGAAAACACAGCCACGGGGCGGATCTCTGGCGCCAATGGCGGCTCAGGTCGCAGCGGCGGGCACGGCATCGTCCTCACTGCAACCGATACCATGACGCTGCCGGCTAGAGTCAGAAATTCCGGCACAATCACAGGTGGCAACAGCGGGGGTGCGGGTCAACCTGGTGGCAATGCGATACGCGGTACCAATGCTGCCGTGAGCAACACCGGCGTTATCACCGGTGGCCAGAATGCCGACGGTAGCCGCGCCAATGCGATTGTGTTCACGGGCGGAGTAAATTCGCTCACATTGAATCCCGGCGGCGTCATCAATGGCAACGTCACGGCATTCAGCCGTGAGGACACACTTTATCTTGCCGGGACTGGCACGGCCGGCACATTGAATGCCGCCGAGATCGGCGATACGGCAAAGTATCGGGGCTTCGGGAATTTCTTCGTCCTGACGAGTAACTGGACGCTGACCGGCACCACAACTGCGGTGACACCTTGGGACGTGCTCGTTAGCTCGCTGACGGTGGACAGCGATGGCGCCCTCGGCGCGAGTTCCGGCACCCTCACGCTGATGCGGGGCACGTTGCGTGTGACGGGCGATACGTTCAACAGTACCGCCAGGCGCATCGAGCTTGGGGCTGGCCTCGGGGGCGGGGCTTTCGACATCGTCAGCCCGACGAACACATTCACGATCTCTCAGGTGCTGACCGGGAGCGACACAGAAATCGTCGAAAAGCGCGGCGCCGGCACGCTGGTCTATACAGGCAACAACACCTACACCGGCGGCACGACGATCTCTGGCGGCACGCTACGGCTGGGCAATGGCGGCACCACCGGTGGCGTCGTCGGCAACATCGTCAACAACGCGGCCTTGGTGATCGACCGGTCCAATGCCTACACGCTCGGCGGTGGGATGTCGGGCACCGGCAGTCTGACCCAGGCCGGTACCGGCGTCACGACGGTGACCACAGCCCAGACCTACACCGGTGGCACGACGATCTCCGGCGGTACGCTGCAGTTGGGCAATGGCGGCACCGCCGGCAGTGTGGTCGGCAACATCGTCAACAACGCGGCCCTCATCGTTGATCGCAGCAATGCGTTCGACCTCACCGGCACGATCTCGGGCACTGGCAAGGTGACCCAAGCGGGCACCGGCACGACGACGCTCATCGCCGATAACACCTACACCGGTGGTACGACGATCTCCGGCGGCGCGCTGCAACTCGGCAATGGCGGCACCACGGGTGGGGTCGTCGGCGACATCGCCAACGATGGTGCGCTGGTGCTCGACCGCAGCAACGCGGTTGCGATGGCGGGCGTCATCTCCGGCACGGGGAGCGTGACGCAGGCGGGGGCGGGCACGACCACACTGACCGGCGCCAATCGCTACACCGGTGCCACCAACGTCGCTGCCGGCTCGCTGTTGGTCAATGGCGATCAGCGCTTAGCTACCGGCGCCACCCGCGTCGCCGGCGGCGCAGCGCTCGGCGGTGCGGGCGTCATCGGTGGCGATGTCGCAGTGGCCAGCGGCGCCACGCTCGCACCGGGTGCCCCGGCCAGTGCGCCCGGCACGCTGACGATTGCCGGCGATCTGTCGCTGGCCGATGGCGCGGTGCTCGATTATCAGTTCGGCCAGGCCGGAACGGTCGGCGGCCCCCTCAACGATCTGACCGTGGTCGAAGGCGACCTGGTGCTCGATGGCAGGCTCGATGTGACGGCCTCGCCGGGCGGCGTGTTCGGCGCCGGGCTCTATCGCGTCATCAGTTATGGCGGTGCACTGACCGACAACGGGCTCGCCCTCGGCACCATGTTGAATTCGGCGCAGCTCAGCGTGCAGACCTCGATCGCAAACCAGGTCAATCTGGTCAATGCGGCCGGGCTGACGGCGAACTTCTGGGACGGCAATGCCGGCGGTCGCAACGACGGGGCGGTCAGCGGCGGCGATGGGACCTGGCAGGCACGTACAGGCAATGACAACTGGACGGATGCCGACGGTACGCTCAATGCCCCGCACGACAGCGGCGCGTTCGCGATCTTTGCCGGTGCGGCGGGGACGGTTGAGGTCGACAACAGCCAGGGCGATGTGGTCGCCGGTGGGATGCAGTTCGCGACCGACGGCTATCGGGTGCAGGGCGATGCGCTGACGCTGGTCGACGAGGCCGAAGGCGGCGTCACGATCCGCGTGGGCGACGGCACGACGGCGGGCGCGGGGTACAGCGCGACGGTCGATGCGGTGCTGCAAGGTGACGTCGGTGTGGTCAAGACCGACGCCGGCACGTTAGTGCTGGGTGGCGCCAACACCTATGCCGGTGGCACGACGATCGCCGGTGGCACCGTGGCGATCTCCAACGACGGCAACCTCGGTGCAGCAACCGGCGGGGTGACCCTCGACGGCGGCACACTGCGGGCCCTGGCGGACTTGGAGAGCGATCGCGCGATCGCCGCTCAGGCTGGCGGTGCGACGCTCGATACGCAGACCCACTCGGTGACGCTGGGCGGTGCAATCGATGGTCCGGGTGCACTCACCAAAACCGGTGCGGGCACGCTGACGTTGACTGCCGACAACGGCTACACCGGCGGCACGACGATCTCGGCCGGGACGCTGCAACTCGGAGATGGCGGCACGACCGGTCACATTGTTGGCGACATCGTCAACAACGGCACGCTGGCCATCGACCGCAGTGACGCCGTGACGCTGGCCGGTGCCATGTCTGGCACCGGCCATCTCACCCAGATGGGCGCGGGCACCACAGTGCTGACGGGTGCCAATACCCACACCGGCGGCACGACGATCTCGGCGGGCACCGTGCAGGTCGGCGACGGAGGCACCAGCGGCAGTCTGGCGGGCGACATCGTCAACAACGCCGCGCTGGTGATCGATCGCGCCGATGCCGTCACATTGGCCGGCGCGATCTCCGGCACGGGGCATCTGACCCAGGCGGGTACCGGCACCACGGTACTGACCGGCGACAACACCTACACCGGCGGGACAACGATCTCGGCCGGCACCCTGCAGCTCGGCGATGGCGGGACCATCGGCAGCCTGGTTGGCAACGTCGCCAACGCCGGGACCTTGGTGTTCGACCGATCCGATGCGGTGCGTTTCGATGGTGTGGTGTCCGGCACCGGCAGCGTGCGCCAGGATGGCGCCGGCCGGGTGACCTTCGGCGGCGGCAACGCCTATACGGGCGTGACCGAGGTCGCCTCGGGTTTGCTACAGGCGGCGATGGCGAATGCCTTCAGTGCCAATTCGCGACATGAGGTCGCGAGCGGCAGCACGCTGGATCTGGCCGGCTACGACCAGACGGTGGCTGGCCTGCACAATGCCGGCACCGTGTCGCTGATGGGGGCGACGCCGGGCACGACATTGACGGTGCGCGGCGACTATGTTGGCGATGGCGGTGTGCTGCGGATGAGCGCGGCGCTGGGCGATTCGTCCAGCCCGACCGACCGGCTGGTGATCGATGGCGGTGTGGTCAGTGGTCGCACCGCGATCGAGTTGACCAATCGCGAGGGGTTGGGCGCACAGACGACTGGCGACGGCATCGAACTGGTGCGCGCGATCAATGGTGCCACGACCACCGCACAGACCACCAAGGACGGCTTTGCACTGGTCGGAGAGTATGTCGAGGCAGGTGCGTTCGAGTACCGGCTGCATGCAGCCGACGCCGCGGGTCTTGGCGAAAACTGGTACCTGCGCTCGACCAACCGAGGCGAAACGCCGCTGTTCGCTTCGTTGAATGCGCAACTGCGTGAGTCGGCGTCCGGCATGCTCGGCAACCTGCACCAGCGCTTGGGCGACGCCACGATGGGCAGCGGCTCGGAGTCGGCGGGGTATCGCCAGTCCTGGGGCCGTCTGGTCAGCATCGATCGCAGCCTCAAGCAGGGCGGCGATGCGACGCCGAGCAGCCGCGGTCGCCAGAACGGTCTGCAGATCGGCTCGGACGTGTGGGCCGGCGGTAACTGGCACGTCGGTGCGTACTTCGGCACGTTGGCCGGCGAAATGCAGGTCGAGGGTTCCGCCCGCGGCAGTACGAATCTGCCGGTCGGTCGCACCGATCTGGACCAACGCTTCGCTGGCCTGTACGCGACCTTCCAAGGCGAGAACGGTTTCTACGTCGACACCGTGCTGCAGGGTGGGCGCACGCGTTACAAGCTCATCCCCACGCTGGGCGACATGGTGGCCGGCGATGGCGACAGCCGGACGGTGTCGGTCGAAGTTGGTCGGGCATTCCCGATCGGGCGCGATTGGCAGATCGAGCCGCAGCTGCAGCTGCTGCACCAGCGTTTGAGCAACGACGACGTGCAGATCGCCAACGCCTTGGTCCAGCAGGAGACGGCCAACAGCCTGACGGCCCGCGCGGGCATGCGCCTGAAAGGCGCGTTCGAGACCGGCGCGGGGCTGCTACAGCCCTATACGCGGGTGAACTACTACCGCACGCGCTCGGACGAGGACGTGTCGCGCTTCATCGGCCCGTCGGCAACGGCGGACATCGTGACCCCGACCGGCGGCCGCAGCAGCGAGCTGGCGATGGGCGGCACGTTGTCGGTGAACCGCGAGGTCAGCCTGTTCGGCGAGGTCAACAAGCTGTGGGCGCATGGCGATCAGAGCCGGGCGCGCAGCGACGACCTGTCTGCCAACGTCGGCGTGAAAGTGGGCTGGTAGTTCCCGTGTTCTTCCGAACGTGTCGGCGTTCGATCCGGGGCGTCGACACGCTCGATTCCACCCGCCGTCAGGCGGTTCATTTCCCTGAAAGAGGTGCGCTCCACATGAACTTCAAACCCCTGGTCGCGGAATTCATCGGTACTTTCTGGCTGGTCCTGGGCGGCTGCGGCGCTGCGGTGTTGGCGGCGTCGTCGCCTGGTGCGGGGATCGGCACCCTTGGTGTGTCGTTCGCGTTTGGCTTGAGCGTCGTAACCATGGCCTATGCCCTGGGCTCGATCTCGGGCGGTCACTTCAACCCTGCGATCACGTTGTCGTGCTGGGTGGCCAAGCGCATCACCGCAGGCCGTGTGGTGCCTTACGTCATCGCGCAAACGGCCGGCTCGATCTGCGCGGCGGCGGTGCTGTACTACGTCGCCAGCGGCAGCCCGGTCTTCGACCTCAGCCAGGGCTTCGCGACTAATGGCTACGGGGCGCATTCGCCCGCCGGCTATCCTCTGGAAGCGGCCATCGTCATCGAGTTCGTGCTGACAATGCTGTTCACCGTGGTGGTACTGGGCGTGACCGCCAAGCCGGTGACCGCGCCGTTCGCGCCACTGGCGATCGGTCTGGCGCTGACCCTGATCCACCTGGTGAGCATTCCGGTCACCAACACTTCGGTCAACCCGGCGCGCAGCACGGGCGTGGCGTTGTTCGCGGCGGGCCCGGCGTTGCAGCAACTGTGGGTGTTCTGGCTGGTGCCGCTGGTGGCCGGCGCGGCGGGGGGTGTGTTGCATCGCCTGGTGCTGGCGCCGCGTCGCGAGCTCTGAGTAAGCGGCGAACCCGTAAAGCGCACGGGCCGCGGATCGATCCGCGGCCCGTGCTTTTATAGTAGTTCGCGCTTCGGCGCGGGTCAGTGCGGGCGCGGTCGAGCGGATGCGTGCGTTCCCAGCGGCGGGTGTGCCGACAGCGGCCAGCCCGGGATGGCGGAATTATCGTCGTGCATGGCGTTCACGCCGTAGGCTGCCCGCGGCTCGCGCACGCGAATGCGCGTGGTCGGCGGCACGATCATCTGATCTTCCACGGTATCCATCAGCTTTCGGAGTGCGTCAGCGCCGCTCATGATGGCCTGGCCGAGTGTAGGCGGTGTGGCATCAGCCAAGGCGTTGTCCTCGCTCGAGGCGAGACATCGCCATGCGCTGCGATCGCCTCTCGTGTGTGCGTCACACCAGGATGCTAGCTTCAAATCTGGGTATGCAAGCGGCCGCTTTCCTATACCCGGAAACCGCGTTCGCGAGCACTGGCAGCCGGCCCGTCCTTCCCCGGCCGTCGTGGCGCGATGCGTCCAGTGGCAATGCCGCTCTCAGACGCAAGCGGTTGCCGCGCCTGCGACCACTTGAGCTTCCATCGTGCCGGCTGGCTCCGGTCCGAACAGCTGACGCATCAGTTCGTTCCATTCCGCCATATCCTGCATGTAGGACACCACGCCATGGGGGTGGTAACGCTGGTTGATCGGTGCAGGGAAGTCGATGATCGCAACGGATGGGGAGCGGTCAGGCAGACTGAGAGCACGACGGATGGCGTCGCAGGCTTGCTCAGGTTCGGTTGCCATGCATGTTGCACCAAACCAGCCGCACCGCGTCCGGAGCTTCGACGTCGCTTCATCGGTCCGACTTGTGCCCAAGACCAATCTTCTGGGAATTGCACCATGCAACTCCGTGCCTTGAGTGGTTCTTCGCACAAAGCGATCGAATGCGTTGGCCGGCTGGGCCGGTACCAGCATGGCGACCCGCAAGTCGGTCAACTGGCTGGGAATGGTGTAATCGCCTTGAGCCGCGCCAGCACGTTGGGCGACTTCAGGCCGCCAATGCTTGTCCTCGAAACCACCAAAGCTGGCACTGCCGTCGCCCAATGCGTTGGTAACGACGAAAGCGCCGGAGCTGTGGGTGAGGATGCGCAGGCGGGTGCCCGGATCCAACTGATTGAGGATGCGGCGCAGTCCATGGCCCACCGGTGGCCCGTTGAACTGGGCCTTTGCCCAGATACCGATCGGAACATCGCGAGCCAGCCCGTCCCAGTACATTCTGACAACACGAGTCCGCGGCCGGCGTTCGCGTATGTCGCGATCGAGGACATCTATCCACTCGTCGGCGTCTTCGAAGTCGTTGTTAAACCCGTGTACGACCAGAAGCACATCCTCGTCCGGGCCGTGCTGGAAAAGCGCGATGGCGCGTGCACGGAGATGGGCCTGGATTGCGGTCCAGTCGCGGTCGAAATCGGTGGTGGGTGTAATGCCGGTCGCGCGGACCAAGGCGGCCCAGTCAGCGGATTGGGCCTCAGCTTGCCGGCGATAGTAG
This sequence comes from Xanthomonas citri pv. mangiferaeindicae, assembly GCA_002240395.1. Taxonomy (NCBI): domain Bacteria; kingdom Pseudomonadati; phylum Pseudomonadota; class Gammaproteobacteria; order Lysobacterales; family Lysobacteraceae; genus Xanthomonas; species Xanthomonas citri. Next base: position 2,268,005 of record CP016836.1, read on the forward strand.
CCTTTCAGGTGCGCGGATCTCTTACGAATGCCCGGTCCAAGTACACCTTGCCTGTCGACGTAGACTTCGCCTGGAGGATAGAGATCGCCTTCGCGATCCATGAAAAACGCTGGGTTGTAGGTCTTCCTTTCGGCCTTGGAGTAGGTCACGTTGGTGTAAGTGCTACATCCGATGTGCGCCATCATTGCGACGACGATCAAGCCAAGCCAGGTCAGCCGTTTCATCTCAGTCTCCCTCGTCGGTTGCTGCGACTGGGCGCCGGACGGCGTCCGGGTGATTCGAACTGCGCTCGTACGGTGCGGCGGGTTTGCTATCGAGTCGCGTTTGGGCTGGATGTTGTGGATCGGATCCAGCGCACGCGTGACTGCATACGCCGGGCCGAGGCCTCAGGCTCACCCATCGGAGCCCGAGGTACGCATGGGTCGCATTGAACGCGTCGTGGTCAGCCAGCCTTCTTCGATGTGATCTCAGGTGTTGTCAGTGAGCGTGGCGTCGGGACCATGCGACTTGACCGGTGCGATCCCGCATCTCGACCCGCGGATGAGGTGTAGGTCTCACTGGTGCCGATGACCTCGCCGTTTGTCGCTTTGAGCGCGAAATAAAACTGGCCGTGGGTCGCAGTTCGCTTCTCGTAGCGGGCATCGATAGGTGAGTTATTGTGAACTGATGCGATACCTCCGAGCGCGTTCGCCTTGGTGGCGTAGCGCTCGCTGCCGATAATGGTTTCGCCGTTCGATGCCTTGGGAACGCAGTGGTACTGGTATCGGATCGCGACAGCACATAGCGTCGCGCCATGATGATCTCCCCTGCGCCGGATCAGACCGGCGATCGAGTATCGCGCTGGAGAGCACAATTTCGGCTCGGGAAAGCCCGCGTCCTGATGTAGGGAAATTCCTAAGCCGCTATTAACTGAAGGACGGGCGGGCTGAGTTGGGCGTCGCAAGACCTTGCGACGCACCATCAAATGAGCGGTGTTGGGAGCTTATAGGCGACAGTTAAGAGCGGAGTCTATTTTCTTGTCTCAAAGCTCGATGGATTCGCGGGAGAACGCCGTGAGCAGCTATCCATGCGCAGTAATCCTGGTACGCGGGGTCTCGGGCAAGATGCCTTTCTTCGGTTTTTGCGCGGATGAAGTAAACGAAATTGATCGCGAGAAGCGCGATGCAGTGCCAGACTGCAGTCGTTGCATCAGACGATGGAATGAAAGGGACTGATATCAGCCACCAAGAAATGTTCTTGCTTATATAGGCCGGATGCTTTGTGAACCTATAAGGGCCGCTAGTGATTATTCCTCTATTGGTCAGATTGCTGAATCTGATGCCAAATGCGACTGTTGAAAGTGTATATATAGCCGTGAGCGTAAGTATCGCTAGTGCCCAAAGATAGTATATTGGGTGGCTGGTGGATAGCCAATTATTCCATTCAAATCCATCGCCGTATCTGAGCCCGGCCGATTGTAGCCATATGAAAATCGGGGGGTAGCAGGAGAGTGCGGCGCTCCACCCGATCCAGCTCGAATTGCTCGATCGTATATGAGCGTCGAGTCTCCGGGATGTCGAAAGGTAACCAACGGTACCGAATATCGTGTCTATCAGGTAAAGGACCGCAATCGACAGCGGGAACCAAGATGTGGCCAGCGTTTGATTGGAGGTGCTGAAGGTGTCTGACCAGTTGTAAGCGAAGCTCACCATCAAGGGCAGGAAGAACGCTTTGACAGCTTGATCTCTGATTTCAGAAACAGGGATATCCCTGATCTTTCGGCTCAGGAGTGCCCATCTTCCGAGGATTTCGATCCCGCATGGATCTGTGCTTGTAGTTCGAAAAATGTAAAGCGCTGCGCAGAGCGCGAGTGCTGGCCATATCGTGAAAAGGGCGTCCCAGAAGCCGGATATGACGGATGGTTGCGAGAGCGGAAGGATATTGAGCATCACTGCCCAGATTGCAGCCAATGCCATCAGGCCTACTGCCCTGTGCCTTCTGCGCTCACGGGCATCTTGCTTGACTAATGCTTCCGGACAAGTCGTCGGAGAATGGCGGCGCCATTCCAGCCACCACATTGGAGCGCCAGTGCAGAGGATCAACGCCGCTAGAGATGAGATGGGGGCTAGATCGAATGCTAGCGACGCCGCCAGCCCGACGGAGAAGCCAGTCAGGCCGCTTAGCCCCACTCTCAGGGGGACAGCCGTTGGCGGGGGCGGTGTTGTCATATGGTTGAAAAGTAAAGGGGGCAAAGCCCCCTTTACTTTTGTAATCGATGTATCGGCCTATCAACCGCCAGTCGTGCCGCTCGTGCCACCCGAACTCGAGCTGGTGCCTGCGGTCGCCGCCAATGCACAGCTCGCCGTTCCGGCGTTACAGGTCGTGCTCTTCTGACCTGCAGGATTCGACGTGGCTGCGAACGTGATGGAAGCGCCGCTGGCGACATTGGCTGCGGTGATCGGAGTCGAGATGGAAGCGCACGCCTTCGGCGCGTAGGTTTCCACCGTCATATTGGCATGAACAGCGGAAACGGCTGAGTTCATATACGCCTTGGCTTCACCGAGGCAAGCATTCTCTGCTGCCTTAACGCGGTAGTTGTTGTAAGCCGGCAGCGCGATGGCGGCCAGGATGGCAATGATCGCGACGACGATCATCAGTTCGATCAGGGTGAAACCTTTCTGCGTCTTCATGGAGCAACTCCCCAAGGGTGGATGGATTCACGTGCCTGGAAGGCGGCGGGTGCCGATCCGTGGGCAGCCGTGCGACATGCACGTGCACTAGGGGTGTCGCATGGGTCGTGCCAATCGTGCGAACGCGCTCGCTCGCGCGTTCTGAGCAGCTTTGTGGTGAACAACCGTGAGCGTTCTGCCCTGAAGCTGTCAGTTAAGGGCGCCTTGTGACGCTTCGCGTCAGGCAAGGGCAGCTTGCCGATGTGACTGTTGTCGCAGAAGGAGGTTTGCACGACGTGAGCATCGCCCGCGCGACCTGATATCGGCGGCGCGTCAATGAACTTGAGCGTCGATTGGGCCGTAGCGAGCTGCCCATCCCCGGCAAAGCGTCGCCCAGGCGCGTGCGCTTCGCCTGTGCAATTTCAAACACCCACGAATGTCGCGCGGGCCCAGGCTGCCTCAGTGCTGCTCGCCGGCCGCGGACCGGTGTCGGAGCGCCTGGCCCGAGACGCGTGATCTGCGGCTGCTACCGGTACGCACGGTCTCGGCGTCCTGCGCTTGCCGCGGCAGCACGATGCGGAAGGCGCTGCCCTGGCCCGGTGTGCTCTCGACGGTGATGTCGCCGCCGGCTTCGCGGACGAGATGGGCGGCGACGGCCAGGCCGAGGCCGGTGGCCTGGGCGGGGGGCGGGTGGTGAAGAACGGCTCGAAGCAGCGTGCGCGGGTAGTGGCGTCCATGCCGCGTCCGGTGTCGCGGGCGATGATCTCGACCCGGTCGAGCGCGTAGGGGGCGACGGACAGCGTGAACCGTCCGCCGTCGGGCATCGCCTGCTGGGCATTGGTGGCCAGGCCGAGCAGGATCAGTTCGAGGTGGGCGCGGTCGAAGTGGATCGCCAGGGCGGTGCTCGGGTCGAGGTCGAGGACCACGTCGACCGTGGGCAGGAAGGTCCGTCGTAGCACGGGCTCGAGGTCGGCAATGGCCTCGACGGCGTCGAAGGTCTCGGGCGCGGTGTCCTCGTGGCGGCTGAAGTCGACGAGGCGGTGGCTGGCCTCGCCGGCGCGGCGCGCGGCGGATTCGGCGCCGCGCAGGGCCGCCTTCATCTCCGCTGGGTCGTCGCTGGCGAGGCCACGGCCGGCATGGCCCATCACCAGGGCCAGCAGGTGGTTGAAGTCGTGGGCGATGGTCGAGGCCAGGCGGCCGACGGCCTCCATCTTCTGGGCGTGCAGCAACTGGGTCTGCTGGCGCTCGCGCTGTTCGATCTCCAGCAGCAGCCGGTCGCGGGCGCGCGCGAGTTCAGTGCCGCGCTGGCGAGCGAGGCCCAGGCTCTGGTGCAGAGCGATCAGGGCCTGGTCGATGACGAAGGCGACGAGCGTCAGGCCGACCAGCGCCGCGCTCACGTTGAACGAGACGCGCCAAACGTGATCGGGGCTGACCATCAGTGCGCGCGTGTCGGTCCAGGCGCCGAGAATGAGCAGGCCGCCCAGCCAGGCGGTGGCGACCCATAACGCACGGCGCCCGATGAGAACGCCGGCGATTAGGATCGGCAGTAGGTGCAGCATCTGCTGCGGGCCGAGGACCATCAGGCCCCAGCGCGGGTAGGCGATCGACAGCACGACGAGGCTACCGAATACAAACGCATGAGCAGCCTGGCGCCAGAAACCGAGACGTGTGGCAACGAAGCTACCCCAGATCAGCGCGATGTTGACGAACGCCAGTCCGAGGATGACCGGATCCGTAGGGCCGCCGAGACGTTCCCAGCCTAGCGCGGTTGCCACGGGGTGGTAGACGCCGTAAACGGCGAGCATCCCCTGCAGCATGGCCGCATTGCGGTGGACGACCGGATCGGGCGGTGATCCATGGCCGCGCGACGGTCGTGCGGCATCGGATGTTGGCGGTACGGTCCCTGTTCGTTTGAAGCTCGGCTTGCCTGACATCATGTGTTCCCCCTGGCAGCGAGTATATTGGGTGGCGGCCCGCCTCTCCTCTCCAGCGCCATGGCGCTGCCGTCCGCCGAGGTTCCTGATGCCCCATTGTTCCGTTCGTCTCGCCCGTGCGGTGCTGTTGCTCGCGTCCGTGCTGCCATGCATGTCTGTGCTGGCCCAGGGCGCGCCCGCCGCCCCACCCCATGTGGAACGGATTCGGCATTGTCACCATTTGGCGGTGATCGAGCCTGCACAAGGCCTTGTCGCGGCACAGGCGCTGTTGGCCGACGGCGGGTTGCCTGCCGAGGCCCGGGCGATGGCGACCATTTGTCTAGGCGTGGCGCAATTGTCGTCGGGGCAAGGCGAGGCGGCGGGGGAGACTGCGAAGCAAGCGCTTGCGCTGTTGGACGATCCCCGAGTGCCCGCTGAGGTGCGGACAACCGGGCACACCCGGATCGCGCCACTGGTCGCCCGAACTGGGCGACCGGATCTGGCGCTCGAGCTGGTGCAGGCATCGCTGTCTGAGGCGATGCGCACCAAGAACGCGCCCGAGCAGCTCAACGCATTGATCACGATTGCCCATCTGCGAGGGAACGATTTCGACGATCCTGAAGGTGCGTTGCCGTTCTTCGAACAGGCGTTGGCGCTTGATCGCAAATTGGGTATGCCGGACACGCCGCAAAACATCACGCTGCGTCACGATCTGGCAGTGACGTTGGCGCAGATCGGCAAGCTCGAGAAGGCTTCGGTTCTGTTCGACGAGGTCGACGCAGCAGCGGCCAAGTTCCCTGACATGCAGGGTATTCGCAACAGGGTCGGGATCCACCGCGCGGAAACAGCTCGTAATGAGGGGGATCTGCAGCGGGCTGAGGCACTGTTTCGCTCGGTGATTGAACGAGCGCGCGAGATGGGGGATGCCAGCGCTGAGGCAGGCGCCACTGATGGCTTGGCCCGGGTGCTGCTGGCCAAGGGGCAAGCCGAGGCTGCCAAGCCCTACGCCGAACGTGCGTTGGCGCTCGCTGAAGACGCGCGGATGCCGTCGGGTCATCGCAGTTCGCTGTACCTGATGGCCGATGTCGCCACTGCGCTGGGCGACACGAACGCGGCGGCCGAGTATGCGAGTCGCGCGCGTGAACTCGACCGGGCGAACAGCCGTGATCAGACGGCTCGGCAGCTGGCGCGACTACAGGCTGAAGCGGAACGCGATCTGCAGCCCGAGCAAGTCGTCGCGCGCCAGGCCGCGGCGCGCAATCGCATGCTTCGCGACCTCGGGCTGGCTACGCTGGCGATCATCGCGCTGGTCTCCCTGGCGTTGTTGATCCGCACGCGCCGGCAAAAGCATCGCCTGGCGGAGTTGAGCACGATCGATCCCTTGACCGGGCTGGCGAACCGCCGCGCCGCCGATGGCGCGCTGCAGGCACTGACCGCCGACGGCCGGCCTGCGGCATTGCTGCTCTTGGACGTAGATGCGTTCAAGTCGATCAACGATCGCTTCGGTCACGACATCGGCGACGCCGCGCTGGTCGAGGTCGCTCGCTGCCTGCGTGAGGCCTGCGACGCGGACGATGTGGTGGCGCGCTGGGGCGGCGAGGAGTTTTTGGTCGCGCGCGGCGACACCTCGCGCATGGCCGCGTTCGCGCTGGCCGAGCATCTGCGTCGGCAGATCGAGCGGTTGCGCGTGGACGATGGCCGAGGCGGCACGCTGCCGCTGACGGTCTCGACCGGGGTGTCGTCGTTGCCGGTGTTCCCGGGCGATACGCCGCGCTGGCAGGACGCGATCCGTGTTGCAGACCGGGCGCTATACGTGGCCAAGCGCGCCGGCCGCAACGCCTGGGCGGGTGTCTGGGGCCTGGAGGCCGGTAACGGCGTGGATGTCTACAGCGTCTTGGACAATCCGCAGCATGCCCTGCAGCAGGGCTGGATCGAGATTGGCGGTAACCGGCCGATGGATTGGTCGCAGGTACGGCCCAAGGCGACAGGGGGCACGAGAGGGGGCGGTGGTCCGGTGCGACAGGAGACGGCCAAGCGGCCATGATCCAAGAAGCCAGGATCTAGAACCAAAACCGGGGTCAGAGTGCAATTTCAAAGAAATTGCACTCTGACCCCGATTTCGCTCCGACTTGGTTTCAGTCGATGCCGAGCTTTTTGAGCTTGTAGCGCAGGGCGCGGAAGGTAATGCCGAGAACGGCTGCGGTCTTGGTCTTGTTGTAGCGATTTTCCTGCAGTGCCTGCTGGATCGCGGCGCGCTCGATGTCTTCGATGTACGAGGGCAGCGCCGTGCCGGCGGTCTCGTAGGGGCTGAGCGTGCGCGGGTCGGGCGGCAGGCGGGCACCGGCCTGGGCCGCGGCGGCGGGGCTGTTGGCCATGCCGGGCTGGGCGATCGGCAGGTGCAGGTCGGCGGCGGTGATGCGGTCGCCATCGGCCATCGCCAGGGCGCGTTCGAGGATGTTTTCCAGTTCGCGGATATTGCCGGGGAAGGCGTGCGCCTCGAGGGCAGCGATCGCGTCCGGCGCGAGCATGGGCGCCGGGCGACGCATGGCCTGGGCGAGCCGGCGCAGGATGGCGTCCGACAGCAGCGGCAGGTCGCCGGCGCGTTCGCGCAGCGGCGGCACGGTCAGGCCGATGACGTTGATGCGGTAATAGAGGTCGTGGCGGAAGCGGCCTTCGTCGACGAGCGTCGCCAGGTCTTTGTGCGTGGCCGACAGGATGCGCACGTCAACCTGCACTTCGGCCGAGGCGCCGACGGGGCGCACCGATTTTTCCTGGATCGCGCGCAGCAGCTTGACCTGCATCGGCAGCGGCAGTTCGGCCACTTCGTCGAGGAACAGCGTGCCGCCTTCGGCCGCCTGGAACAGGCCCGGCTTGTCGCTGTGCGCGCCGGTGAAGCTGCCCTTGCGGTGCCCGAAGAACTCGCTCTCCATGAGCTCGGTGGGAATCGCGCCGCAGTTGACCGGCACGAACGGTCCGCCGGCGCGTGCGCTCTGCGCATGCAGCATGCGCGCGACGAGTTCCTTGCCGGTGCCCGATTCGCCGTTGATGCAGACCGGCGCCTGGCTGCGTGCCACCTTGGCCAGTGTATTGCGCAGCGTGACCATGGCCTCGGACTTGCCGAGCAGGCGGCCGCCGGCCGCGTCGTCGCTGTGGCGACCACGCTCGCCCAGTTCCAGCGCCTGGCGCACCAGGCCGCGCAGCACGTTGATGTCGACGGGCTTGCTGACGAAATCGAACGCGCCGGCCTTCAACGCATCGACTGCGGCCTCGACGTTGCCGTAGGCGGTGATCACCGCGACCGGGGTGCCGGGAAAGCGCGTGTTGATCTCGCCGACCAGGTCCAGGCCCGAGCCATCGGGTAGGCGCATGTCGGTCAGGCACAGGTCGTAGTGACCGTTGGCCAGCAGTTCGCGAGCAGCCGCGAGATTCGGCGCGGTCTCGGTACGCAGGCCCATGCGGCCCAATGTGAGGACCAGCAGTTCGCGGATGTCGTGTTCGTCGTCGACGATCAGGGCGCTGCGGTGCTCGCTCATCGAAATCTGGCTGGACGCTTGGCTTTTGCGGGGTGACCCATAGTGACAGCTTTTGCCAATAGTGACGAGGGTCACACTGGTGACGCCGGTCACACCGAACGCGGCCGGGAGCCTGTTTTCGTGAGGGTTCGTGCGTTTTCCTCGTCGTCCGGGCCTGCGCGAGAGGCAGGCTGCGGTTCAGCCGCGCAGCGTACCGCGCCGTACTGAGAGCGCGATCCGGAAGCACGCGCCGCCGCCCGGTGCCGGGACATAGTCGAGCCGTGCTTCGTTGGCGCGGCACAGTTCGTGGGCGATGTAGAGCCCCAGGCCCGTGCCGCTTTCTGAGGTGGTGAAAAACGGTCGGAACAGCTGCGCCAGGGCGGTGTCCTCGATGCCGGGCCCGCGATCGCACACGCTGATGCAGGGGCGCTCGCCGTCTTCGATGCGCAAGGTGATGCGCGCCGGCTCGCCGGGCTGGCGTCCATAGCGCACGGCGTTGTTGACCAGTGCGGTGAGCACCTGGTGCAGGTGGCGGGGGTCGACTACCGCGCGTACGCAGGCGGTGTCGCAGTCCACGTCCAGGCTGGCGTTATCGTCGGTGACGATCAGCCGGTAGTCCTGCACGAACGCATGCGCAGCCGCGACCAGCTCGACGGGTTCGGGCCGGGCGCGTTCGCGGCGCGCCAGGCCGAGCACGCTTTCGACGATGCCGTTGGTGCGCACGCATTGCTGGTGGACGATCTGCAACAGGCGGCGATCGCCATCCTGGATGGCGTCCGATTCTTCGAGCAACTGCGTCGCGTAGCTGATGGCCGCCAGCGGGTTGCGGATCTCGTGGGCGAGGCTGGCGGAGAACCGGCCCATCGTGGCGAGGGTCAGCGATTCGGCACGGCGGGTGACCAGCGAGGTGTCGTCGAGGAACACCAGGGTGTTGTCGCCATCGGCGAGCAGGCGCACGAAGCGCGGCATGACATCGACATGTTCGCGCAAGGCGAGTGGCGCGTCGTCGCTGCTGCCGCTGCGCAGCCAACTGGCCAGGCGCAGCGCCAGCGGCGGCGACAGGCGCGATAGCGGGCGGCCATGCGGGTCGCCGTCGGCATCGAGCAGCGCAAGTGCCGCCTCGTTGGCCCGGCGCACATGGCCGGCACCGTCGACGAGCAGTACGCCGGTCTGCATGCGGCGGATGATCAGCTCGTTGATCTCGGCCAGGCTTTCGGCCTCGGCCTCGTGGTGGTCGGCCAGCGCCTGGCTTTCGCGGATCTGCTTGCCCAGCAGCCGGGTCAGCGAGGCGGCGGCGAACAGGCCGAGCGCGAACATCAGCGGCTCGGCGACCGGGCGCGTCGGCGCGCGAGCGCTGGTCAGCCCCACGAGCGGGCCGATCAGCAGCGACGCGGCCGCCGCCACGCAGATCAGCAGGCTGACGCGCAGGTTCACGAACAGCGAGGCTGCCGCGACATTGAACAGCAGCAGCATCGCCACACCGGGCGCGACATCGGGCGCAGCATGGCTGGTCAGCGCTGCGACCAGGATGTCCACGCCGATGCCGACCGTCGCGTGGGCGGCGTAGTCCGGGTTGGGCGCACGGGCGTGGATCAACAGGCCGACCGAGGCGACCAGGTAGCCCAGGCTCACCGGCACCGCGATCGCGGCGATCTCCACGCCGCCCAACGCCTCGCCCCAGGGGCTGAAGACGACCAGCGCCAGCAGTGCGGCCTCCAGGACCCGGTAGAGCGAGAACAGGGCCAGTTCGCGCTGCATCAGCGACCGGGACATCGCGGGGGCGGCCAGCGGCACGGGGGCTCCAGGGGGACGGTCCGGCGCCAGTATAGGCAGGCGCCGACAGTCCCGGTCGCCCCCCGGTTTTGCCCGGCGGGCGCGCATGCGCGAGAATGGCGGACCCCGTCGGCCCGCCGCGCCCTGTGCGCCCGCCGGCGGTCGGCGACATTTCCTTCCCGTACGGACCCCACATGAACTTCCACGAATACCAGGCGAAGCAGTTGTTTGCCGATTACGGCATCCCCGTGCCGGCCGGGCGCGTTGCGTCCACCGCCGACGAAGCAGTCGAAGCAGCCAAGTCCCTGGGCGATGGCCCTTGGATGGTCAAGGCCCAGATCCACGCCGGTGGCCGCGGCAAGGCCGGTGGCGTGAAGTTCTGCAAGACCCACGATGACGTGAAGGCCGCCGCCGAGAAGATGCTTGGCACCAACATGGCGACCTACCAGTCGGCGGGCGTCGCCCTGCCGGTGAACCTGGTGCTGGTGACCGAGGCCGGCGAAATCGCCAAGGAACTGTACCTGTCGGTGCTGGTCGACCGCGGCACGCAGTCGATCACCTACATCGTCTCCAGCGAGGGCGGCGTGGACATCGAGCAGGTCGCTGCCGAGACCCCCGAGAAGATCGAGACCCTCAACGTCGGCTTCGTCGAAGGCTTCCAGGCCTACCAGGGCCGCGACATCGGCTTCAAGATCGGCCTCAACGCCAAGCAGGCCAATCAGCTGGCCAAGATCATGGGCGGCCTGTATCGGCTGTTCAACGAGAAGGATCTGGCGCTGGTCGAGCTCAACCCGCTGGCGATCCTCGACAGCGGCGACCTGTACGCGCTCGACGGCAAGGTCAACAGCGATGACAACGCGACCTTCCGTCACAAGGATCTGGCCGCGATGCGCGACACGACCCAGGAAGACGAGGCCGAGGTGCGTGCCAGCGAGTACGACCTCAACTACGTGACGATGGACGGCAACATCGGCTGCATGGTCAACGGCGCGGGCCTTGCGATGGCGACGATGGACGTGATCGCGCTCAACGGCGGTTCGCCGGCCAACTTCCTCGACGTCGGCGGCGGCGCGACCAAGGAGCGCGTCACCGAGGCGTTCAAGCTCATCCTGTCCTCGGACAAGGTCAAGGCGATCTTCGTCAACATCTTCGGCGGCATCGTGCGCTGCGACATGATCGCCGAGGGCATCATCGCCGCGGTCAAGGAAGTGGACGTCAAGGTGCCGGTCGTGGTCCGTCTGGAAGGCACCAACGTGGAAGCGGGCAAGAAGCTGCTGGCCGAATCCGGCCTGGCCATCACCCCGGCCGACGACATCAACGACGGCGCCAAGAAGGCCGTCGCGGCCGTTGCCGCCTGACCCCACGCGACCAGGAAAATCATTCAATGTCTGTTCTGATCAACAAGAATACGAAGGTCATCGTGCAGGGCTTCACCGGCCAGCAGGGCACCTTCCACGCGACCCAGATGGTCGAGTACGGCACCCAGGTCGTCGGCGGCGTGACCCCCGGCAAGGGCGGCACCACCCACATCAACCTGCCGGTGTTCAACACCGTGCGCGAGGCGGTTGAAGCCACCGGCGCCGATGCGTCGGTGATCTACGTGCCGCCGCCGTTCGCGGCCGACGCGATCCTCGAGGCCGCAGCAGCTGGCATCAAGGTCATCGTCTGCATCACCGAGGGCATTCCGGTGCTCGACATGCTGCGCGTGAAGAACGTGCTCAAGTCGCACCCCGATGTCACCCTGGTCGGTCCGAACTGTCCCGGCGTGATCACCCCGGGCGAGTGCAAGATCGGCATCATGCCGGGCCACATCCACCAGCCGGGCAAGATCGGTATCGTCTCGCGCTCCGGCACGTTGACCTATGAAGCCGTCAAGCAGACCACGGCGGCGGGCCTGGGCCAGTCGACGGTCATCGGCATCGGCGGCGACCCGATCAACGGTCTGAACTTCGTCGACTGTCTGAAGCTGTTCAACGAAGACCCGCAGACCGAGGGCATCATCATGGTCGGCGAGATCGGCGGCGACGCCGAGGAAGCGGGCGCCGAGTACATCAAGGCGCACGTCAAGAAGCCGGTCGTGGGCTTCATCGCCGGCGCCTCGGCCCCTCCGGGCAAGCGCATGGGCCACGCCGGCGCGATCGCGTCGGGCGGCTCGGGCACGGCTGAAGGCAAGTTCAAGGCGATGGAAGCGGCCGGTGTGAAGACCGTCCGTTCGCCGGGCGACCTGGGCGCGGCGATCGCCGAACTGGTCAAGTAAGCGATCCGGGAACCCGGTGCTTCTCGAAAAGGCCGCCTCCGGGCGGCCTTTTTCGTGGTTGCGCCGCCCTTGGCATCCCTGCGAACTGAGGCCGATGGTGCCAGACGTCCTGCGCGGGCGACTCTGTGTCTGAACGCTCACAGCGGCGGATTGGCCGCCGGTGGTGGCGTCGAGTGTCATGGGCAAGCCCGCTCTGCGCGTCTGCGGGCTGCGGAGCGGTCACGCTCGCGCAGTCGGCAGACGTGTATCTGCACCGGTCGGCCGCCAGTCCGACCAGGCGGTTGACATGGCGTCGGTCGATGCGCATGCTCGATGCGCATCGAAGAGGGCCGCCTTATGCGCATTCGCGAAGACTATGCCGGCTACGGCAAGCGCGCGACCAATGTCAGCATCAACCAGGGATTGCTCGAACAGGCGCGTGCGCTCGACATCAACCTGTCGGCGACGCTGGAAAAGGCGTTGGAAGCCGAGGTGCGCGCCCGCAGGCGCGCGCAGTGGCGGGAGGAGAACCGCGAGGCGATGGCCGCGTACAACGCGCGCATCGCCCGCGACGGGCTCGCCAGCGACCACGTTCGCGCATTCAAGGCATCGCTGAAGGACCCGACGGGGGTATGAGTCAGTTCTGTGTCTATGCCAATGCCGATCCGGCTTCGCGTCGCGCGGTGCCCTGTTGGCTGAACGTGCAGAGCGATTTGATCGACACCGTGGAGTCGCGTGTCGTCGTGCCGCTGATTCCACCCGAGCAGGCCGGCCCGCTGCTTACCCGCCTGATGCCGGCGCTGCCGGTCGCCGGACACACGATGGTGATGGACACTGCGCAGATCACCAGCGTACCCATGCAGATGCTCGGTCGACAGGTCGCGGACCTGTCGGGCGAGCGACTGCGCATCATCGAAGCCCTGGATTTCCTGACGTATGGCCTCTGACCCCGCCCGCTCCCTGCGCATCGCCCTGGCCCAGTTCGACTTTCCAGTCGGCGACGTGGGGCGCAATGCCGAACGCATCGCCGCGATGATCGAGGAGGCGAAGACCGAGTTCGGTGCCGACATCGTCGTTTTCCCCGAACTTGCGATCAGCGGTTACCCGCCCGAAGACCTGCTGATGCGGCCGGGCTTCCTGATCGATTGCGAAGCCGCGCTGATGCAGGTCGCCAAGGACGTACATGGCATTGTCGCGATCGTCGGCTGGCCCGAATCGGCCGGCAGCGTGCTCTACAACGCCGCCAGTGTGTTGCGCGACGGCAAGGTCGAGCGGACGTATCGCAAGCGCGAGTTGCCCAACTACAACGTCTTCGACGAGCGGCGCTATTTCCACGTCGACCCCGATGGTGGCTCGTGCGTGATCGACGTGCGCGGCGTGCCGGTCGGTGTGTTGGTGTGCGAGGACCTGTGGTTCCCCGAGCCGCTCGACGACACCGTGCGCGCCGGCGCCGAACTGGTCGTCGTGCCCAACGCCTCGCCCTACGAGCGTGGCAAGCATCGCCAGCGCGACGCCTTGCTGGCCGAGCGCACGCGCGATGCCGGTGTGGCCTTGGCTTACGTGAACGTGGTCGGCGGCCAGGATGCGCTGGTGTTCGATGGCGCCTCAGTTGTCGCCGATGCCGATGGCACCGTGCACCCGGCGGCGGTCGCGTTCGACGACCAATGGCTGGTGGTCGATTACGACCGGCAGCGCCGCGGCTTTACGCCGGTGCTCTGGGTCGACGATGGCGATGAGAGCATCGACGCGCTGGCCTGGCGCGCGGTGGTGCGCGGGCTGCGCGACTACTGCGGCAAGAACGGTTTTTCGAAGGTGTGGCTGGGGCTGTCGGGCGGCATCGATTCGTCGGTCGTGCTGGCGATGGCGGTCGATGCCCTCGGGGCAGATAACGTCACCGCGGTGCGATTGCCGTCGCGCTACACCGCCGGCTTGAGCAACGACCTGGCGGCCGAGCAGTGCGAGCACCTGGGCGTGCGCATGCTCACGATTCCGATCGAGCCGCCGTTCCAGGGGTTTCTTGACACGCTGGCTGAGGCCTTCGGCGACGCGGCGCCCGATGTGACCGAGGAGAACCTGCAGTCGCGCACGCGCGGCGCGATCCTGATGGCGCTGTCCAACAAGCATGGTGGGCTGCTGCTGACTACCGGCAACAAGAGCGAGTACGCGGTCGGCTACGCGACGATCTACGGCGATATGTGCGGCGGTTACGCGCCGCTGAAGGATCTCTACAAGACCGAGGTCTTCGGGCTGGCGAAATGGCGCAACACGGTCGCCGGCAGCCCGGTGATCCCGCCGGCGGTCATCGACCGGCCGCCGTCGGCCGAACTGCGCGCCGACCAACTCGACCAGGACTCGTTGCCGCCCTACGACGTGCTGGACGCGATCCTGCGCCGCTTCGTCGATCAGGAGGAGTCGCGCGACGAGATCGTCGCCGCCGGCTTCGACGCGCCCACCGTCGACCGGATGCTGCGGCTGGTGCGCACCAGCGAGTGGAAGCGCCACCAGGCCGCCCCAGGCCCGAAGATCTCGCGCCGCGCCTTTGGCCGCGAGCGCCGCTATCCGATCAGTAACCGGTACTCGGGCTGATGGGTTGCACTCCGCTCCACTCCACGCTGGAGGAAGGCCGGTGCGGGGCCAACGCTTCGCGCCCTCCCCCCCACGCAGGGAAACGCCGTGATGCGGGCCGCGCTTCGCTCCTTCCACCGCCTGCGAGGGAAGGCGTCGGGCGGCGCGCGACAGGCATGTTTGCAAGGAGCGGCGCAGTGCCCCTTCCCTCGCTTGCGGGGGAAGGCTGGGATGGGGCGTAGCGGCTAGGCGCGCGAGGGGCTGGTCCGAGCGGCTGGCCGCGGCGGTGGTGTCATGCTCGCCTTGATCCAGCGGGTCAGCGAGGCGTCGGTGCGGGTCGACGGCGAAGTCGTGGGCCGGATCGGGCCGGGGCTGCTGGCGTTGGTCGGGATCGAGCCCGGGGACGACGAGGCACAGACTGCGCGGATGGCCGATCGGCTGCTGGCCTACCGGGTGTTCGCCGACGAGGCCGGGCGCATGAACCGGTCGCTGGCGCAGACCGGCGGCGGATTGTTGTTGGTCAGCCAATTCACATTGGCCGCGGATACCCGCTCGGGCAATCGGCCCGGTTTCAGTACTGCCGCACCGCCCGAGGAGGCTGAACGGACCTTCGGTCACTTGGTCGCAGCCTGCCGTGCCCGGCATGGGGGGTGGAAACGGGGCAGTTCGGGGCCCATATGGTGGTCAGCCTGGTCAACGACGGCCCGGTCACCTTCCTGCTGCGGGCATGACCCCGGCCCTGCAGGTGGTATAATTACGGGTTCACTTTGACAACGGTGCGCCACATGGCGAATGAACGTCCCGCCCAGCAGTCCGATATCAAGCTCCTGATCAGCAAGGGCTTGGAGCAGGGTTATCTGACCTACGCCGAGGTCAACGACCACCTGCCCGACGACATGGTCGATCCGGAGCAGATCGAAGACATCATCGGCATGATCAACGGCATGGGCATCGATGTCCATGAGGTCGCACCCGACGCTGAGACGCTGCTGCTGGCGGGTGAGTCGAGCGGCAACCGCGAGGTCGACGAGACCGCGGCCGAGGAAGCCGCCGCGGCGTTGACCTCGCTCGATACCGAAGGCGGTCGCACCACCGACCCGGTGCGCATGTACATGCGCGAGATGGGCACGGTCGAGCTGCTGACCCGCGAGGGCGAGATCGCCATCGCCAAGCGCATCGAGGAAGGCCTGAACCAGATGATGGCCTCGGTGGCCAGCTTCCCCTGGTCGGTCCAGCTGCTGCTCGAGGAGTACGAGCTGCACAAGGCCGGCAAGAAGCGTCTGGCCGAGGTCGTGGTCGGCTTCAACGACCAGCTGCTCGAAGAACTCGCCGCCGAGGAAGAGGCCGCCGCCGGCAATGCGCCTGCGCCGGTCGCCGCCGATGCGGACGATGACGACAGCGACGACGACGATGCCGACGACGACAGCGGCGACGAGGAAGAGAGCAGCGGCCCCAGCGGTCCGGACCCGGCCGAGGTCGCGCGCCGCATGGAGGTGTTGGCCGACCTGTTCAACAAGTTCCAGAAGGCCTATGCCAAGAACGGCGCGTCGGCCAAGCCGGTGGTCAAGCTGCGCGGCGAAATGGCCGACCAGTTCATGACCTTCAAGCTGCCGCTGCCGTTGAGCGACCTGCTGGTGCGCAAGCTGCGCGACGTCGTCGGCGAACTCAAGGACCACGAGCGCCGCATCCTCGACCTGTCGACCCGCGTCGCCAAGATGCCCCGCAAGGACTTCATCCGCGCCTGGGACGGCAACCAGACCAATACTGGCTGGGCGGACGAGATGATCAAGCGCAAGCAGAAGTGGTCGTCCGGCCTGAAGGACGTGCGCGACCAGATCGTCGCCGAGCAAGAAGCCACGTTGGCGATCGAGAAGGCCATGGGCGTGACCCTGGCTGACCTGAAGGAAATCAATCGGGCGATGGCCTATGGCGAGGCCAAGGCCCGCAAGGCCAAGAAGGAGATGGTTGAGGCCAACCTGCGCCTGGTGATCTCGATCGCCAAGAAGTACACCAACCGCGGCCTGCAGTTCCTGGATCTGATCCAGGAGGGCAACATCGGCCTGATGAAGGCGGTCGACAAGTTCGAGCACCGCCGCGGCTTCAAGTTCTCGACCTACGCCACGTGGTGGATCCGTCAGGCCATCACCCGTTCGATCGCCGATCAGGCGCGCACCATCCGGATTCCGGTGCACATGATCGAGACGATCAACAAGTTGAACCGCATTTCCCGTCAGATGCTCCAGCAGTACGGCCGCGAGGCCACGCCGGAGGAGCTGGCCAAGGAAATGGACATGCCCGAGGACAAGATCCGCAAGGTGATGAAGATCGCCAAGGAGCCGATCTCGATGGAGACCCCGATCGGCGACGACGAGGACTCGCATCTGGGCGACTTCATCGAGGACACCAACGTGGAGTCCCCGATCGACGCGACCACCAACACCAACCTGATGGAGACGGTCCGCGACGTGCTCGCCGGCCTGACGCCGCGCGAGGCGAAGGTGCTGCGGATGCGCTTCGGCATCGACATGAACACCGACCACACCCTCGAGGAAGTCGGCAAGCAGTTCGACGTGACCCGCGAGCGGATCCGTCAGATCGAGGCCAAGGCGCTGCGCAAGCTGCGTCACCCCTCGCGCAGCGAGCAGCTGCGGAGCTTCCTCGACGTCGAGTGATCTGGCGCTGTTGATATGCGAAAAGCCCGCCGAAAGGCGGGCTTTTTCGTGATCGCAATGAGGGCGGCGCCCTGGACCTCGAGGCAGTCTCGCGACACCCTATGGGGATGACGCCGCATGACCCTTACACCGCGCCGCGTGCGCCACTGGAGTCGCCGGATGCGGTGCTGCCTCCGATGTTCGGTTACGTCGGCTTGCTGCTGGCGACGATCTTCGGATCCTTGCTTGGTGGAGGGCTGATCCTCGCGCTGAACTTCCGCGCCATGCGTCGCCATGGGGAGATGTTGGCGGCGATCTGTCTCCCGATCGTGGCCGTCTGGGCAATGCGGTTCATGGCGCCACTGGTCTCGGGGATGCCCGACGGGGCTTTGCGTCTCGGTGTGGCGCTGACATGGTGCCTGACCATGCTGGCGACGATGCGGGCAATGCAGGGCGGAGAACTGGCGCGGCGCCGTGCGGCCGGTCAGCGACGGCGTCCTTGGTGGCTGGCGTTTGGTCTGGGCCTGGTGGTGAGCGTGATGCTGATTTTGATGGACGGACTGGTGCGTGCCTTCTGGCCGCGTACCTTCGTGCTTGCCGGCTGAGGACCGCGGAACTCGGCGGCCTTTGCTCAGAGCACCGTCGGCGTCGCGGTGCCGACGATGACGACATCGGCCTTGCGACGTGCGAACAGGCCGACGCTGACCACGCCCGGGATCTGGTTGAGCTGCGCTTCCAGGGCCACCGGATCGGTGATCGCCAGACCGTGGATGTCGAGCACCCAGTTGCCGTTGTCGGTACGCACCCCCTCGCGCCAGACCGGCTGACCGCCGGTGGTCGCCAGGATCTCGCGGGCGACGAGGCTGCGGGCCATCGGGATGACCTCGATCGGCAGCGGGAACGTGCCCAGCACTGGCACCTGCTTGGCCGGGTCGATGATGCAGACGAAGCGCTCGCTGGCCTCGGCGATGATCTTCTCGCGCGTCAGCGCCGCGCCACCGCCCTTGATCAGGTGCTTGCCCGGATCGCACTCGTCGGCGCCGTCGACGTACAGCGACAACGGGCCGGTGGCGTTGAGGTCCAGCACCTCGATACCGTGCCGGCGCAGGCGCTCGGTGCTCTGATCCGAGCTCGAGACCGCGCCGTCGATGCGGTGCTTGATCTTCGCCAGCGCGTCGATGAAGAACGCCACCGTCGAGCCGGTGCCGACGCCGACGATCATGCCGTCCTCGACGTATTCGATCGCCTTCTCGCCGGCCAGACGCTTGCCTTCGCTCATCGCTTTTTCTCCAGGGACGACAACAGCTTCCACTGCGCGGCCGTGACCGGCAGCACGGACAGGCGCGCGCCCTTGCGGATCAGCGCGAACTCCTCGCCCAGCGCATCCGCGTGCTCGCGGATCTCGCTCAGCGTGATGGGGTGGGCAAGTGTGCGCACGTAGCGCACATCGACGAGGAACCAGCGCGGCGCTTCCTGGCTCGCCTTCTCGTCGTAGTACTTCGACGACGCGTCGAACTGCGTCGGGTCGGGGTAGGCGGTGCTGGCGACCTCGGCGATGCCGTAGATACCGGGCACGGCCGCGTTGGAGTGGTAGAAGAACACCGCATCGCCGATCCGCATGCCGTCGCGCATGAAGTTGCGCGCCTGGTAGTTGCGAACGCCGGTCCAGGGTTCGGTGCCGACGCGGGCGAGGTCGTCGATCGAGAAGTCTTCCGGTTCGGACTTCATCAGCCAATAGCGCTTGCGGGTGCTCATCGCGTCTCGTCAGGCGGCAGGGGCGGAAACAGGGTCGCCGATTCGGTGCAGACCGCGTCGAGCGGCACATCCCAGTCGGCGGCATCAAGTGCGTCGACCTGCTGCGAGGCGAAGGCGGCGCCGACCAGCATGGGCGGCGCGCCCTGCGCCCGGCGGAACGCGAAGCTGCGGTCGTACCAGCCGCCGCCCATGCCCAGGCGATGGCCCTGCGCGTCGAAGCCGACCAGCGGTGCGACCACCAGCGCCATCTCGCGCGCATCGAGCGCCGAGGCCGGCTCGACGTCCGGTTCGGGAATGCCGTAGCGGTTGGTCACCAGCGCATCACCGGCGCGCCAGGGCGCGAAGCGCAGCGTGTCGCCGTGCAGCAGCGGCAGGCAATAGACCAGGCCGGGTGGAAGACGGAGTTGGAATACATGCAGGCCGATCTCGCCGTCGCTGGCCCAATAGCCGGCGACGTAGCCGGTGGCGGGCAGTGTGGGCAGGGCGAGCAATTGCGCGGCCAGGCCTTCGGCGGCAGCGATCCGCGTCGCGGCTGGCAGCGCGCGGCGCTGGTCGCGCAGGCGGCGGCGAAGGGCGGGGCGGTCGGTCATGCGGCCGGACTCGTCGTCGAAAAAGCGCCGGCGACGCGGCAGGCGAAAAGAAATACGTTCTCCGCACATGTCGATGCACGCGAAACGACCTTGAACCCGGGGTTCAAGTGGGAACGCCGGAATTCCTTTGGGCTTTCCGCTCGAGGGCGGATATGCACTCCCGGTTTTCCTGCATCCCCGGTGTCGTTCTTAAGGGACAAGGCGAATGTTTTGCACGCTGTCGGACACGGCAGAGAACGCAGGCGCAGTATAGCGCCGCAACGCCGATACGCGCAGCCGTTCGTCGGCGAGTGCGTTCGGCGATGGAACAAGTTCAGCCGCGTGGCGGTGGTGCGAAGAAGGCGCGGTTAGGAACGCGCCGCCATCGTTCCAGCGCCTGGTGGCCCGCGATCAGAGCTCGGCTTCGAACGCGTCGAGCCGGCGATGCAGCGACGCGATGGCCTCGGCGATCGCGCGGCCGTCGCTGCCGCCGGTCTGGCGCAGTTGCAGCAGTTCGTGGGCGAAATTCAACGCCGCGAGCACGGCGATGCGGTCGACGGCCGCCATGCGGTTGGCGCCGCGGATCTCGCGCATCTGGGTGTCGACCAGGCGCGCGGCTGCCGTCAGGCCGTCGCGCTCGCCCGGCGCCACGCCCACGGTGTACTCGCGGTCCAGCACGCGGACACTGACCGCCTCGCTGGCACTGCTCACGTGTGTTGCTCCAGGGATTTGAGGCGCGCGATCATCGCTTCGACGCGCGAGCGCGCCTGTTCGTTCTTCGACACCAACTGGGCACGTTCGACGACGATGCTTTCCTGTTGCTGGCGCAGGCTGCGGTTCTCGTCGCGGAGCAGACGGGCGCGCTCGATCAACGTCTCCACGCGCGCGGTCAGGCGGGCGAGCTGGGTGATGACGTCGGGCGTGTCCATGTCGGCACGATAGGCAGCGCCCCGGTGCCGGTCAAGGCGGCGCCTTAGCGGTGGCTGTCCGCGGCCGGGGCGGCGCCGGCGGGATGGGCACGGACGAAGGCCAGGCACTGGGCCGGTGGCAAGGGCCGCGAGATCCAGTAGCCCTGCAGTTCGTCGCAGTGGCGGTCGGCCAGGAAGCGCAGTTGGGCCTCCGTCTCCACACCCTCTGCGACAACCCGCAGGCCCAGCGCGTGTGCCAGCGAGATGACCGTGGCGGTGATCGCGGCGTCTTCCCGGTCATCCGGCAGCCCGGCGACGAAGGCCTTGTCGATCTTGATCGTGGTAATCGGCAGTCGCTTGAGATAGGCGAGCGACGAGTAGCCGGTGCCGAAATCGTCGATCGCCAGCGACACGCCCATCGTGCGCAGGGCCTGCAGGCGCGCGGCCGCGTGTTCGGCGTCGGCCATCAGCACGCTTTCGGTCAGTTCCAGCTCCAGCCCTTGGGGCGGGAATCCGACGTCCTCCAGCACACGGCGCACGACGCCGGGGAAATCGCCGCGCAGCAGTTGCAGCAGCGAGACATTGACCGAGACCGAGATGTCGGCCAGCCCCTGGCGGCGCCAGTCCAGCACGGTGCGGCAGGCTTCGCGCAGCACCCACTCGCCGATCTCGTGGATCAGGCCGCTCTCTTCGGCGATCGGGATGAACTCGCTGGGCGGGATCTCGCCCAGCGTCGGGCTGTTCCAGCGCAACAGGGCCTCGACGCAGGCGATGCCGCCCTGGGCCCGGGCGTGACGCGGTTGCATGACCAGGCGCAGTTCGCCGCGGTCGAGCACTTCGCGCAGTGCGCCGGTCAGCGTGGTACGTCGGCGGGCGGCGATGTCCATCGCATCGTCGTAGCGCTTGAAGGTCCGACGTCCGGCGGCCTTGGCCTGGTACATCGCGATGTCGGCCTGCTTGAGCAGTTCGATCGCCCCGCGCGCATGGTCGGGATACACGCTGATGCCCAGCGACGGCGAGATCGTGATCTGCCGCCGGTCGTCGATGCGCAGCGGCGCCTCGAAGGCATGAATGATCTCGCGCGCCATGCGATCGGCGGCCTGCACGTCGTCGAGGTTCTCGATGACGATGGTGAACTCGTCGCCGCCCAGGCGCGCCACGGTGTGGTGCATGCCGACCGTTTGCTGCACCCGGGTGGCGGCGGCGCACAGGATGCGGTCGCCGGCGGCATGGCCCAGCGAATCGTTGATGTCCTTGAAGCGGTCCAGGTCGAGGAACAGCACCGCGATGCGGTGGCCGTTGTCGCGGGCGCGCGTGATCGCGCGCGACAGGCGCTCCGACAGCAGCGAGCGGTTGGGCAGGCTGGTGAGCGTGTCGAAGTTGGCCAGGTAGCGCAGCTCCTGTTCGGCGCGCTTCTGATGGGTGATGTCGTTGAGCACGAACACGTGCAGGGGCTGGCCCATGTCGGCGTCGTAGACGGTGCGGCACTCGACGGCGGCGAGGAACTGCTCGCCGTCCTTGCGCCGCTGCCGCAACTCGCCACTCCAGTGGCCGTGGCGCGCGGCCTCTTCGCGCAGGTGGCGCGAGACGTCCTCGTCGTCGGGGTTGTCGTCGAGCAGACGGGCGTCCTGGCCCAGCACCTCGTTCTCGGTGTAGCCGGTCATGCGCAGGAAGGCGGGGTTGACCGCGACGTAGCGGAAGCCGGCATCGATGACCGCGACCGCCTCGCGCATGCTACGCAGCACCTCGGCGGCGATTCGGTGTTCGCGCTCGGCCGCGCGCGTGCCTGTGATATCGAGCGCGGTACCGGCGATGCGCGAGATTGCGCCGTCGCGGTCACGGGCGACCGCGCGGCCGCGCACGCGGACCCAGCGCCAGTCGCCGCCGTCGATTGCGACGCGCACCTGCAGTTGCAACTGGCCGCCGCCATCGCCCGCGATATAGCGCGCCAGCGCCTCGCGGGCGCGCGGGCGGTCCTCGGGGTGCAGCAGCGCATCGATCGGCACCACGTGTTCGACCGCGGCCTCGCCGTGCGGGTCGGTCTCGCACACGGTGTGCCGGACCTCGCCGGACCCCATGTCGTAGTCCCAGTCGCGCTCGCCGGTGGCCCACAGCGCCAAGTTCAACCGCGCCGCCCGCTCGTCCCGGGGGTGGGGGCGGGCCCGCCGGCGCTGCCGTCCGAGCACCAGCACCGCGCACAGCACCAGCAATGCGGTCAGCAATGCAGTGACCGGAACGTGCAACGAACTGGGGACGATCACGCGGACTCCGCGCCGGAGGGGCGGCGTCGAGTTTAGGCATCGCGTGGCCGGGACAACAAGCGCGGCGATGAGGGGACGACGGTGCGGTTGCTACACTGCGCCGTCCCTCGCCGCCCTCGTGAGTCCTGTGTCCGAACACCTGCCCAGTCCCGCCGAGATCGACGCCGAGACCGGCCGTCTGCAGTTGGCCATCGGGGCCAGCGAATTGCATGGAAGCCTCTGCGGCTGGCTGGCCGGTGGCGGGGCGTCACGGCCCGACTGGCTGGCCCCGGTGCTCGCGGATGACGCCCTGCCTGCTCCGGTGGCCGGCAGCGCGCTCGACCGGCTGCGCGAGGTCAGCGCGGCGCAGCTGGAGGATCGCAGTTTCGGGTTTGCGCTGGTGCTGCCCGACGAGGACGCGACGCTGTCGGCGCGCAGCGCGGCGCTGTTCGATTGGTGTCGCGGGTTTCTTGGGGCTTCGGCCTGGCTGCGGGCGCGGCCCCGGGCCTGTCGGAGGAAGGCACCGAGGCCTTGGCCGATCTCGCGCGGCTCGCGGCGGCCGACGCGCAGGCCGATGCCGAGGACGACGATGCCGAAGAAGACGCGTTCGCCGAGATCGAGGAATTCGTGCGCGTCGCGGTGCTGTTGCTGCACGGCGATGCGGCGCTGGGCCGGCGTCATCGCAACCGGTTGAACTGACGTGGCCGACGCGATGTCCGTGGCCGCCTGCCAGAAGCGGCGGCGCCAGTTGATGCGGATGGCCGGTAACGACGCGATCGTGGTGGTGCCCTCGGCGCCCGAGCGCATCCGCAGTCGCGATACCCACTTTCCGTATCGTCAGGATTCCGACCTGTGGTACCTGACCGGATTCGCCGAACCCGATGCGGTGCTGGTGCTGGTGCCGGGCCGTGCGCATGGCGAGGCACTGCTGTTCTGCCGTGAGCGCGATGCCGAGCGCGAAGCCTGGGACGGGCCGCGGGTCGGTCCCGACGGCGCGGTGGATGCGTTGGGCGTGGACGATGCGTATCCGATCGACGATCTCGACGAGATCCTGCCCGGGCTGCTCGAGGGCAGGACCCGGGTGTACTACCACTTCGGGCGCGACACCGAATTCGATCTGCAGCTCATCGGCTGGCTCAACCGTGTGCGCGCGCAGGTACGGCTGGGCGCGCAGCCGCCGCACGAGTTCCTCGAGCTTGGCCACCTGCTCGACGAGATGCGGCTGATCAAGACCGCCGACGAGCTGAAGCTGATGCGCCGGGCGGCGAAGATCAGCGTCGAGGCGCACGCTGCGGCGATGCGCGCGGCGCGGCCGGGTGTGCGCGAGTACGAACTGCAGGCGGAGCTGGAGTACGTGTTCCGCCGCCACGATGCGGTGCCGGCCTACGAGAGCATCGTCGGTGCGGGCGCCAATGCCTGCGTGCTGCACTACCGGGCCAATGCCGCGCAGGCGCGCGACGGCGACCTGGTGTTGATCGACGCGGGGGCGGAGTACCGCGGTTATGCCGCCGACATCACCCGGACGTTCCCAGTCAACGGCCGTTTCACCGCGGCGCAGCGCGCGCTGCATGAGGTCGTGGAAGCGGCGCAGCAGGCGGCACTGAGCAAGGCACAGCCTGGCAGGCCCTATGAGGCCGGGCACCACGCGGCGGTCGAGGCGCTGACCGAAGGCCTGCTGCGGCTGGGTCTGCTCAAGGGCCGTCTGGAGACGTGCATCGCCGAGGGCCGCTACAAGCGTTATTACCCGCACAAGACCGGGCACTGGTTGGGCCTGGACGTGCACGATGTCGGCGATTACCGCATCGAGGGCGAGTCGCGCCTGCTCGAGCCGGGCATGGTCTACACGATCGAGCCCGGGCTCTACGTGCCGGCCGACGACACGTCGGTCGATGCGAAGTGGCGCGGCATCGGCATCCGCACCGAAGACGACGTGCTGATCACCCGCGCTGGCCACGAAGTACTTACTGCGGGCCTCGCCCGCACGGTCGACGAGATCGAAGCCTTCATGGCGCAGGCGCGCTGACGGCCAAGTCGCTTCGGGCCAGCGCGCGCGCATGCCGATGACGGCAATGCTTCAGTCCGCAGTACAAAGCCCTCCCCGCACGGGAGGGCGATCCGCTTGCGCGGCACTGCCGCGCGGGCCGACCGAACGCCCGGTGCGTTGCGCCGGGCCGGACGGGTGGGGTGGGGCGGCTTACTCGGCCGATGCCTCCCACGCCTCGCGCGTGAGGTTGATCGGGGCGTCGTCGGTGCACACCACGTTGTCCTCGATCCGGATGCCGCCGTAGGGGCGGAACGTCTCGACCCGGTCCCAGTCGACCGCATCGCCCTTGCCCGCGGCCTTGAGGTCCTCGAGCAGCATGTCGACGAAGTACACGCCCGGCTCGATCGTGACCACCATGCCCGGCGCCAGCGTGCGAGTCAGCCGCAGGTAGGGATGGCCGTCGGGCTTGGCGATGGTGCCACCGGTCTCCGAGGCCGCGAAGCCTGCGACGTCGTGCACCTGCAGGCCGATGCCGTGGCCGATGCCGTGCGGGAAAAAGGCGGCGCTGACGCCGGTCTCCAGTGCTTCCTCGGGCGAGACGCGCAGCACGCCGAAGTCGCGCAGCACGCCCGACAGCGCCAAGTGCGCGTCCAGATGCAACTGCTTGTAGTCGAAGCCGCTGCGCACCTGCGCGCACATCGCCCGCTGCGCACGGTCGACGGCGCCGATCATCGCCTGGAACTCGCTGTCGGTGTCGCGCGCGTAGCTGCGGGTGATGTCGGCCGCGTAGCCGGCATGGCTGGCGCCTGCGTCGATCAGGAAGCTGTGCACCGGGTCGGGTGCCAGACGGCCGAGTTCGGTGTAGTGCAGCACCGCGGCGTGTTCGTTGAGCGCGACGATGTTGTGGTACGGCAGTTCGTTGGCGTCCTGGCCGGCGGCCTGGCAGTAGGCCAGGTGGATGCCGAACTCGCTGGCGCCGGCGCGGAATGCACGCTCGGCGGCCTGGTGGGCGCCGACCGCGATGCGCGTGGCCTCGCGCAACATCGCGATCTCGTAGGGCGTCTTGAACGCGCGGTGGTAGTCGAGATGGTCGATCACTGCCTGCGGATTGTTCGGGCGGTAGGCGCCGTACTGGCCGAGCGCGCTCTGCGGCTCACCGAGGATCGCGCAGCGCGCGGCATTCTTGGGCAGGTGCTGCTGGGCGTCTTCCGGCTTGCGGATGACGACGATATCGAAGTGCGCCACCCAGTAACCGGAGGGCGCCTCGGGCACGACGTGCCAGTAGTCGCGCGGCTGCAGGTAGATCAGCTTCGGCTTCGCGCCGGGCGTCACCACCAGCCAGCTGCCTGGGTTGCGGGTCAGCGGCACCCAGGCCTTGAACTGCGGGTTGACCGCGTAAGGGTAGTCGCGGTCGTCGAAGACCTGGTAGTGCAGCGTGCCGCTGGGGATCACCAGGTGGTCGAGGCCTGCGCGCTCGAGCGCGGTGTGCGTGCGCTGGGACAGCGTCGCGAGGTGGTCGGCGTAGAGGTCGGCAGCGGACGGCACGGAAGTGGTGGACATCTCGATCCTGCGGGAAAAGCGTGAACGCCTATTCTGCCGCAAGCACCCCCAAGCCTGGGGGCGGGCGGCTCAGTCTTCCAGGAACAGCGACACCACGTCGTTGGCGAAGCGATGGCCGAGCGCGGTCGGCACGATGCGGACGCCGTCGTCGTGCAGCCAGCCGGCGTCGAACGCGGCCTGCAGCGGGGCGGCGATCGCCGATGCCGGCAGGCCGGTGCAGGCCTCGAAATCGTGCAGCGTGAAGCCCTCGACCAGGCGCAGCGCGTTGAGCATGTACTCGAACGGCCGGCGCGCCTCGGCGATGCGCTCGTCGCCACCGATCGAGTCCGGCGTGCCGGCGGTCGCCAGCCAGGCCGTGGGGTGCTTGTGCTTCCAGCGGCGCGCGATCGTCTGCTCGCTGCCCAGCGTAAGCTTGCCGTGGGCCCCGGCGCCGATGCCCAGGTAGTCGCCGAAGCGCCAGTAATTGAGGTTGTGGGCGCATTGCCGGCCGGGCCGCGCGTAGGCCGAGATCTCGTACTGCGCGTAGCCCGCGTCGGCGAGCCGCGCCTGGCAGCGTTCCTGCATGTCCCAGGCCAGGTCCTCGTCGGGCAGGTCCTGCGGCGGGCGCGCGGCGTAGACGGTGTTGGGTTCGAGCGTGAGCTGGTAGTGCGAGATGTGCGCCGGCGCCAGCGCGATCGCGCGCGCGATGTCGTCCTCGGCCATCGCCAGTGTCTGGCCCGGCAGCGCATACATCAGATCGAGGTTGACGTTGTCGAACCCCGCTTCGCGCGCCAGCGCGACCGCCGCCAGCGCCTGCGCGCTGTCGTGGATCCGGCCCAGGCGCTGCAGGCAGCCATCGTCGAAGCTCTGGATGCCGAAGCTGATCCGGTTCACGCCGGCGCGGCGGTAGTCCTCGAAGCGGCCGTGCTCGGCGGTGCCGGGGTTGGTTTCCAGGGTGATCTCCGCGCCCGGGGCGAAGCGCAGCCGCGAGGAGGCGCCTTGCAGCAGCCGGTCGATCGCGTCGGCCGGGAACAGGCTCGGCGTGCCGCCGCCGAAGAACACGCTGTGCACCGTGCGGCCCCACACCAACGGCAAGTCCTGGTCGAGGTCGGCCAGCAGCGCGTCGACATAGGCATCGAACGGCAGCGCACCGCGTTGCTCGTGCGAGTTGAAGTCGCAGTACGGGCATTTGCGCACGCACCAGGGCAGGTGCACGTACAGCGACAGGGGCGGGGGAATCAGCATCGGCCGGAAGAGTGGAGGGGCCGGGTGGCCCGACACCAGGGGCGGGCGGGCCCGCCAGGAGGGATCAGGATGCCAGGCCGGTCAGGCGCTGACGCAGTGCCTGGAGCGCGCGGGCCCGGTGGCTGAGGCGGTTCTTCAGTTCGGGCGCCATCTCCGCGGCGGTCAGGCCGTGCTCGGGGTCGAGGAACACCGGGTTGTAGCCGAATCCGTGCTGGCCGCACGGGCTTTCGAGGATGCGGCCCTCCCAGGCGCCCTCGGCGATCAGCGGCTGCGGATCGTCGGCATGGCGCAGCACCACGATCACCGCGTAGAAGCGCGCCGTGCGCCGGTCCTCGGGCACGTCGCGTAGCGCCTCGAGCAGCTTGGCGTTGTTGGCGGCGTCATCGGTTGGCGTGCCGGCATAGCGCGCACTATAGAGGCCGGGCGCTCCGCCGAGCGCATCGACGATCAGACCCGAGTCGTCGGCCAGCGCGGGCAGTCCGGTGGTGGCACTGGCGTGGCGAGCCTTGATCAGCGCGTTCTCGACGAAGGTGGTGCCGGTCTCGGGCACGTCGTCCACACCCAGTGCGCGCTGGGCCACGATCTCCAGTGGCAGGTCGGCGAGCATCGCCTGCAGCTCGGTCAGCTTGCCGGCATTGCCGCTGGCCAGCACCAGGCGCGTGCGCGTGGACGTGTCCACGTCAGCGCGCCAACGCCGCGCGCTGCAGCGCGACCAGCTCGGCCACACCGGCCTCGGCCAGGCCCAGCATCGCGTCCATTTCGGCGCGGCGGAACGCGTGGCCCTCGGCCGTGCCCTGGATCTCGATGAAGCCGCCGCCGTCGTTCATCACCACATTCATGTCGGTGTCGCAGTCGCTGTCCTCGGCGTAGTCGAGGTCGAGCACCGGCACACCGCGGTAGACGCCGACCGAGACCGCGGCGATCGCGCCGTGGACCGGATCGCGACCGAGCTCGCGACGCGCCTGCAGCACGCGGATCGCATCGACCAGCGCGACATAGGCGCCGGTGATCGCGGCGGTGCGGGTGCCGCCGTCGGCCTGCAGTACGTCGCAGTCGAGGGTGATCGTGCGTTCGCCCAGCGCGCGGCGGTCGACGCAGGCGCGCAGGCTGCGGCCGATCAGGCGCTGGATCTCCAGCGTCCGCCCGCCCTGCTTACCGCGCGCAGCCTCGCGGTCGTTGCGGGTGTTGGTGGCGCGCGGGAGCATGCCGTACTCGGCGGTGACCCAGCCCTCGCCCTTGCCGCGCAGGAACGCGGGCACCCGGTTCTCGACGCTGGCGGTGCACAGCACACGCGTGTCGCCGAAGCTCACCAGCACCGACCCCTCGGCATGGCGGGTGAAGCCGCGCTCGAAGCGCACCTCGCGCAGTTGGTCGGGCGCGCGGCCGCTCGGGCGGGAAGAATCGGACATGTCGGGTCGCTGCAGGAAAACGGGGGGCGATTCTAGCAGCCGGCCGGTGGGTGGCTGGTCGTATCGGCTCGGCGCCAGCGGCCTTCAGGCATACTGCCGCGCTCCATCGCGCTTGATTTCGGGACCGCCATGATCCGCAGCATGACCGCCTTCGCCTCGGGCGAACGCACCACGCCCTGGGGCACGCTGAGCTGCGAGTTGCGCGCGGTCAACCACCGGTTCCTGGAACTGGGCACGCGGATGCCCGAAGAGCTGCGGGCGCTGGAACCGGTGCTACGCGAGCGCATCGCCGCCCGCGTGTCGCGCGGCAAGCTGGATCTGGGCCTGCGCCTGCGTCTGGTCGAGGGCGGCGGCGAGCTGCAGCTCAACCGCGCGCTGCTCGATCAACTCGGCCAACTGGCGCAGGACCTGCGTACCGGCTTTCCCGAACTGCGCGCCAGCCTGACCGAACTGCTTCAGTTCCCGGGCGTGTTGCAGTCGCGCGGCGTGGACCCGGCGGCGCTGCAGGTCGAGGTTCTGGCGCTGCTCGACGAGGTGCTCGACGGCTTCATCGCCGCGCGCGAGCGCGAGGGCGCCAAGCTCGTTGCCGCGACACTGGAACGGGTCGACGGCATCGCCGCGATCGCCGCCCAGGTCCGCACGCTGATGCCGGCCATCCGCGAAGGCCAGCGCGCCAAGCTGCAGGCGCGGCTCGACGACCTGGCCCAGCCGGTCGATCCGGGGCGGATGGAGCAGGAACTGGTGCTGTGGCTGCAGAAGCTCGACGTCGACGAGGAACTCGACCGGCTCGACAGCCATGTCGACGAGATCCGCCGCGTGTTCGCGCAGCGCGAGCCGGTGGGGCGGCGGCTGGATTTCCTGCTGCAGGAATTCAACCGCGAAGCCAACACGCTTGGCTCCAAGTCGGTCGACAAGCGCAGTTCGCAGGCCGCGATCGAGTTGAAAGTGCTGATCGACCAGATCCGCGAGCAGGTGCAGAACATCGAGTAGCGCGCCGAAAGGCGCATGCCTTTCGCGCACCGCAGAATCAATCGCTGCGTACTGTTTATCGGACTGGATCGCAGGTGCGCGCCGTGCCGCAGCCCGCGCTCCTCTCCCTCCCCGCTTGCGGGGAGGGCCGGGGAGGGGCGAACGCTCGCGCGAACGCTTGTTCCCAAAGTGAAAAATCCAGGCGCGATGTCCTGGGTTTTCATGCAACCGAAAGCGCCCCCACCCCAACCCTCCCCCGCGTGCGGGGGAGGGAGCGTAAGGCGCCACCTGGCGCAGCGCCCAAATCGCAACCCTCCCCGCGCGCGGGGAGGGAGCCTCCCATGCCCAGACATATCCCGAAGACGACCCTTCCCCGCGCACGGGTGAGGGAGTGATTGCAGTTCACCGCTGTCGGCCGGAGTGGGCGCATGCAGCTCCCCGTGTTGCCGCCGTCCGCGCTCTCTCCCTCCCCGCCTGCGGGGGAGGGCTGGGGAGGGGGCGGACGCTCGCGCTGACGCCTGTTCCCAAAAAACGCAAATCCAAGACGAGATGTCCTGGATTTGCGTGTCTGTCCCAGATGCTCGAGCGAAGGCGCCCGTGCCGGCCCGCCTCAGAACCGCAGACGCGCGCCGACCGAGTAGTAGCGCCCCAGCACGTCGTAGTAGGCCGAGAACGCCGATGAGGCGGGCGGGCCCTTGTCGAGCAGGTTGTTGATGTTGGCGTAGAGCTCCAGGTCCGAGTCGGCGAAGGCCGCGGTCCGCATGCTCATGCCCAAGTCGAAGTAGGTGACGCTGCCGATGTGGTTGTTGACGATGTCGACGGCCGAGTTGTAGTTGCCCGCTGAGATGTAGCGGGCCCGCAGGTTGGCGCCGAAGGTGTCACCGCGATAGGCGAGGGTGTTGGTCACGCGCAGCCGCGGGATGCCGGGGCCCGAGAACGCCGAGCCCTGGGAGCCGACGTAGCTCAGCTTGACCTCGCCATCGTCGGTCGTCAGCGCATTGATCCAGGTCGCCAGCGCGCGCCACTGCACCCGCCCGCCGGCCGAGGGCACGAGCCGCGCGGCCGGAAACGTGTAGAGGATCTCGGCGTCGATGCCATCGGTCTTGTACTGAGCGAGATTGACCGGCGTGGAGCGGATCAGCTCGATGCTGCCATTCGCATCGCGGGTGATGCGGCCGCACAGCACCTGGTTGCCGCGGGCGCAGCGGTTGACCACTTCCTGCACGCCCAGCGACATGATCACGTCGTTGATGGTGATGTCGAAGTAATCGATCGAGATGTCGAGACCTTCGGTGAACTGCGGCGTCCAGGCGATGCCGAAGGTCGTGGTGTCGGCCTCTTCCGGGGTCAGGCCGGGATTGCCGCCGCTGATGACCTGGGCCTGTACGGTCTGTCCGGTGATGGGGTCGGCAACGTTGTTCCAGCCGGTCAGCGCAGTGGTGAACAGCTCGGTGAGGTTGGCCGAGCGGATGTCGCGCGAGCGCGTGGCGCGTGCACGCAGCCCCGGCAGGAACTCGTTGGTCGCGCCGGCCTTCCAGGACCAGATCGAACCGGTGGTGTCGTAGTCGCTGATCCGCGCCGCGGCATTGAATTCGAGCTTGTTGAAACCGGGTACGTCGCGCACCAGCGGCACCAGGATCTCGCCGAAGGCTTCCTTGACGCGGAATGCGCCGAACATCGAGGCATGGCTGAACGAGCGGAACGCGCCTGCCGTGTCGAGCGCGCCCGCGGTGCTCTGCTGCCATTCTCGACGCGCCTCCACGCCGAGCGCGACCGAGACATCGCCAGCAGGCAGGGTCCACGGGTCGCCCTGCAGGCTCAGGCCGCCGGCATCGAGCTTGATCAGGGTCTCCTGCGTGGGCGCGCCGGTGACGTAGGCGATGGCCTCGGCGGACGGCGACCCGCTGCCGAACAGGTTGATCGGCACGCAGTCGGTGGTCGGATCGGTCAGGGCCACGCGACAGATCGGCTGGCCGGTCGTGGGACTGAGCACCGAATCGACTGCGCGTGCGTAGTTGTCGCGCAGCAAGAAGCCGGGATTGCGCATGTCCTGACGGTACTCGCCATGCGTGTAGTACGAGCGCCAGGTCCAGCCAGCACCGAGTGCGCCGTCGATCGCCAGCGTGGCTTCGGTGGTCTTGCGCTGGAAATCGATCGTCGCGTACGCGAAGTCGGAATTGAATCGTCCCATCTGGAACGACGACTCGCCGGCCGCGGCCAGCGCATCGCGTACCGGTGTGGGCAGGAACGCGTTGTCGGCCGAGATCCGCAGGCGGGTGCTGCCGCGGTTGTGGTCGCCGAACCACGGGTAATCGTTGTACATCCGCGAATGCCGGACATCGAGGGTGAGCCGGGTGTCATCGGTCAGGTCGAAGTAGGCGGTGCCCATCGTTGCGTAGCGACGCTGCGGGGTGACCAGCGGGCTGAAGTGGTCCGCGCTCGGGCCGTTGCCGCCGACCATCTGTGTGCCGCCGACCACGCGCCCGTACTTGAACGGACGCAAGGATCCGTCCGGCTCGAAGGCCTGGCCGGCGAGCGCGCCCGACAGGATCAGGCCGCCGTAGGCAGCGTCGGCAATCGACACGCCGTGGGTGAGCACGAAGCGGCCGTTGCCGTCGGGCAACGTCGCCCAGCCGGCAACGTCCGGCCGGCGCGATCTGGGCACCAGGCCATCGTTGTCGAGGAATTCGGCGCCCAGCACCAGGTGGCCGCGGCCACCGAACAACTCGCGACCGAAGGCCGCTTCGAAACGCCGTTCGTTGGCGTCGCCGCGATCGGAGACGCCGAACTGCGTGCCGAGCTTGGTGCCGACGAAGGTCCGGTCGATGGCGATGTTGACCACGCCGCTGACCGCGCCCGAGCCCCATGCGGCCGACGCGCCGCCAGTGACGATGTCCGCGCCCTGCACCATGACCGAAGGAATGGTGTTGAGGTCGTTGGTGCTGGAGAAGCGGCGGCCGTCGATCAGCACCAGGGTGCGATTGACGCCGAGCGCGCGCAGGTCGACCGGCGCCGAACCGGCATCGGTATTGGTGCCGGTGGTCTGCGGCGAGACGCCGGCGCGAAACTGCGGCAGGTCGTTCAACGCCGCGGCGATATTGGGCCGCCCACCGACGGCCAGGTCCTGTGCGCTGAGGCTCGTGGTCGGCGTGGGCGCGTCGAAACCCGGGCGGTCGAGCCGTGAGGACGAGGCCCGGACCTGGACCGTGTCGAGATTGGTTGCGGCATTGCCGGACGTGGCGCCGATGGCCGCGCCGGGCGTCGCGGTGCCATCGTCGGGCAATCGGATCAGGATCGATCCGTTCTCTTCGGTGACGTCCAGTGAGGTGCCGTCGAGCAAGGCCTCGAATGCAGCGCGCGGCTCGAGTAGCCCGCTGACGCCGTCGGTGCGCAGGCCCCGGACCTGGCGCGCCGGATAGATCGCATTGACGTCGAACTGTCTGGCCAGCGCGTCCAGCGCATCGGCCAGGTCGCCGGCGGCGACCTCCACCTGACGGGGTT
Organism: Xanthomonas citri pv. mangiferaeindicae; assembly: GCA_002240395.1. Lineage (NCBI taxonomy): Bacteria > Pseudomonadati > Pseudomonadota > Gammaproteobacteria > Lysobacterales > Lysobacteraceae > Xanthomonas > Xanthomonas citri. Next base: position 2,301,422 of record CP016836.1, read on the forward strand.
CGGCCGCGATGGCGATCGGGGCCGACAAGGCCGACAGCGCGGCGAGGATGGCAGCATGGATGAGGCTGGATCGCAGGCGGTTCGAACGTGGCATGGCCTTCCTCGGGTTCGGCTCGAGCGCGAGCCGCTGATTGGAATGTCGAACGAGCGCGCGGTTTCCGGCAACGCGCGCGTGCGGGCCCGGGAATCCCGGGCCCGGCAATTGGTCAGGCGTCCGTGTTCAGTGCGGGCGGGCGACGCGCCGCGATCCACGGCGAGGCTTGCTCGTAGGCATGCGCGACCTGCAGCACGGCCAGGTCGGCATGCGTGGGCCCGATGATCTGCAGGCCGAGCGGCAGGTCGTCGGGTCCGCCGAAACCGGCCGGTACGGCCAGGGCCGGCAGGCCCGCCATCGTCGCCGGCAGCGTCACCTCCATCCAGCGGTGATAGCTGTCCATGGGCGTGCCGGCAATCGCGCGCGGCCAGTGCTGCTCGACATCGAACGGGAACACCTGCGCGGTGGGCAGCACCAGGAAGTCGAATTGCTCGAACGCCTTGCTGAAGGCTTCGTAGATCCGCGTACGTCCGGCTTGCGCATCGGCGATGCGCTCGGGCGTCAGCTGCTGGAAGCCCTCGACCTCCCATAGCGCCTCGGGTTTCATCAAGGCGCGCTTGGCCGGATCGGCGGCGTAGGCACGCAGGTCGTCGCCTACCGACAGGTGGCGCAGGGTCACGGCGGTGCGCCACATCGCCTCGGCCGGCTCCCGGAGCGTGGCCGCGTCCACGCGCATGCCGAGGGTCCGGAACGCCGAGAGCGCGCGCTCGCAGGCCTCGAGCAGACCGGCTTCCATCGGCAGTGCGCCGCCCAGATCGCCCAGCCAACCGATCCGCCGGCCGGTCCAGTCGCGCGCCAGCGGCTGGGCGAAGATCGCCGGATCGTCCTTGAGCGAAAACGGTGCACGGGGATCGGCGCCGGCCTGGACCGAGAGCATCAGCGCGAGGTCGGCCACGGTGCGCGCCATCGGTCCGGAGGTGGCGTAGGTCTGACTGAAGACATCACTGGATGGCGCGGAGGGCACACGCCCGAACGACGGCCGGAAGCCGAACACGTTGTTCCAGCCCGCCGGATTGCGCAGCGAGCCGCCGAAATCGCTACCGTCGCCCAGCGGCGTCATCCGCAGCGCGAGTGCCACGGCACTGCCACCGGAACTGCCGCCGGCGGATTTGCGCGGGTCGTAGGCGTTGCGGGTCACGCCGAATATCGGGTTGTAGCTGTGCGAGCCGAGCGCGAATTCCGGCACGTTGGTCTTGCCGGTGAAGATCGCACCGGCGTTGCGCATCCGCGACACCACCAGCGAATCGGACGCAGGCACGTTGTCGCGCAGCAGCGGCGAGCCTTGCGTGCTGCGCATGCCGCGCACCGGTGCGGTGTCCTTCACTGCATGCGGGAACCCGTGCAACGGGCCGTGGAAGCGGCCCTTCGCAGCGTCTTCGTCCTGCGCCGCGGCTTGGCGCATCAACAGCTCGGGATCGACCGACGAGACGATGGCGTTGAAGCGCGGATTGAGCGTCGACAGCCGTGCGAGGTAGGCGGTCATCGTCTCGCGTGCGGAGACGCTGCGCTTGCGGATCGCCGCCGCGAGATCCACGGCGGACAGGTCCAGCACGTCCTCGCGCGGTCGTGCGAACACGGTGCCGACGCCGCCCGCCGCATACGCCGCCACTGCGGCGGCCCCCATCTTCAATGCCGTGCGCCGTGTCACTGGCATGCAAGCCGCCCCTGGATCATGTGCGTCCCCTTGCCCGGCCCGAAAGGGGCCGCTGCCTGTGGAGTCGAACGAGGATGCGAGTTCCGGCTATCGATCTGCGCGGCGATGCATCGCCGCGGTGGTCGCGTTACAGATGGCGCTCGAGCCAGCCCACTACGCGTTCGAGCACGTCGCGTTCCTGCTCGCGTGCCTCGAACCAGTGCGGGCCGCGCGGATAGCGCACCATCTCCACTGGCGTGCCGTTGACCAGCAGCGCGCGATGGAACTGCTCGCCCTGCGAGATCGGCACGCGCCGGTCCTCCTCGCCGTGCAGCACCAGTACCGGCACCGCCACGTTGTGCGCGCTGCGGATCGGCGAGTTGCGGTCGTAGAGCTCGCGCTGCTCGAGCACGTTGCCGAAATAGCCGGGCAGGTACTCGTAGGGCACATCGGTGGTCAGGGCCATCACGGCGGTATCGATGACGGCCGCGCCGACGATCGCAGTGCGGAAGCGGTCACTGTGACCGACCGCCCAGGCCGACAGGTAGCCGCCATAGCTCCACCCGCCGATGGCCACGCGTTCCGGATCGGCGATGCCCTCGGCCTCGAGCGCGTCCAGCCCGTCGAGCACGTCCTGGAATGGGCCCTCGCCCCAGTCACCGCGCGCCAGCGAGGTGAAGTCGTCGCCTTGCCCGTAGGAGCCGCGTGGATTGGGCAGCAGCACTGCGTAGCCACGCATGGCCAGCGATTGCGCCCAGTCGTGCCAGGACCCCAGCCAGCCCGACAGCCAGGCATCGGCGGGCCCGCCGTGGGCTTGCACCAAGGTCGGCAGCCGCGTGCCGGGGCGCCAGTCGGGCGGCAGTACGAGCACGCCATGGATCGGCCGGCCATCGCGCGAGCTTGTCCAGACGCGGTCGCGGACCTGGCCCAGCGGCCAGGCGCGCACCTGCGGATTGGTGTCGGTGAGCCAGGTCACGCCGCCGCCGCCCAGGACCTCGGCTTCCGACAACGTGCCGACCTCGGGTGGCTGCTCGGCTCGGCCATGGGCCAGCGCGACCCGGCCGTTGCGCGCCAGGCTCAGGCCGCGAACAGGCCCTTGCAGTTCGGCCAGTTCCACGACCTCGCCGTCGCTCGGGTCGATCGCCAGCAGATGCGGGCGCACGCCGCGCAGCCCGACCCCAACCAGCGTGCCGTCGTCGCGCCACTGCAATGTGCGCAGCGTGCCGGGCCATGCCGTTGCGAGCGCGACGTGGGTGTCGGTGGTGGGGGCATAGACCATGCGCGTGGCGGTGTGCCCATGCGGGCCGAGCTGTCCGTACAGCAGCCGGGTGCCGTCGGGCGACCACGCCAGCGGCCCACCGGAGGCACGCGTGGTGACCGTGCCCAGCATGCCGCCGTCCTCGGCCGATACCAGTACGACCCGCGAGCGGTACCACATCGCGCCGAGGCCGACCTCGTCGGAGACCCGCAGCGCGAAGCTGCGGCCGTCCGGCGACCAGGCCAAGTCCTGGACCTGGAGGTCCGGCGGGGTCAGGGCCCGGGCATCGCGGCCGTTCGCATCGCTGATCCACAGCCGCGTGAACTGCGCATCGCGCCCGACCTCGACCGCGTCATCCTTGCGCGCGATCCGGGCAGCACGCTCGGGCGAGGGCGGGTCGATCGCCAGGTAGGCCACGCGCGTGCCGTCGGCCGACCACGAGAACGCGGTGACGTCGCCGGCCGAGGTGGTCAGCGGGCGCGGTGTCGCGCCGTCCGCGGTCGTGACCCAGACCTGGCTCGCTGCCCGCGGTGTCGCGGTGTCCTCGCCTGGCGCGGCGCGCGTGGACAAAAACCCCAGGCGCGTGCCATCGGGCGACCAGCGCGGCATCCGGTCGGCGGCGGTCTCCGGCGCGGCGAGTTCCACCGGCGCGCTGCGGCCGTCGCTGGCCACGCGCCAGATGCGCCGCAGGTTCGTTGCGCCCGCCGGGCGCGGCGTCTCTACCGTGTAGGCGATGGTGGCCCCGTCAGGACTGATCTGCGGGTCGCCAACCTCCTTGAGGTCGACGACCTGCGCCGGGGACGGAACGCCATCGCGTGCCTGCAGTGGCAGCACACAAGCCATCGCGATGCTGGCGCCGATCGATGCACGCAGCGCCAGCGCGCGCAACGTCGCGCGGGCGGGCAGGGCGGTGCGGCAACCTTCGGCGTCGGATGTCCGCATGGCCGCGTGCGCGCTGCGGCCTGGTTCGAATCTCGGCATGGGAGTCTCGGTCTCGGGCCCGGAATGGGGCCGCCAGCTTAAGAGGTCGAACGATCGCTGGCATTCCGGTAAGGGGGGCAGCACAGCGCCGAGGTTGCGCGTTACTGGCGCGCGGTCAGCACGATGCGGTCGTCTTCGGCCTGGGCCTGGACCGGGAAGCCCTGCTGGATCAGGCTGACGAACGCATCCAGTTCGGTGGCGCGGAAGATGCCGCCCACGCGCAGTGCGCCGACCGCCGGATCCTCGACGACCAGCTTGCGGGTGTTGTAGCGGTTGAACTCGGCGATCGCCTCGGCCATCGGCGTGTCACGGAAGACCAACTGGCCGGTGCGCCAGCTCAGATCCTGGGCAAGCTCCACCGGCGAGCGCGCCCGCACCAGCACCGCGTCGCCCTGCGTGCGCGCCGCCATGCCTGCCTCCAGCAGCGGCGCCTGCAGTACTTCGTCGCGGCCACCTGCGGTCTCGATCCGCACCCGGCCTTCGGTGACCACCACCTGCACATCGTCGCCATCGCGCCGCACGGAGAACGCGGTGCCGACGGCAATGACCCGCTTGTCGCCCGCTTCGACAACAAACGGCCGGGCCGGATCCTTGGCGACTTCGAAGAAGGCTTCGCCCTGGCGCAGGCGCACGCGCCGGTCGTCGCCGGCCATGTCGACGCGCAGGCGGCTGTCGGTGTTGAGCGTCAGCCGCGAGCCGTCCGGCAGCGCCACCGCCTCCAGCGCGCCGACGCGGGTGGCGTAGACGTCGTCGCGCGACCAGGACAACTGCACCAGCGCGGCCAGGCCGACAGCGCAGACCAGGCTGGCCGCGACCGCCAGACCGGGCAGGCGCCAGCGCCGCGCGCGTACCGGGATATCCGGCGGCGGCGCGGCGCGCACCGGTTCTGGCGCGGCGCCTGCTGGCCCCAGCAGCGCCTGCAGCCGGCCCACCTCCTGCCAGGCGCCCTTGAAGCGGTAGTAAGCCGCCCGATGGCCGACCGACTGCGCAAGCCAGGCCTCCAGCTCGGCGGCGTCGTGCTCGCTCCAGGGGCCGTTCTCTTGCCGCAGCAGCCAGGCCGCGGCAGCCTGTTCGTCGCGTTCCCTATTGCCCATGACGCGTTGCCATCCTTGTCCACGTGTCCTCGGTGTCACGATGTTCGCCCGACTTGCCGTACAGCGCGTCGGCCAGCAGGGCGATGCCGCGCATGAGATGTTTCTCGACGGTTGCTTCGGCGATGCCTAGACGGCGGGCGATCTCTTTTTGCGGAAGATCCTCGATCCGGCGCATCCACACCACCTGGCGACAGCGCGGCGGCAGACGCCGGAACAGCGTCGATAGGCGGTGCATCTGTTCGCGACCGGCGGCGCGCCGCTCCGGCGACAGTTCGTCGATCAGTACGTTCAGGCTGTCCACGTCGGCCAGCAGGTCGAAGGCCACGATGCGTTCGCGGCGCACGCGGTCCACCAGCAGCTTGCGCGCCACGTCGAACAGAAACGCCTTGGGCGAGTGTGGGCGCTGGCGCTCGGCAGCCAGCAGCACGCGGATGTAGATGTCGTGCCGGATGTCCTGCACTTCGTTGGGATGCACCCATTTGCGGGCCAGGAAGCGGACGAGCGCGGCCTCGTGAGGCAGGATCTCGCGCTGGAACCAGGTCTCCAATGCAGTGTCCATCGCGCCGCCGGTCCGCGCTCCCCGCGCGGTTCGTCTCCGACGCTATCCCAAGCGCCGGGCAAAATCGATTGGAGGAACCTGCCCGCTCGTTCGACTCCGGGTCGAATGGCGGACCGGCGGGCGATGGGTGCCCGGGGGCCGGCGCATCGCGACGGGCCTGCGCGTAAAGCGGTACGATGCGCGGCTTTCCGGGCGCCGGAGCCAGGCGTGACCCATCGCGAACCCGCACCCCAGATCGCCGTCGCGCCCATGCGCGGCACGCTGTTCATCGTCGCGGCGCCGTCGGGCGCCGGCAAGTCGAGCATCGTCAACGCCTGCCTGTCGCGCGATCCGGACATTGCGCTGTCGATCTCGTTCACCTCGCGTGCGCCCCGGCCGGGCGAGCGTCATGCCGAGCATTACCACTTCGTCGGCAAGGACACCTTCCAGCAGATGATCGCGGCGGGCGAGTTCTTCGAATACGCCCTGGTGCACGGCGACTGGAAGGGCACCGCCCGCCAGTCGGTGGAGCCGCAACTGGCCGCCGGCAAGGATGTGCTGCTGGAGATCGACTGGCAGGGCGCGCGGCAGGTCCGGGCCTTGGTGCCCGAGGCGGTCAGCGTGTTCATCCTGCCGCCCTCGCGCGAGGCGCTCGACCAGCGCATGCGCAAGCGCGGCCAGGACAGCGAGGCGGTGATGGCCCAGCGCCTGGCGGCGGCGCAGGAAGAGATGTCGCATTACGACGAGTTCGACTACCTGGTGGTCAACGAGGACTTCGATCGTGCGGTCGCCGAGATGTGCGCGATCTTCCGCGCCAGCCGCCTGCGCCGCGAGCGCCAGGCCGAGCGCCACGCCGAGCTGATCGCAAGGCTGCTGTCGGGGCATTGAGCGGGCCGTTGGCCTGCGCTGCGTGGCGCAAGTGATTGATTCGTTGAGGCGCGCCTTGCGCGGCGGACCGTCCGGCCGTATCATGCTCGGCCCTTTTCCCCGAATTCGCGCGACCTGTGCCGGTCGCCGGGAGCCCGCATGGCCCGCATCACCGTAGAAGATTGCCTGGAAGTCGTCGACAACCGCTTCGAGCTGGTCATGATGGCCGCCAAGCGTGCGCGTCAGCTCGCCAATGGCGTCGAGGCTCAGCTCGACAACAGCGAAAACGACGACAAGCCGACCGTCCTGGCGCTGCGCGAGATCGCCGCGCGCCGGATCGACCAGCCGTTCATCGACGCGGTCGACAAGTCCGAGCGCGAGCGCAAGGAGCGTGAGGCGCTGGAGTGGGCGGCGGCCGAAGTCGTTGCCGACGAAGACATGGCCAAGGGCGACGATCTCTGATCGCATCGTGCCGCGCTGACGCCCCGCGTCGCGCACAGGTTGATCGACGGCCCCGCTTTCGAGCGGGGCCGTTGCGTTTTGGCAGTCCCATTACCGGTTTCCGGTAGCGGGGCCTGCCCGCGGCGAAGCCCGGTTCACAAACGCCGACCTTGCCCGTAGGCTTCGGGGATGACGCCCGCCCCTCCCGCCAGTCTCGTCATGCCGGACGTTCCCGGCGACGACGCGCTGCCCGATTACGTCCGCGACCTCGAACGCGCCGCGCTTTATCTGCCTGATGAGCAGCGTGCGCTGTTGCGACGTGCGTGGGAAGTGGGCGCGGCGGCGCACGCGGGGCAGATGCGCAAGTCCGGCGAGCCCTACATCACCCATCCAGTCGCGGTCGCCCGGGTGTTGGCCGAGCAGAAGGTCGACGTCGAGACCCTAGTCGCGGCGATCCTGCACGACACCATCGAGGACACGCCGCTCACGCGCGAGCAACTGGCCGAACAGTTCGGCGAACCGGTGGCCGAACTCGTCGATGGCGTGACCAAGCTCGACAAGCTCAACTTCAGCAGCCGGCAGGAAGCCGACGCCGAAAGCTTCCGCAAGATGATGCTGGCGATGGCGCGCGATCTGCGCGTGATCCTGATCAAGCTTGCCGACCGTCTGCACAACATGCGCACGCTCGGCGCGCAGCCGGGGCCGTCGCGCGAGCGCATCGCGCGCGAAACCCTGGAGGTCTATGCGCCGATCGCCCAGCGTCTGGGCATGAACCGGATCAAGGCCGAGCTGCAGGATCTGGGGTTCCATGCGCTGCATCCGATCCGCCACATGGTGCTCGAGAAGCGCATCCGCAATCAGCCGCTGGTGCGGCGCGAGGCGCTGGCGAGCATCGAGGCGCAACTGGCACAGCGCCTGACCAGCGCCGGGCTGCAGTACCGTCTCGTGGGACGGGTGAAGTCGCCCTGGAGCATCTACAACAAGATGCAGGGCGAGGGGAAAACCTTCACCCAGGTCATGGATGTGTTCGGCTACCGGATCATCGTCGGCAACGCCGCCGACTGTTACCACGCGCTGGGCATCGCCCACGCCGTGTTCAAGCCGCTGGACGGGCGCTTCCGCGACTTCATCGCGATCCCGAAGGCGAACGGCTACCAGTCGTTGCACACCGTGCTGTTCGGACCGTATGGCGCGCCGATCGAGGTGCAGATCCGCACCGAGGAGATGGACCTGATCGCCGAGCGCGGCATCGCCGCGCACTGGGCCTACAAACACGGCGGCGAGGGGCCCAACAGCGCCCAGTCGCGCGCGCATTCGTGGATCGCCGGCCTGCTGGAATCCCAGCGCACGACCGGCTCGTCGCTGGAATTCCTGGAGAACGTCAAGGTCGACCTGTTCCCCGACGAGGTCTACCTGTTCACGCCCAAAGGCGACATCATGTCGCTGCCGCGCAATTCGACCGCGCTCGACTTCGCCTACTCGGTGCACACCGACATCGGTAACCAGGCGGTCGCCGCGCGCGTGGACGGCAAGCTGGTGCCGCTGCGCACGCAGCTCGCGAGCGGCCAGCGCGTGGAGATCGTCACCGCCAAGTCCTCGATGCCGCGGCCGCAGTGGCTGGAGTTCGTGGCCACGGGCAAGGCGCGGACCGCAATCCGTGCGCAGCTCAAGCAACTGCAGCACGAGGACGCCGTGCAACTGGGCCACCGCATGCTCGACCGCGCGCTGGAAGGGCTGGGGACCTCGCTCGATCGGCTGCCGCAGGAGCGGCTCGACACCTATTTGGCCGAGGCGCGCTACCCGCGTCTCGAGGAGTTGATGGCCGACATCGCGCTGGGCAACTGGATGCCCGCACAGGTGGCGTCGGCGCTGGCGCAGCACGATGCCGACGCCGAAGGCGATCGACCGGCGGCGCGAGCCGGCGAGACGATCCGCATCCGCGGCGACGAGCGCGGGGTCATCGCATTCGCCAATTGCTGCATGCCGATTCCGGGCGACGACATCATGGGCTACCACACCACCGGGCGCGGCATCGTCGTGCATCGGCTGGATTGTCCCAACGTCGCCGAATTCCGCAAGTCGCCCGAGCGCTGGGTCGCGATCGACTGGGACCGCGAGGTTGTCGGCGACTACAACGTCGCGCTGCGCATCGAGGTCGAGAACCATCCCGGCGTCTTGGCGCAGGTGGCCGCGGCGATCGCGCGCGCGCATTCCAACATCGATGGTGTCGAGTACCTCGAACGCGACAGCACAGTCGCCGCGATCCGGTTTTCGATCGAGGTCAAGCACCGCAAGCACTTGGCCGACGTCATCCGTCGCACCCGGCGGCTGCCGGTCGTTCACGGCGTGCAGCGGATGTAGCCCGCGGCCGCCCGGGCGACCGCGCGCGGGCATCACCCTACAATGGCGGGATCTTCCACCGGAGTTCCGCCATGCCCCGCACGCCTATCAACACCCAGGACGCGCCCGCCGCGATCGGCCCGTATTCCCAGGCCGTCCGCGCCGGCGACACCGTGTACTTCTCCGGGCAGATCCCGCTCGATCCGGCGACCGGCGAGATCGTCGAGGGCGACATCTCGGCGCAGGCGCGCCGCGCCTTCGACAACCTCAAGGCGGTAGCCGAAGCGGCCGGCGGCAGCATGGCCGACATCGTGCGTGTGGGCCTGTACGTCACCGATCTGGGCGAGTTCGCACAGGTCAATGCGGTGATGGCCGATTACTTCGACGCGCCGTATCCCGCGCGCTCGACGATCGAAGTGCCGGCGCTGCCCAAGGGCGCGCGCTTCGAGGTCGACGCGGTGATGGTGCTCGCCTGATCCCAGGCGTGCCGCGCAGATGAGCAGGCCGGCGCTTGCCGCCGCCGGCGCCGCCTCGGTGTCGACGCTGCCCGGCGTCGGCCCGAAGGTCGCCGACAAGCTGACCGCGCGCGGGCTGGCCACGGTCGGCGATCTGTGGCTGCACCTGCCGCGCCAGTACGAGGACCGGACCCGGGTCGTGCCGATCCGCGCACTGCGTGGCGGTGTACCGGCGCAGGTGCAGGGCCGGGTCGAGGCGGTGGATCGTGCGTTTCGTCGGCGTCCGATGCTACGCGTCGCGATCGGCGACGGATCGGGGGCGACCCTGGTGTTGCGGTTCTTCCATTTCCGTGCCGCCCAGTTGGCGCAGTTCGCAGTCGGCACGCCGCTGTGCGTCTACGGCACGCCGCGGCCGGGGCAGCACGGCCTGGAAATCGTCCATCCCAGCTACCGGGTGATCGGCGATGCCGCCGATCCGGTGGTCGAGGACGCGCTCGACCCGGTCTATCCGGCTATCGAAGGCATCGGGCCGGCGACGCTGCGCCGCATGATCGGGCATGCGCTCGACCGCTTGCCCGACGGTGACGCCTTGGAGCTGGTGCCGGCCGACCTGCTCGCCGGACTCGCATTGCCGAGGTTGCGTGAGGCGCTGCTGACGGTGCATCGCCCGCCGCCGGATGTGGACCTGGGCGCGTTGTTGTCCGGACGTCATCCGGCGCAGCGGCGGCTGGCCTTGGAGGAGCTGCTGGCCCATCACTTGAGTCTGCGGCGGCAGCGGATTGCGCTGCAGGCCCATCGCGCGCCAGTGCTGCGGCCCGGACCGCTCGCGGCCGCGATGGAGGCCGGCCTGCCGTTCGCGCTGACCGGCGCGCAGCGCCGTGTACATGCCGAGATCGTGCGCGATCTCGCGCAGCCGCGCCCGATGCTGCGCCTGGTCCAGGGCGACGTGGGCAGCGGCAAGACGGTCGTCGCCGCGCTGGCCGCGCTGGCGGCGATCGACTCGGGCCGCCAGGCGGCGCTGATGGCGCCCACCGAACTGCTGGCCGAACAGCATTTCCGCAATCTGTCGGCCTGGCTCGGGCCGTTGGGCGTCCGTGTCGCGTGGCTTGCGGGCAAAGTCACCGGACGTGTGCGCGCGGCCACGGCTGCGGACATCGCCGCGGGCGTCGCGCAACTGGTGGTCGGCACCCATGCGTTGATGCAGCAGGCGGTCGAGTTCCACGACCTGGCACTGGCGATCGTCGACGAGCAGCACCGCTTTGGCGTGCACCAGCGCCTGGCGCTGCGCGACAAGGGCGCGCAGGCGGGCAGCGTGCCGCACCAACTGGTGATGACCGCCACACCGATTCCGCGCACGCTGGCGATGGCGGCCTACGCCGATCTCGACGTTTCGGCGATCGACGAGCTCCCGCCCGGGCGCACGCCGGTGCAGACCGTGGTGCTTGGCGCCGGCCGGCGCGCCGAGCTGATCGAGCGCGTGCGTGCCGCGTGCGCGCAGGGCCGGCAGGCGTACTGGGTCTGCACGCTGATCGACGAGTCCGACGAGGTCGTGGCGCAGGCCGCGCAGACGACGTTCGAGCAACTGTCCGCGGCGTTGCCGGACCTGCGGATCGGCTTCGTGCACGGACGCCTGCGCGCCGCGGAGAAGCAGGCTGCGATGCGCGCATTCAAGGACGGCCACAGTGACCTGCTGGTCGCCACCACCGTGATCGAGGTCGGCGTGGACGTGCCCAATGCGTCATTGATGGTGATCGAGAACGCCGAGCGCCTGGGGCTGGCGCAACTGCATCAGTTGCGCGGGCGCGTGGGGCGCGGCAGCGCCGCGTCGAGCTGCGTACTGCTGTATCAGCCGCCACTCTCGCGCACCGCACGCGAACGGCTCGACACGATGCGCACGACCGGCGATGGCTTCGTGATCGCCGAGAAGGACTTGGCATTGCGCGGGCCGGGCGAACTGCTGGGCACGCGGCAGACCGGCCTGGCCGAGTTCCGGCTTGCTGATCTTGCGCGCGATGCCGACCTGCTGCCGGTCGTCCATCGGCTCGGCGAGGCCTTGCTGCGGACCGATCCTCAGTGCGCGGACCGGCTGGTCGCACGCTGGATCGGGGGCGCGGCGCGCTACGCGGCGGCCTAACAGTGCATGTTGATCGACAACCCGCCCCGGTTGCCTCGTTCATCTGCATGAACTGGCGATCTTCATGCAGTCACCACTTCGCTGCGAGGTACGGTACCTGATACGCGGGGATATGCGTTGTGATGGGGGGCTAGGGAATGGCGCTTTCAGTGGAAACGATCCGGGTCTATGCGGCCGATGAGCGGCCGATCGTGCTGGCTGGCATGCGCGCGGTGCTGCATGCGCCCGATTCGGGCATGCATCTCACCGGGGAGGCCGCCAGTGGGCAGGCGCTGCTGCAGATGCTGCAGACGCGGTTCGACTGCAATGTTGTGGTCACTGATTTTTCGATGAAGGGTGCCGATCCCCGCGCTGGAGATGGCCTGCGGTTGCTGGGCCAGCTGCGGACGCGGTTTCCTGCGATCGGCGTCGTGGTCTTCACTGAAGTCCGCAATCCGCCGCTGTTGCGCGCGATGTTCGAACTGGGCGTGCACGCGATCGTGGACAAGTCCGGTACGCTCGATGAGCTCCCTGTCGCGATCCGATGGGCGGCAAGCGGCCGGCGCTACCTGAGCCGGAGCATTCAGCGCTTGCTCGATGCTGCGACCGGATGCGGCCGCGGCGCACCGCTGTCGCGCCAGGAGGCGGAGGTCGTGCGCTTGTTCGCCAGCGGCAAGACGGTCAGCGAGATCGCATCGTCGTTCTCGCGCAGCGTCAAGACCGTCAGCAGGCAGAAGAGCGACGCGATGCGCAAGCTCGGGCTCGAGAACCACAGCCAGCTCTATGCCTATGCGTTGTCCGGCGGGTTGGCGCGCTGAGCGAGCCTGACGCAGGCCGTTGCGGGCGCGTCGTCGGGCGGGCCCGCTGCACGCAACCGGCTCAGTGAAGGCGCGGCCGTTTCAATGAATGGATCAATCCCCTCGCGTCGATCAATCGACGTGCAGGTGACGCGTGCGCCTGCAGCCCTGTCGTCTGTGACGACAGTCGCGATTTTTGAGAATCGTCTGATTCACACCCGTGGCGCGGCGCGGTTCCCTTGAGCCCTCATGAACAGCGAGGGAAGCGGGATGAACAAGGTCTTCTGCAGGATCTGGAACCGTGCGCTCGGGGCCTACGTCGTCGCATCCGAACTGGCCGACCGGCGCGTCCGCGACGGGCGTCGCGTGCGTGCTGCGGTGCTGGCGATCGTCTGTTTGCCGGCGATCGCAAGCGCGGCCGCCCAGGAGCGGACGATCGGGTCGTCGGCGGCGGACCCGGAAAAAATCGCCGAACTCGTCGAGCGGCACCTCAACGAGAATGAGCGGGTGCTGGCCGGTGGCGCGCTGCCCGTCTGGTCGAACACCGCGATGATGGGCCAGTCGCGCGCGGTCGCAGGCGGCGTTGCGCCGATGGGCGTAATCGATCCAGGTGGCCTGACCGGCGGTACGCTGCCCGGGCTGGTGCAGCATCTGACCAACTTCCTGCTGCCGATCTCCAACGAGTACCGTGCCTGCGGATTGCTCGGCAACGGCACGTTGCTGCCTGACGAATGCCTGTCCATCGCGCGCGAGAACTTCAGCTACGCGTTCCAGTCGGTATCGCTGCTCGGCACAGATCTGCTGACAATCCCCGATGTGCTTGACCTCAACGGCAACCGCCAGGCCGACCACACCACAATCATCGGCCGTGCCAGCTCGGGCAGTTACATCAATGTGCCGATCGGCAACTACGCCGGCCAGAACAACGATCCGGACTGCGAACTGGTCGCCGGCATCGGTGTCTGCGTGCCAGGCGTGCTGGGCACCTATACCTGGGACACCTTGCCCGCGCAGGACTACCAGATCATCGTCGGCGATGGTGCGGCGGCCAACGGCTCGAACACGGTGGTCATGGGCACCAATGCCAGCCACGTGTTGCCGGCCATTTCCGCGACCGACCTCGGCTGGACCGGTGGGCCTGACGGCAACTACGCCGCGCGGCTTGGCAATGCGGTGGTCATTGGTCATAACGCGTCGGGTACGGCAGACCGACAGACGATCCTGGGCGCAAACGCCAGTTCGGTACACGCCAACAGCGTCGCGCTGGGCGCCGATTCGGTGACGGTGCGCGGCGCGCAGACGGGCTATACCGCGCCCGGCCTGGCAATTGCACAGACCTCGGCGGGCGAAGTGTCGATCGGCACGGCCACTGCCGCCCGGCAGTTGACCAACGTCGCGGCGGGCAGCGCTGCAACCGATGCGGTCAACGTCGCGCAGTTGCAAGGGGCGCTGGCGGAAGTCGATGGCGTCGGCGAGTTCGCGGTCCGCTATGACGACAACGGCACCGGTGTGCCGGATTTCGGAAGGATCACGCTGGACGGTGCAGGTGGCACCGTGATCGGCAACGTCGCGGCGGGCGTGGCGGATGACGAGGCAGTCAACGTCGGCCAGTTGTCGCCGGTGGTCGCGGCCTTGGGCGGCAGCGCCGGAATCGACCCGACAACCGGCGCGGTGACAGGCCCGGTGTATACGCTCGACGATGGCAATGACACCGGCACGACGGTCGACTTCGGCGATGTCGGCTCCGCGCTCGCCAATCTCGACGGCCGCACCGCAAGCAACACCACGACGATCAACAACCTGCTCGATGGCACCGAAGGTCTGGTGCGGCAGGATCCGGGCACGCTGGTGATGACGGTCGGCGGCCAGACCGGCGGCGATGAGGTGAGCTTTGCGAACGCCGGTGGCGATGCGCGGCGGCTGAGCGGCGTGGCCGCCGGTGTCGAGGCGACGGACGCGGTGAATGTCACCCAATTGACTGACGTGGCCGATGCCGTCGACGACCTCGGCGCGTTGGCGGTGCAGTACGACACCGCTGTCGATGGCGGTCCGGACTACAGCCGGGTGACGCTGGCCGGGACTGGTGGCACCGCGATCGGCAATGTCGCAGCGGGCGAGGTCAGCGCGACCAGCAGCGAAGCGATCAACGGCGCGCAACTGTTCGGCGTCGCCGGTTCGGTGGCTGACCACCTGGGCGGCGGCGCGGGTGTCAACGCCGACGGCACGATCTCTGCGCCGACCTACGTGATCCGCGGCGGCAACTACACCAATGTGGGCGATGCGTTCGACGCGGTGGATGGCGCGTTCGATGATCTGATCGACGACGTCGGTGACCTGGGCGCGACCGCTGTGCGCTACGACACCGATGCCGACGGCAATCCGGATTACAGCCGGGTCACGCTGGCCGGCACGGGCGGTACCGCGATCGGCAACATCGCGGCGGGCGTGGCATTGGATGACGCGGTCAATGTCGGTCAGCTGACGCCAGTGGTTGCGGCCTTGGGCGGCGGCGCGGCGATCGACCCGACCACCGGTGCGGTGACGGGGCCGGTGTACACGCTCGACGATGGCAGCGATACCGGCACGACCGCCGACTTCGGCGATGTGGGCTCGGCGCTCGACAATCTCGACGGCCGCACCGCAAGCAACACTACGACGATCAACAACCTGCTCGACGGCACCGAAGGTCTGGTCCGGCAGAATCCCGGGACGCTGGTGATGACGGTCGGCGCGCAGACCGGTGGCGACGAAGTGAGCTTTGCGAACGTCGATGGCGATGCGCGGCGGCTCAGCGGCGTCGCCGCTGGCGTCGAGGCGACGGATGCGGTGAACGTGGGCCAGTTGGGCGACGTCGTCGGCGACATCGACGACCTGGGGGCGGTTGCTGTGCGCTACGACACCGACGCTGACGGCAACCCGGACTACAGTCGCATCACACTGGCGGGCGCCGGCGGCACGGCGATCGGCAATGTCGCGGCGGGCGAGGTCAGCGCGACCAGCAGCGAGGCGATCAATGGCGCGCAACTGTTCGGCGTCGCCGGTTCAGTGGCCGACCACCTGGGCGGCGGCGCGGGTGTCAACACCGACGGCACGATCTCTGCGCCGACCTACGTGATTCGCGGCGGCAACTACACCAATGTGGGCGATGCGTTCGACGCGGTGGATGGCGCGTTCGATGATCTGGTCATCGATGTCGGTGACCTGGGCGCGACCGCGGTGCGCTACGACACCGATGCCGACGGCAATCCGGATTACGGCCGGGTCACGCTGGCCGGCGCCGGCGGCACCGCGATCGGCAACGTCGCGGCGGGCGTGGCAGTGGATGACGCGGTTAATGTCGGCCAGCTGGCACCAGTGGTCGCTGCCTTGGGCGGCGGCGCGGCGATCGACCCGACCACCGGTGCGGTGACGGGTCCGGTGTACACGCTCGACGATGGCAGCGATACCGGCACGACCGCCGACTTCGGCGATGTCGGCTCCGCGCTCGACAATCTCGACGGCCGCACCGCGAGCAACACTACGACGATCAACAACCTGCTCGACGGCACGGCAGGTCTGGTGCGTCAGGATCCGGGCACGCTGGTGATGACGGTCGGCGCGCAGACCGGCGGCGACGAAGTGAGCTTTGCGAACGTCGATGGTGATGCGCGGCGGCTCAGCGGCGTGGATGACGGCGTCGACGACACCGATGCGGCGAATGTCCGCCAGTTGCGTGCGGTGGAGGGTCAGATCAGTGACCTGGATGCGTTCGCGGTGCGCTACGACGCGCAGGACATGGCGCGCATCACGCTGGGCGGAAGCGGCGGCACCGTGATCGACAACCTCGCAGCCGGGCAGATCGCAGCCGGCAGCCTGCAAGCCATCAACGGCGGGCAGATGTTTGCGAGCATGTCGAGCATGGCCGCGATCTTCGGTGGCGGTGCCGCGGTCGATCCGTTCGGCGGCCTGGTCCCACCGGACTACATGATCCAGGGCACGTTCTACAATTCGGTGGGCGCTGCGCTGGCCGCGCTCGACACCGGCCTGACCCAGGTCAACACCCGCATCGACAACCTACCGTCCGGTACCGGTGGCGGCGACCCGCTGGTGGTCGTGGACGGCGTCCGTGATGGGAGCGATGACGCCACCGTCGATGGCCAACGCGGGGTCGCGATCGGCAGCAATGCGTCGGCCGGCGGCGATTACGGTGTCGCCATCGGCGGCGACAGCTATGCGGCGGGCGGCAACGACACGGCCATCGGCGGCAATGCCAAAGTCTAT
The DNA here is from genome assembly GCA_002240395.1 of Xanthomonas citri pv. mangiferaeindicae. Classification (NCBI taxonomy): domain Bacteria; kingdom Pseudomonadati; phylum Pseudomonadota; class Gammaproteobacteria; order Lysobacterales; family Lysobacteraceae; genus Xanthomonas; species Xanthomonas citri. The sequence continues at coordinate 2,318,293 of CP016836.1, forward strand.
GCCGACAACAGCACGGCGGTCGGTGCCAATGCCACGGTGCAGGCCACGGCGAGTGAGGCGGTCGCGGTGGGCGAGGGCTCCACGGTCGCAGCAAGTGGGGCACTGCGATCGGCCAGGGGGCGACCGTGACCGACACGGCACAGGGCGCTGTCGCGCTGGGTCAGGGCTCGGTGGCCGATCGCGCCGGCACGGTATCGGTCGGCAGCGCCGGTGGTGAGCGGCAGGTGGTCAATGTCGCGGCCGGCACCCAGGACACCGACGCGGTCAACGTGGCGCAGCTGCGTGCGTCCGAGCAAGGCACGGTGCGCTACGACACCAACCCCGACGGCAGCGCCAATCCGACCCAGATCACGCTCAACCAAGGCGGCGGCGAGGTGATGGTGCGCAACGTGCGGGCCGGTGCCGCGGGGACCGACGCGGTCAACGTCAACCAGCTCAACGCCGGGATCGGGCGCGCGATCGGAGAGGCGAATGCCTACACCGACATGCGGGTTGGGCAGATGCAGTCCGACATCTGGGAGATCGACCGCGGGTACCGCGCCGGCGTCGCGGCGGCCATGGCGGTCGCGGGGCTGCCGCAGGCCTACATGCCCGGCAAGAGCATGGTCTCGGCGGCGGTGAGCGGCTACGAGCGCGAGGCCGGGCTTGCGGTCGGCATCACGACGGTCTCGGAGAACGGGCGCTGGGTCTACAAGTTCAGCGGCACGACCAACACCGTCAACGATGTCGGCTTCACGATGGGCGCCGGCCTGCAATGGTGACTGCAGCGGCCCCGTCTTCGGACGGGGCCGCTTGCCTCGAACGCGACTGAAGGAGACCCGCATGCATTCGATCCCGAGCTTTTCCATCCGCACTTGCGCCTTGGTCCTCGTCGCGGGGCTCGCCGCCTGTGCTTCGACCGGCAGCGCGGATGAGGCGCCACGATTCCCCGATCCCGCTTCGGCCAAGCCGCATGGCGGCACCTATCCCACGGCCGGTGCACTGCAGCCGCTGGGGCCCGGGCTGAGTAAGGACCAGCTCTATGGATTGCTCGGGCCCCCGCATTTCTCCGAAGGCGTATTCGGCGTGCGCGAATGGGACTACGTGCTGAACTTCCGCGAGGCAGACGGCCAGGTGGCGCGTTGCCAGCTCAAACTGCGCTTCGACGAGACGGGCATGGTGCGCGACATGCACTGGATGCCGGCCGCCTGCGCGGAACGGGCCCGGCCGCACAATGCGCACATCGGCGGGGGCGCGTCGACCGCAAGTGAGCAGCTTGCGCTGCTGTCGGCCGATACCACGTTCGTCTTCGCCCGCGCGGAGCTGACGCCGTTGGGACGGCGCACGCTCGATGCGTTGGTCGAGCGCGCCGGTGCGCTGGATGGCATCGAGGCGATCGAGGTGGTCGGTCACGCCGACCGGATCGGCCGCCCCGCCGCCAACGATGCACTCTCGCGTCGGCGCGCAGAAGCCGTGCGTGACTATCTCGCGCAGCGCGGTGGACCGGCGACGCGGATCTCGGTCGAAGGCCGCGGAAGTCGCGAACCGCTGGTCGCCTGCGAGGGACTGCACGGCGTGGACGAGATCGCGTGCCTGGCGCCCAATCGCCGCGTCGAGATCATGATGCAGCGCCGGGTGACGGCTGCCGTTCCCTGAGCGGCGTCGTTTCGTCGCGGCTGGCCGTGCGCGGCCGTGATGGGGATAATGCGGCATGGACGCCCGTATTCCCCTGCTGATCGACACCGACCCCGGGGTCGACGATGCCCTGGCCCTGCTGCTCGCGTTCAACGATCGCGCGCACGAGGTGGTCGGATTGACGATCGCGGCCGGCAATGTCGGCCTGCATCACACCACGGCCAATGCGTTGAAGCTGTGCGAGCTGGTCGGGCGCTCCGACGTGCCGGTCTACGCCGGCAGCGCCTCGCCTTTGCTGCACCCCGCGCCGGATGCGGCCTACGTGCACGGCAACGACGGGTTCGGCGACGTCGGCTACGCGCCTGCATCGCACGGCCTGCAGGACGAACATGCCGCGCTGGCGATCCTGCGCCTCTCGCACGTGCACGCTGGCAGCCTGGTACTGGTGGCGCTGGGGCCGCTGACCAACATCGCACTTGCGCTCAAGCTCGATCCGACGCTGCCCTCGCGGGTGGCGCGCTTCGTGACGATGGCCGGTGCGGTTACCGGGCACGGCAACATCACGCCGAGCGCGGAGTTCAACGTCTACTTCGACCCCGAAGCGGCGAAGCTCGTGTTCGACGCGTTCCCGGCGTTCGAGCTCTCGGACTGGGAGGCCACGGTGGCCCACGGCCTGCCGCACGACGAGGTGCTGGCGTGGATGCAAGCGGGCGGCACGCGCGCGGACTTCTACGAGGCGATCTCGCGCAAGACGCGCGAGTGGTCGGCGGACCGTCGCGGCGACGAGTGGCACAGCGCGGATGCGCTGGCGATGGCCTGGGTGCTCGCGCCCGACGGGGTGCTGGAGACCGTCACCCGACCGGTGGACGTGGTGCTCGACCATGGGCCGGCCCGCGGGGCGACGATCGTCGACTGGCAGCGCCAGCTCGGACGGCCGGACAATGCCACGATCCTGATGCGCTACGACCGTGTGCGCTTCCACGCCCTGGTCCGCGAGGCGCTGCAGGCGGTTTGACTCGTCCTGGGCGCCCGCCGGTAGGTGCCCTTGCCGGGCGGGGGCGGTGCCGGCTATAATGCCGCTCTTTCCCTGCGCAAACTGGTGCCGCCATGAAGGCCGACATCCATCCGGATTACCGTGAAGTCGTGTTTCAGGACGTGACTTCGGATTTCAAGTTCCTAACCCGCTCGACCCTCGCGGCCACCGCGAAGGAATCGATTCAGTGGGACGACGGCAACGAGTACCCGCTGGTCAAGATCGACGTGTCCTCGGCCACGCATCCGTTCTACACCGGCCAGAACAAGATCATCGACACCAGCGGTCGGGTCGACAAGTTCCGCAAGCGCTACGCGAAGCAGTAACCGGACCGCGCGTCGCCCGCGCGACGCGCCCGGTGTGCGCAGGCGGCCGCCAGCTGGCGGCCGTCGCCGTTTGTGCGCGACGCCCATCGCATCTTCCCGGTGCGGTGGGCGTTGTCGTGTTCGACGTTCCTGCTACCCAGTGACCGCGTGTCGCGGGGGCTATGCGATAATTGACGCGTTGCGGCACGCGCCGCGCCCGCCCCACCGGAGCACCCGCCGCTCCGGGAAACGAGGAGTCTTCTTCAGTGTCCGATACCAATTCCAAGCTCGAACAGGTCACGCTCGACGCCGCCGGCAAGTCGGTGACGCTGCCCGTCCTGCATGGCACGCTCGGCAACCCCTGCATCGACATCTCGAAGCTGCCGAAGGAAACGGGCTGCTTCACCTACGATTCCGGTTTCACCGCCACCGCCAGCTGCAAGTCCGCGATCACCTACATCGACGGCGACCAGGGCGTGCTGCTGTACCGCGGCTATCCGATCGAACAGCTCGCCGAGCACTCCAGCTTCCTGGAAGTGGCCTATCTGCTGATGAACGGCGAGCTGCCGTCCAAGGACGAGTTCGGGCGTTTCGAGCACGAGGTCACGCATCACACGATGATGCACGAGTCGCTCAAGTGCTTCCTGCAGGGCTTCCGCCACGATGCGCACCCGATGGCGATGCTGGCCGCGTCGGTGGCGTCGATGTCGGCGTTCTACCACGACACGCTGGACCTGCAGGATCCCGAGCAGCGCCGCCTCGCCGCGATCCGCCTGCTGGCCAAGATGCCGACGCTGGCCGCTGCTGCCTACCGCTATTCGATCGGCTGGCCGATCCGCTATCCGCGCAACAGTCTGGGGTACGTCGACCGCTTCCTGCACATGATGTTCGAGGTGCCGAGCGAGCCGCTCGAGCTCAACCCGGTCGTTGCCAAGGCGATGGACCTGCTGTTCATCCTGCACGCCGACCACGAGCAGAACGCGTCGACCTCGACCGTGCGTCTGGTCGGTTCCACGGGCGCCAACCCGTACGCCTCGGTCGCGGCCGGCATCACCGCGCTCTGGGGCCCGGCGCACGGCGGCGCCAATGAGGCGGTGCTCAAGCAGTTGGCCGAGATCGGCGATGCGAAGAACGTCGAGAAGGCGGTGCTGCGCGCCAAGGACAAGAACGACCCGTTCCGCCTGATGGGCTTCGGTCACCGCGTCTACAAGAACTTCGATCCGCGCGCGAAGATCATCCGCGAGATGACCCACAAGGTGCTCGGTGAGCTGGGGATCGACGATCCGTTGCTGGAAGTGGCGATGAAGCTGGAAGAGGCGGCGCTCAAGGACGAATACTTCGTCGAGCGCAAGCTCTATCCGAACGTCGATTTCTACAGCGGCATCATCTACAAGGCGCTGAAGATCCCGACCGAGATGTTCACGGTGATGTTCGCCATCGGTCGCACCGCCGGTTGGGTGGCGCACTGGCTCGAGCAGCAGGTCGATCCGGAGGCCAAGATCGGGCGTCCGCGCCAGATCTACACCGGCTACGACGTGCGCGACTACCGCAAGGGCTGACGCACCGCCGCACCTGCGTTCAAAGAAGCCGCGGTCTTTCGCGGCTTCTTTTTGGCGCCTCTCCCAGCTCGACTTCGGATGAGCAGCGGACTGCCAACCGGAAGCTGCTCTTGCCCGGTCAAGACCACTTCGCGGTTCGGCCACGCCAAGTCCGCGTGCCCGCTCACAAAACCGGGGTCAGAGTGCAATTTCGTGAGGTGAAATTGCACTCTGACCCCGGTTCTTCTTTTCTGCGCGTTTGCCCGAAAGGGCGAGGTCGGGCGCATTCGCTGCAATCGGGCGCTGTAACGCGGCGCGCTAGACGTCGTCGTTGTGCCCGGCCGACCCGATGGCGAGCAGCTGGCGCAACTGCGCCCCGGACACCCGGCGTATCGGCCGGTCGTCGTCGGCGCGCAGGGGCGCTTGGCGCAGCGCATTGGCCGGTAGCACGGTCAGTTCGAAGGCCACCTCGCCGGCGTGGAAGGCCCAGATCGGGCAATCCTCCCGGCGGGTGCGGTCGAGGCGGATGCGACGACTGCGCACCTCGGCCGGTATGCGCTGGTCGACCAAAAAGCGCTGCACCGCATCGGCATCGTCGCTGTGCAGGTGCAGTTGCACCGGCGCCTGGGCATCGGCGGTGCCATCGAGCACGCCACCGTGCAGGCGGGGCTGGAACGGCGCGAAGAACGTGAGCGCCTCCAGCGCGGCCTCGCGGCTGCGCTGGAGCGCGTCGGCATGCGCGGCGGGCGAGAACAGACGGCGGTACTCGCCCAGCGCCTGCTCGATCTCCTGGTCCTGCGGCAGCGAGGCGTCGTCGTGGATGCCCAGTCGACCGGCCGCCTTCAACCGGGCCTGGTGGATGTCATGGATGCCCCCTCGGCCATGAGCCGAGCGGCCTCGTGCGCCAGTCGGTGGCGACGTTCGCGGGCGCGGGCCCCGGCATGCTGGCGTGCGCGATGCATGCATATTCCCCCGTGTCGAGCGACGTTTCGACTCTACGCCTCCGCCCTTGACGGTCAAGCCATCGCGCCGCGGGGCGACGCGATGGGTTCAGGCATTCGCGGGCCTGTGATCAGAAGATGTCGAACGCTTCCTCGGCCGGCACGTCGTCGATCCTCAGGTCGACCTCGGACTCCATCCGCTCCAGATCCTCGGCCTTCACGTACTCGACGATGCCGCCGCCCTCGGCGCCCACCGGCATCAACCGCCCGCTGGCGGTCACCGAGACACGCACCATGCCTTCGGGCGGCTCGTTGCTGGCCTCGGGCACGCCGTCCAGGGCGACCCGCATGAAGTCGATCCAGATCGGCAGCGCAGCGCGCCCGCCGTACTCGCGGTAGCCCAGCGAGCGGTTGTCGTCGCGGCCGACCCAGACCGAGGTCACCAGGTTGCCGCCGAAGCCGGAGAACCAGGCGTCGCGATGCTCGTTGGTCGAGCCGGTCTTGCCACCGACGTCCTCGCGTTCGAGCACGCGCGCGGCGGTCCCGGTGCCGCGGCGCACGACATCGCGCATCATCGAGATCATCTGGTAGGCCACGCGCTCGTCGATCGCGCGCTCGGCCATGACCGGCGCCTGGCCATCGGCGCGCGCCTCGGGCTCGGGCGCGGCGTCCTGTTCCGGTGCCTCGGTGACGGTGCGCTGCGCCGATGCGGGCCCCAGGTTGAAGCCGTCGACGACATGCGACGGCGCAGCCGACTGGCCAGGGCGGCCGTCGTTGCCGCAGCCACGGCAGGCGCGTGCCGGGTTCTCCTTGAACACCAACGTGCCCTCGCGGTCGCGGACCTCGTCGATGAACCACGGGTTGATCCGGAAGCCACCATTGGCGAACACCGCATAGCCGCGGGTCACATCGAGCGGGGTCAGCGACGGTGTGCCGAGCGCGATCGACAGGTTGGGCGGCAGTTGCGACTCGTCGAAACCGAAGTGGCTGATGTAGCGGCGGGCGTAATCCACGCCGATCATGTCGAGCAGGCGCACGGCGACCAGGTTGCGCGACTGCACCAGCGCTTCGCGCAGGCGCATCGGACCGCGGAACTGGCCGTCGGAGTTCTGCGGACGCCAGTCCTGCCCGCGGCGCATCCTGAACAACACCGGCGCATCGGGCACGATCGAGGCCGGGTTGAAGCCCTTCTCGAACGCCGCGGCGAAGATGAACGGCTTGAAGCTCGAGCCAGGCTGGCGACGCGATTGGGTCGTGCGGTTGAAGTTGCTGCCCGCGAAGCTGAAGCCGCCGATCAACGCGCGGATCGCACCGTTGTCGGGCTCCAGCGACACCAGGGTGGCCTGGGCGCGTGGCAACTGGTCGAGCTGCCAGCTCACCGTGGGCGGCGGCACCGGCGCTTCGGGATCGGCATTGGCGGGCACCTTGGCCGGGGTCTCGATCCGGCGCACCCGGGTGAGGTCGCCGCGCGCGAGCAGGGTGGACGGCGCGCGTCCGGTCCAGCGGCTGCTGGCCGCGTCCAGCGTGACGGTGCTGCCGTCGGCAAGGACCACGTCGGCGGTGCCGTCGCCGCTGCGCAGCACCAGGGCCGGCAGCAGGCCACCCTGGGGGGCGATGCCGCGCAGCCGGCGGGCGGCAGTCGCCGCGTCCTCGTCGGCCGCCAGTTCGAAGGTCTCCGCCGGCTTCACCCAGCCGTGGCGGTGGTCGTAGGTCATCAGCCCGTTGCGCACCGCCAGTTCGGCGGCGGCCTGCATCGTCGGGTCGATCGTCGTGGTCACGTGATAGCCGCGGGTGAGCACGTCGCCGCCGTAGCGGGCGACCATCTCCAGGCGCACCATTTCGGCGACATAGGGCGCGTACGCCTCGATCGGCCGCTCGTGGGGGCTGGCGTGCATCTCGACCGCGCGTGCCGCCGCCGACTCGGCCGGCGTGATGTAGCCCAGCTCCTGCATGCGCGCCAGCACGTAGACGTCGCGCCGCTCGCGTGCGCGCTCGGGATTGCTGATCGGATTGCCGCTGGACGGAAACTTCGGGATTGCCGCCAGCGAGGCCATCTCGTCCAGATCGAGCTCGGCCAGCGACTTGCCGTAATAGAACTCGGCCGCCGCGGCGACGCCATAGGCGCGATTGCCGAAGAAGCTCTTGTTCAGGTACAACTCGAAGATCTCGTCCTTGGTGAGGTTCTGCTCCATCTTGCGCGCCAGCAGCATCTCGGCGAACTTGCGGGTGAAGCTGTACTCCGAGCTCAGGAAGAACTGCCGCGCGACCTGCTGGGTGATCGTCGAGCCGCCAGGGACGCGGCGGTCGTCGGTGGTCGCCAGCAGCCACAGCGCGCGAGCCACGCCGCGGTAATCGATGCCGCCGTGCTGGTAGAAGCGCGCGTCCTCGGTGGCCAGGAACGCCTGTTTCAGGCGCTCGGGCACCTGATCGATCTTGACCGGGTAGCGCCGCGTCTCGCCGAACAGCGCGATCAGCTTGCCGTCCCGGGAATAGACATACATCGGCTCCTGCATCTCGATATCGCGCAGGGTCTCCACGTCCGGCAGCTTGGAGGCCACGGCGGTGTAGAGGATGCCGGCGGCCACGGTGGCCAGCACCGCCAGCACCAGGCCCAGGATCAGGACCCAGCGCAACAGGCGGCGGAAACGGGAGGCACGGGGGCGGGGGGCGACGCGGGATCGGGTCTCATCCGCGCAGTATAGGGCGCCATCGCCGGCCGGTCTCTGAGCGGCCGCGACGGCCTCGCACGGCCCCTCGGCAAGGCCCTGCGCGAGGCGCCGGACAGCGCTGCGCTGTTGCCATCACGGGGAAAGTCCGTTATCTAATGCGCCGGGACACGCGGCGTGCGGATGCGCCCGTGGCGAAGGGGAGCACTCTGTGGGGCTTATCGCAAAAAGCCACGTGCCGCTGGTCGGCATCGACATCAGTTCGACTGCGGTCAAGTTGCTCCAGCTGTCCAGGCAGGGCAACCGGTATCGCGTCGAGCACTATGCGGTCGAGCCGTTGCCGCCCAACGCCGTGGTCGAAAAAGCCATTGTCGAGGCTGAAGCCGTCGGCGATGCGATCCGGCGGGCCGTGGCCCGCTCGGGCACCCGTGCCAAGCACGCGGCCGCTGCCGTCGCTGGCTCGGCGGTGATCACCAAGACCATCCCGATGCCCGCCGATCTCGACGAGGACGAGCTCGAGTCGCAGATCGAGCTCGAGGCGGTCAACTACATTCCCTACCCGATCGAGGAAGTGAACCTCGATTTCGCGGTGCTCGGACCCTCGCCGGGCAACCCGGACAGCGTGCAGGTGCTGCTGGCCGCCTCGCGCTCGGAGAATGTCGAGCTGCGCGCCTCGGCGCTGGAGCTCGGCGGGCTCGTCGCCCGGGTGATCGATGTCGAGGCCTTCGCGATCGAAAGTGCGTTCGCGCTGGTCGCCGACACGCTCGGCGTCGCCGAGGACGGTGTGGTGGCGCTGGTCGATGTCGGCGCGACGATGACCACCCTCAACGTGCTGCGCAACGGCCGCAGCCTGTACTCGCGCGAGCAGGTGTTCGGCGGCAAGCAGCTCACCGACGAGGTCATGCGCCGCTACGGGTTGAGCTACGAAGAGGCGGGCCTGGCCAAGCGCCAGGGCGGGTTGCCGGAAAGCTACGAGGTCGAGGTGCTCGAGCCCTTCAAGGAGGCGATGGTCCAACAGATCAGCCGCCTGCTGCAGTTCTTCTACGCCGGTAGCGACTTCAACCGGGTCGACCGGATCGTGCTGGCCGGCGGCTGCGCATCGATCCCGGGCGCGGCGGCGATGGTCGAGGAACAGCTCGGTGTGCCAAGCGTACTGGCCAACCCGCTGGCGCAGATGACACTCGGCCCGCGCGTGCAGGCGCAGGCGCTGGCCCAGGATGCACCGGCGCTGATGATCGCCTGCGGCCTGGCCCTGCGGAGTTTCGACTGATGGCGCGGATCAACCTGCTGCCCTGGCGCGCCGAGCGACGCCGGCAGCGACAGAAGGAATTCGGGATCATGGCCGCGCTCGCGGCCGTGGCCGGCATCGTGCTGTGGCTGCTTGTGAACATGTACTACAACGCGCAGCTCGACGGGCAGCATGCGCGCAACGCCTTCCTGCAGCAGCAGATCGCCGAGCTCGATCGCGAGATTGTCGAGATCGACAGCCTCGACCGGCAGCGGGCCCGCCTGCTTGCACGCAAGGCGGTGATCGAGGAGCTGCAGGGCAACCGCTCGCAGATGGTGCACCTGTTCGACCAACTGGTGCGGACCATTCCCGACGGCGTGCTGCTGACCTCGCTCAAGCAGGAAGGGCAGATGCTGACGCTCGAGGGGCGCTCGCAGTCGAACGCGCGCGTGAGCACCTATATGCGTGCACTTGAAGGCTCGGGCTGGATGACCAACCCGCAGTTGGCGGTCATCGAGGCTCGCGACGGCGTACCGGGTCTGCCGTACGCGTTCACGCTCAATGTCCAGCTCTCGACGCCGGCGGCCAAGGAAGCCGGCGCGACGACGCCTGCGCCCACTGCACCCGCCCAGGAGGTCGCCCCGTGAGCCGCAAGAAGGTGTCGCTGCGCGAGCTCGACCTCAACAATGTCGGCGCCTGGCCGCGCGAGTACCGCATCGGGACCTGCGTGGTCGTGGGTCTGCTGATCTTCGCGCTGCTGTGGTGGGGGATCACGCGCGACAAGGGCAACGACCTGCGCACGCTGGAAGAGCAGGAAGCCACACTGCGCAACGACTTCGAGACCAAGCAGGGCAAGGCTGCCAACCTCGAACCGCTCAAGCAGCAGCTCGCGCAGATGGAGCAGCAACTGCAACAGATGCTGCGCCAGTTGCCGAGCAAGACCGAGATGCCGGACCTGATCACCGACATTTCGCAAACCGCGATCGCCACCGGCATCCAGAACGACCTGTTCCGGCCCGGTACCGAGATGCCGCGCGAGTTCTATGCCGAGCAGCCGATCGCGCTGCGCATGGTCGGCACCTATCACCAGTTCGGCGCGTTCGTCAGCGGCGTTGCGTCGCTGCCGCGCGTGGTCATCATGACGATGCACGACATCTCGCTCAAACCCCGTGGCGACGACAGCGGCGGACTGGGTGCGATCGGCCCCAACTCGGTGCTCGAGCTCTCGGGCACGGTGAAGACCTACCGCTACCTCGACGAAGAGGAGACCGCGGCCCAGGAGCAGGCGGCCGCCGCCGCGACCGGGGAGACGCCCTGATGGCCGCGTTCGCCAAATCGATGTCCCGATGCGCGCTGACGACCGTGCTGGCCGTGCTCGCGGTCGGCTGCGGGCGCGACATCACCAGCGAGCCCGGCGGCGCGCCCAATCTCGAGGTCTGGGTCGATGAGGTCAAACAGCGGCCCGCGCCGCCGCTCGAGCCGCTGCCGGTGATGCAGCAGTTCGAGACCTTCGAATACTCCGCCCAGGGCATCCGCGACCCCTTCAGCAACGCGTTCACCGACGTCGACAGCGGCACCGGGCTGCGGCCGGACTCGAACCGGCGCAAAGAGATCACCGAACAGTTCCCGCTCGACAGCATGTCGATGGTCGGCACCATGAATACCGGCGCCCGCATGCTGGGTTTGGTGCTGGCGCCCGACAAGGTGACCTACCGCATCGCGCCGGGGAACTATCTGGGGCAGAACGATGGCCGTGTCACATCAGTCACCGAGAATCGTATCGAGCTCGTCGAGCTGGTGCCCGACGGGGCCGGCGGCTGGCTCGAACGCCCGGCGTCGCTCGCGCTGAATGAAAAATAACGAGGAAAGCAAGATGACCGTGAGCAAAGCGGGAAGCCCGCGGGCCGCAAGGACGTCGGCACTCCACGCCGGCGCGTTCGGCCTGGCCATTGGCATGTTGGCGACGTTCGGCGGTGTGCAGGCCGCGCAGCCGGCCGCACCGGGATCGCTGTTGCCTGCGCTGCAGGCCTCGACGGGCGCGGCGCATGCCGGCGTGTCGGTGACCGATCTCGATTTCAAGCGTGGGGACGGCGGCTCGGGCAAGCTGATCCTGCGTTTCGACGGCGAGGGCGCGGCCCCCGACTTGCGCACGCAGGACGGCAATGTCGTCATCAACTTGGGCAGCGCCACGTTGCCGGCGCAATTGCAGCGCCCGCTCAACGTCGTCGACTTCGCCACCCCGGTGCAGCGCATCGATGCGCGTCAGGGCGGCAACGGCGCGCAGGTTGTGCTCAGCGCCCGCGGCGACTTCGAGCCGATGGCCTACCAGAGCGGTCGCGACTACATCGTCGAGATCGTGCCGCGTGCGGCCTCGAGCGATCGCGCGGTCGGTGCGGCCACCGCTGCGGCGGCGATGGGACAAGCGGCGACAACCGTGTCCGATGCGCGTGCCTATAGCGGCCGGCCGGTGACGTTCAACTTTCAGGACGTGCCGGTGCGTACGGTGCTGCAGCTGATCGCCGATGAATCCGACCTCAACATCGTCGCCAGCGACAGCGTGGCCGGCAACGTGACCCTGCGCCTGCAGAACGTGCCGTGGGACCAGGCCCTGGACATCGTGCTGCAGGCCAAGTCGCTCGACAAACGCCGCAGCGGCAACGTGGTCTGGGTCGCCCCGCAGACCGAGATCGCCGCCTTCGAGCAGGCCAAGGAAGACGCGCGCCTGGCGATCGAAGAGCGCGCGGAGATGACCACCGAGTACATCCCGATCAGCTACGGCAACGCCGAGGACATCGCCAAGCTGCTGACCGAGGAAAGCAAGAACGGCATGGGGGCCAACACCAACAACACCGGGGCTGGTACCACGCAGCAGCGCGGCTTCCTGTCGGCGCGCGGCAGCCTGAGCTTCGACCGCCGTACCAACACGCTGCTGGTGATCGACATCCCGGCGCGCGTCAACGAGATCCGTCGCCTGGTGAATCTGCTGGACAAGCCGGTCGACCAGGTGGTGATCGAGGCGCGCATCGTGATCGCGAACGAGTCGTTTGCGCGCAACCTCGGCGCACGCTTCGGCGTCTCGTCGGCTAATCCTATCGACGGCCGCGTCGATCTCGGTGGCACGCTCGCCTCCGGCCCCAACGGCGCGATCGGTGCCCCGGGGGGCTTGAACGTCAACCTGCCGGTGACCGGCAGCGCGCCGTCGCTGGCATTCACGATCCTGGGCAATACGATCAACTGGGCGGTCGAACTGCAGGCGCTGCAGGCCGAGCAGCGCGGTGAGGTGATCTCCAATCCGCGCGTCGTCACCAGTAACCAGCGCGAGGCGACGATCAGCCAGGGCCAGGAAGTCGGCTACATCACCGTGACCGGCGGTCAGAGCAACAATGTGCCGACCGTGCAGTTCAAGGACGTGCTGCTGGAACTGAAAGTCACGCCGACGATCACCAATGACGGCCGGGTGTTCCTGGCGATGGATATCAAGAAGGATGAAATCATCGATTACGTCGAGTACCCCGACGTCGGCCAGGTACCGCTGATCAGCAAGCGCAACGTCACCACCGCGGTGCTGATCGACGACGGCCAGACGGTCGCGATCGGCGGCGTCTACGAGTTCAACGACCGCGCGTCCTTGTCGAAGGTGCCGTTCTTGGGCGACCTGCCGATCCTGGGCAACCTGTTCAAGAGCCGCGGGCGCACGAAGGAGAAGGCGGAACTGCTGATCTTCGTGACCCCGAAGGTCATGCGCGTCGCGCAGCGCCCGATCGGCTGAGCGCGGACGCCGTGCACTTCATAACGGGGCCCGTAAGGGCCCCGTTTTCATGTCCGCCGGCTGACGCTCGCGGGCACGCGGGTTGAACCCGGCCCCCCGGTTGGGGTCACACTGTCTGGCGGCGCAACGGGCGCCGGACACAGGGAACCCGATGGAGCATGCGGTCGAACAACCGGGGCAACTGCAGGCGCGGTTCGTCGCGCTGCGCGAGGCCCTGAGCGAGGAGATCGTCGGCCAGCCCGCGCTGGTCGACCGGTTACTGGTGGCATTGCTTGCCGATGGCCATCTGCTGGTGGAGGGCGCGCCAGGCCTGGCCAAGACCAGTGCGATCCGGGCACTCGCGGCGCGGCTCGATGCCGAGTTCGCGCGGCTGCAGTTCACGCCCGACCTGTTGCCCGCCGACCTGACCGGGACCGAGATCTGGCGCCCGCAGGATGGCCGGTTCGAGTTCCAGGCCGGTCCGATCTTCCATCCGCTGCTGCTCGCCGACGAGATCAACCGCGCGCCGGCGAAAGTCCAGTCCGCGCTGCTCGAAGCGATGGGCGAGCGCCAGGTGACCGTCGGTGGCCGGACCTATCCGTTGCCCGATCCGTTCCTGGTCATGGCCACGCAGAATCCGATCGAGCAGGAGGGCACGTTCCCGTTGCCCGAGGCGCAACTCGACCGGTTCCTGATGCATGTGCGTGTCGGCTATCCCGATGCCGGGGCCGAGGCGCGCATCCTGCAACTGGCGCGTGAGCGGGCGCTGGCCCAACTCGATGCGCGACCCGAGGCGGTCGAGCGGATGCCGCTCGCGGCGCTGTTCGCGGCGCGTCGGGCGGTGCTCGCGCTGCACGTGGCGCCGCCGGTGGAGCGCTATCTGGTCGAACTGGTCCTGGCCTCGCGCGATGCCGCGCGCTACGACGCCGCCCTCGCTGCGCGCATCGCCTGGGGCGCCAGTCCCCGCGGTTCGATCGCACTCGAGCGCTGCGCGCGGGCCGTGGCCTGGCTCGCCGGCCGCGACTTTGTCACGCCCGACGACGTCCGCGCCGTGGCCCCGGACGTGCTGCGGCATCGCATCCTGCCCAGCTACGAGGCGACCGCCGAAGGCTGGGACGGCGAGCGTCTGGTCCAGGCCCTGCTCGACCGCGTCCCGTTGCCCTGACGGGCCGGGGATCGGACGGTCGTGATCGGGCATTCGGCAATGCGGGACGCGGACGGGGCCGTGGACACGGAGGCGGGCGTGCGCCCGGCGCTGGTCGAGCTCATCGCCCTGCGCGCGAGCGCCACGCGGCAGGGCGCGGCCCGGCGCGCGCATGTGGGCCTGCGCCAGCAGGCGCCATCGCCGCAGCGCGGGCAGGGCATGGAATACGCCGAGTCGCGCGAGTACGTGGCCGGCGACGATGCGCGCCACATCGATTGGCGCGTGACCGCGCGCACCGGTCGGCCGCATACCAAGGCCTTCCAGACCGAGCGCGAGCGGCTGACCCTGCTCGTGGCCGACACCGCGCCCGCGTTGTACGTGGGCAGCCGGGTGCGATTCAAGTCGGTCCAGGCCGCGCGTGCGGCGGCGGTCGCCGCCTGGGCCGCCGTCGCCGACGGCGATCGCATCGCAGCGCTGCGCGGCACGCATGACGAGGCGCCGGTGCCGCCGGCGTCCGGCAGTCGCGGCGCGTTGCGCGTGCTGCATGCGCTCGCGCGCTGGTATGCCGCGCCGCCTGCGGGCGATGCCGGGCTGGCGGTCGCCCTCGATCACGCCGGGCGGCTGCTGCGGCCTGGCGCGCGACTGCTGGTGCTGGCCGATGCCGCCAGCATTGCGACGGTGCCGGCGCAGCGGTGGCCGGCGCTGGCCGCGCACAATCAAGTCTTGGTGCTGGTGTTGACCGATCCATTGGAACAGGCGCCGCCCCGGGCTCGGCTGCGCTTTGCCGCGTCCTCGGGGCAGGTGGAGCTCGACCTGCGCGACGAGACCCAGCACGCCCGCTGGCAGGCGGCGTTCGCCGAACCGATCGCCCGGGCCCAGGCGACGTTGCGCGCGGCGCGCGTCCGCTGCGTGCTGCTGTCGAGCGAGATGCCGAGCGACGTGTGGTTGCCGGCATTCGGCCGACCGAAGGCGACCTGATATGGCGATGCCGGATCTGGTCCTGCGCGATATTCACGTGACCGCTGCCCCGGGCTGGTGGCCACCGGCGCCTGGCTGGTGGTGGCTTGCCGCGGCGGTCGTGGCCGTGCTCGTCGTGGTGGCCGGCCTGCGTTGGCGGCGTGCCCGCCGGCGTCGCGCCTGGGTGCGGTTGTTCGATGCCCAGGTCGAGGCGGCGATCGATGCGCCTGCGCGGATCGCCGCGATGTCGGCGCTGCTGCGCCGCGCGGCGCGGCGCGTGCGCTCGGATGCCGATCGGCTGCAGGGCGATGCCTGGCTGGCGTTCCTGGACGAAGGCGGTGGCCAGGCGGTGTTCGTCGACGGCGTGGGCCGCCTACTGCATGACGGCGGCTTCCGACGGACGGTCGAGGGCGACGCGCTCGATGCGCTGCACAACGCCGCGCGCACGCGCTTCTTGGCGTTGATGGCGGCCGGCCGATGAGCACGCCTGCGGCAATGGAGGGACTGCTGTCGGCATTCGCCTGGCCGTGGATGCTGCTGGCCTTGCCATTGCCCTGGGCGCTGCGGCGCTGGTGGCCGCCGGTGCGCAGCGAAGGCGATGCGCTGCGAGTGCCGTATGCCGGCCTCGAGTCGATTGCCACGCCGGCCGCCGGCCGCGGCGGCGCACGGGCGTCGTGGCTGCTGTGGGCGGCCTGGGTGCTGCTGTGCATCGCGGCGGCACGTCCGCAGGGCGTCGGCCCGCCCGAGCACCCGCCGCGCACGGCGCGCGACCTGATGCTGGCGGTCGACCTGTCGGGCAGCATGAGCGAGGAGGACATGGTGATCGGGCGGCGCGCGGTCGACCGGCTCACGGCGGCCAAGGCGGTGATCGCCGACTTCCTCGAGCGCCGGGCAGGCGACCGGATCGGGCTGATCGTGTTCGGGCAGCGCGCCTATGCGGTCACGCCGATGACATTCGATCGCGACAGCGTGCGCCAGCAGTTGGACCGGACCGTGGTCGGTCTGGCCGGGCGCGAGACTGCGATCGGCGATGCGATCGCGCTGGCGGTGCGCCGATTGCAGGACGGCGAAGGCGAACGCGTGCTGGTGCTGCTGACCGACGGCGTCAGCAACGCCGGCGCGCTGCGTCCGCAGAAGGCGGCCGAACTGGCGCGTGACGCCGGATTGCGCGTGCACACGATCGCCTTCGGCAGCGATGAGGACGGCTTGCAGATGCTGGGCTTCCGTCTGCCCGACGGCGGCGAGCCGGCGATCGACGAGGCGGCGCTGCAGGCGATCGCCGATACCACCGGTGGCCGTGCGTTCCGGGCCCGCGATACCGAATCGCTGGCCGGGATCTATGCCGAGATCGACCGGCTCGAACCGGTAGAGACGCCTGGGCCGGCGCTGCGCGCTCGAGTGGAACGCTATCCGTGGCCGCTGGCCGCCGGTTGCGTGCTCCTGCTGCTGGCGCTGGTGCCGCGCTCGTGGCGTCTGCCGATGCGGGGCGCGCGATGAGCGGTGGCTGGCCCGACGTGGTCTTCGCTCGGCCGGCCTGGCTGTGGGCCTTGCTGGTGCTGCCGCTGCTGGCCGGCATCTGGTGGGCGCGCCGGCGGAGCGAGGATGCCTGGCGACAGGCGGTCGATCCGCATTTGCTGCCGCACCTGCTCGAGCGCCGCCCCGGTGGACGTGGGCTGCTGGCGCTGGCCGCGTGGCTGTGCGCGGGCCTGCTCGCGGTGCTGGCACTGGCAGGCCCAGGCTGGCGCCAGGTCGACGTGCCGTTGGCGTCTGTCGACGCGACCCCGCTTGTCGTCGCACTGGACCTGTCGTCGGCAACGACGGCGACCGACCTGCCGCCGTCGCGGCTGTTGCAGGC
Source organism: Xanthomonas citri pv. mangiferaeindicae (assembly GCA_002240395.1). Taxonomy (NCBI): domain Bacteria; kingdom Pseudomonadati; phylum Pseudomonadota; class Gammaproteobacteria; order Lysobacterales; family Lysobacteraceae; genus Xanthomonas; species Xanthomonas citri. The sequence continues at coordinate 2,335,322 of CP016836.1, forward strand.
GCGGGCCAAGCTCGCGCGCCTGCTCGCGCTGCGCCAGGGGCCGGTGGCTTTGCTGGCCTATGCGGACGACGCCTACACGGTGGCGCCGCTGACCGACGACGCGGCGAACGTGGCGCTGTATCTCGACGCGCTCGCGCCCGACATCATGCCGGTCGACGGCCAGCGCGCGGATCGCGCGATCGAACAGGCGACGCGGCTGCTGCGCCAGGGCGATGCGCTGCGCGGCGAGATCGTGCTGCTGACCGACGGCGCCGATCGGGCCGCGATGCGCGAGGCAGCCGCCGCGGCGCGGATGGGCTATCGGGTCTCGGTGCTGGGCTTGGGCAGCGCGGACGGCGCCGCCTATCGCGATCGTGACGGAGCGCTGCGCCATGCACGCCTGGATGCCGCCGCGCTGCAGGCCTTGGCGACCGCCGGAGGCGGACGCTGGCACCACCTGAGCGCCGACGACGGCGATCTCGACGCACTGGGCCTGCGCGAGGCCCGTGCGGGCGGGGCCGGCGCCGCGGCCGACGGCGACGCGCAGGCCCGGCGCATCGCCGACCAGGGCTACTGGCTGTTGCTTCCATTGCTGGCGCTTGTCTTGCTGACGTTCCGGCGCGGGGCCGCGGTCGCGGTGTTGGCGGTGGCGCTGGTCTGGCCGATCCTGCCAGCGCAGGCTGCGCAGCCGCCGGTCGGCACGCCCTGGCGGCGCGCCGATCAGATTGCCCACGCCCAACTCGAGCAAGGTGCGGCGGCCTATCGCGGCGGGCGACACGAGGACGCATTGCGCGCGTGGACCGGACTGCCGGGCGCCGACGCTGCTTACAACCGCGGCAACGCGCTGGCGCGCCTGGGGCGGTTCGACGAGGCGATCGCCGCCTACGACGAGGCGCTGCGGTTGCAGCCGGACATGGCCGATGCGCAGGCCAATCGCGCCGCGGTGGATGCCGCGCGTCGCCGTCAGCCGCCGCCAGGTCCCCGCGACGATCCGCGCTCGCCGCCGCGTGACCAGCAGCGCCAGTCCGGACGCCCGGATCCGGGAGAAGGCCGGACAGGCGACCGCGGTGCGCCACAGCCTGCGCCCTCGTCGGACGGCGCGCCGCGCCCCGATACGCCGTCGGCGCCCCCGATACCGCCCCGCCCACCGACGAGGCCGCGCAGCAGCGCGCCGACCAGGCCATGCGCGAGCGCATGCAGCAGGCACTCGACGACGCCGGCGAGGGCAGCCAGACGCCTGGCGACGCCGCGCCAGCCGACCGGCAAGACGCCGACACCCGGCGCGAGCGCGAGCAGGCCAACCAGGCCTGGCTGCGGCGGGTGCCCGACGATCCGGGTGGCCTGTTGCGGGCGCAGTTCCGGATCGAACACGAGCGGCGCCACGGCGCGGAGGCATTGCGATGACGACCGGAGTTCGGACTTGGCGCGCGGCGGTGGTCCTGGCGGTGCTGCTCGCCTGCCTGGCGGGGAGCCTGCAGGCGCAGACGCGCGCCTGGCTGGACCGGGACCAGATCGCGCTGGGCGAGACCACCACGCTCAATGTCGAAACCGACGAAGCGGTCGCCGTGCCCGACTGGAGCGGCCTGACCCGCGATTTCGAGCTCAGCGGGCACACCAGCCGACGTCAGGTCGAGATCCGCAACGGGCGCCAGATCGAGCGCGCGCTGTTCGGCGTGGCGCTGCGTCCGCGGCGCGAGGGCCGGCTGACGGTCCCGCCGTTGCAGGTCGGGGGTGCGCGCACCGACGCCTTGTTGCTGACCGTCGGCCCGGCGCCGGTGCGATCGGCCCGCGACGGCGCGGCCGCGTTCGTCGAGGCCGAACTCGAGACCGACATGCCCTACGTGCAGCAGGCAGTCGGCTACACCCTACGGCTGCACTACGCCGTGCCGCTGGTGTCGGGCCAGCTCGAGCAGCCCGAGCCCGAGGGGCATCGTTGCAGCGGATCGGCAACGACATCACCTACAGCCGCGAGTTCGAGGGCCGTCGCTACAACGTGGTGGAACGGCGCTTTCTGCTCGTACCCGAGCGCAGCGGACCGCTGACGATTCCCGGTGCACGCTTCGAGGGGCGCGGCGCCGGCGGCGGCTTCTTCGATGATCTGTTCGATCGCGGACCGCGCCAACTCTCGGCCAACGGCCCGGCGACCGCGCTGTCGGTGCGCGCGATGCCAGGCACCGCGCCGCAGCCCTGGTTGCCGCTGCGGAATCTGGACCTGCGCTGGCTCGACCAGCCCGAGCGCGGCCGGGCCGGGGCTACGACCACGCTCACGCTGGAGGCGACCTTCGACGGCGCGGTGGGCACACAGTTGCCCGAGATCAGCTTGCCGGCGCCCGACGGCGCGCAGGTGTTCGCCGAGCCGCCGCAGTACGACGAGCGCTTCGACGAGGGCCGCCCACGGGTGCGCATGACCCGCCGTTTCTCGATCGTGCCGCGGGCTGCCGGTTCCTTGCATGTGGCCGGCCCCCGCGTGGGATGGTGGGATGTCCGCGCAGGCGCCGCCCGGACCAGTGCAGCGCCGGATCTGCATCTGGCGGTCGATCCGGGCGATGGCGATGCCACCGATGGCGACGCCGACACGCAGGCGGTGGCGACGGCGCCGGGTTTGCCGGCCGCCCGTGGAGCGGATGGGGAGGTCAGTCGTGTCTGGCCGTGGCTGGCGGCGCTGTTCGCGCTGCTGTGGCTGGCGACCAGTGTCGTGGCCTGGCATGGGCTGCGCCGAGCGCGCGCCGGCGCGCGGGGGCTGGTCGCTGCGGTGCCGGGCGCCGCGCCTGTGCCGAGGTCGCGGAGCGGCGGGCCGTCACTGGCGACCGCGCTGCAGACGGGAGATCCGGCCGAGGTCGACGCGGCGCTGCGCGCGCTGCTCGATCCGCCGGCGGCAGACCTCGAGGCCTTGCGGCGTGCGCTCGGCGATGCCGGCCAGCGCGACGCGCTCGTGCAGTGGCAGCGGGCACGCTGGGGCGGCGGCGACCTGGTGGCAGCGCGCGCCGCGCTGCGCCAGGCTTTCCGCGCTGGCGCGCGCGTTGCCGGCCCGGCGCCCCCCGAGGACGAGGCCGTGCTGCCGCCGCTCTACCCGCGGCGCTGAGGCCTGCTTCCTGATAGCCTCCGCTGCTTTCCTGCAGCGATCACGCCATGTCCCGTCCGCTCGCATCCGCCCGCGCCCGCCTGCCGCTGCACTGGAAGATCGCGATCGGTTTCGCGGCCGGCTTGCTGCTCGGCATGCTCGCTCACTACACCGGCCTGTCGGCGTGGGCCCCGACCGATCCGGCGTCGGCTGCCTGCGCCGTCGCCGAGCCGGGCTGGCAGTGCCGGCCGCTGGTCGCGACGTTCGTGGCCTGGGTCACCGAGCCGCTCGGCACCTTGTTCCTGAGCCTGATCTTCATGCTGATCGTGCCGCTGCTGTTCTCTGCACTGGTGGTCGGCGTGTCGGAGATGGGCGATGTCGCCTCGCTCGGCCGGATCGGCTGGCGCACGCTGGCCTGGACGATCGTGCTGTCGGGCCTGGCGGTGCTGCTGGGGCTGGTGATGGTCAACCTGTTCCGCCCCGGCGCGGGTGTGGATCCGGCGCTGGCGCAGCAGCTGCTGGCCGAAAGCGCACAGCGCACCGAGGCGATCGTCAGCGACAGCCGCAGCGGTGCCAAGGGCATGGAGATGCTGCTATCGATCGTGCCGCAGAACGTGGTCGGCGCCGCATCGGACAACGCCAATATCCTCGCGCTGATGTTCTTCGCGCTGATGTTCGGCATCGGCCTGGTGCTGACGAAGTCCGAGGCCGCGGCCGCGCTCAAGCGCGGCATCGAGGGGTTGTTCGAGGTCTCGATGACGCTGATCGGACTGGTGATCCGTCTGGCGCCGATCGCGGTGTTCTGCTTCATGTTCAACCTGGCGGTGCTGTTCGGCTGGGACCTGCTGGTCCGCCTGGGCGCCTATGTCGCGGTGGTGGCCGGTGCGCTGGCGCTGCACATGCTGGTGACCTATTCGCTGGCGTTGCGCTTGTTCGGCGGTTGGTCGCCGCTGGCGTTTTTCCGGGGGGCGCAGGAAGCGATGCTGATGTCGTTCTCGACCGCATCGAGCAACGCCACGCTGCCCACGGCGCTGCGCGTGGCTGACGAGAATCTCAAGCTGCCGCGCAAGGTGTCGCGCTTCGTGCTGACGATCGGCGCGACCGCCAACCAGAACGGCACGGCGCTGTTCGAGGGCGTGACGGTGATCTTCCTGGCGCAGTTCTTCGGGGTCGACCTGTCGATCGGGCAGCAGGTGCTGGTGATGCTCGTCTGCATCCTGGGCGGGATCGGCACCGCCGGCGTCCCGTCGGGCTCGCTGCCGGTGGTGGCGCTGATCTGCACGATGGTCGGTGTGCCGGCCGAGGGCATCGGCCTGGTGCTGGGCGTCAACCACTTCCTGGACATGTGTCGTACGACGGTCAACGTGACCGGCGATCTGGGCATCGCGGCGCTGGTGTCGCGCGGCGAAGTCGATGGCCCGGAGCCGCCCGATCGCGTTTGAGGTAGGCCCCAACGCCTTGCCCGTTTGATCGAGTCGGCGATTACTCTGGCTCGGGAAGCAGCGTAGAGCCGTCCGGGGGTACTCCTCGGCTCGGTCAGTCCGCGCAGCGGCCTTGACCGAGGGGAAGCGGTTTCCGGCCGCCAGGCCGATGCCCTTCGGAAGCTGCGCTCTCGTCTCAATCACACAAGAAAACGCCCGTTGCTGCCGGGCGTTCTCGCAGGACCCTTAGGGAGATGCGCTTACTGCAGCAGCGAGCGCAGCATCCAGGCGTTCTTCTCGTGGGTCTGCAGGCGCTGGGTCAGCAGGTCCTCGGTCGGATCGTCGTCGGCATCGTCGGCGACTTCGAGTGCCTTGCGCGCACTCCGGCAGACCGCTTCGTTGCCCAGTACCAGCTGGCGCACCATCTCGCGCCAGTCGGGCGACTTCTCCAGGCCCGGTTCTTCCTTGATCGAGCTGAGCTCGATGAACTCGGCATAGGACCCCGGTGCGTTGTAGCCCAGCGCGCGGATGCGCTCGGCGATCTCGTCCAGCGCGTTCCACTGCTCGGTGTACTGGCCCTCGAACATCACGTGCAGCGCGTTGAACATCGGGCCGGTGACGTTCCAATGGAAGTTGTGGGTCTTCAGGTACAGCGTATAGGCGTCGGCCAGGAACACCGACAGGTGCTGGGCGACCTGCTTGCGATCCGCGTCGCTGATCCCGATATCGATGGCCGGCGCGGTCGAACGCGCATCGGGCGAGGCGACGGCGGGCGCCACCGACGAGCGCTTGGTGCTGGACTTGGAGGCAGGTTGGGATTTGGCCTTGGCCATGGTCGACGACTCCTGTGGGATGGGATTGCGGCCACAATACGCGGCCTTCGCGATCGAATATGAGACCTGGGAGCGGATTCGCAAGCGTGATGGAGTATTCCAGCGACAACGAGGTGAATGCGGCGTTGAGCCGGGCGCGCGCGTCGGTCGATGCCGCCTGCTCGCGCGATCGCGGCCCGCTGCTGGGCCTGTGGTCGCGCTGGCGGCGCACGCCCGACGACCCGGCCGCGCGCGATGCGTTCAGCAGCCGACTGCAGGCCTCGGTCGCGCGGCGCGAGGCGCGCGCGCAGCGGCTGCCGCAGGCGACGGTCGATCCGGTCCTGCCGATCGCCGGCAAGGCCGAGGAGATCGTCGCACTGATCCAGGCGCACCAGGTTGTCGTGGTCGCCGGCGAGACCGGCTCGGGCAAGACCACCCAGCTGCCCAAGCTGTGCTTGGCGGCCGGGCGCGGGGCGGCGGGCATGATCGGCTGCACGCAGCCCCGGCGCATCGCCGCGCGCACCGTCGCTCGGCGCGTGGCCGAGGAGTTGCAGGTGCCGATCGGCGGCGCGGTGGGCTACCAGGTCCGCTTCAACGACAACATCGGCCCGGACACCGCCGTCAAGTTCATGACCGACGGCATTCTGCTGGCGGAGATCGCGTCGGACCGCTGGTTGTCGGCCTACGACACCCTGATCGTTGACGAGGCGCACGAACGCAGCCTCAACATCGACTTCCTGCTCGGCTACCTCAAGCAACTGCTGACTCGGCGGCCGGACCTGAAGTTGATCGTCACCTCGGCGACCATCGACACCGCGCGCTTCTCCGCGCATTTCCGCGACGCACCGGTCGTCGACGTCGAAGGCCGTGGCTACCCCGTCGAAGTCCGCTACCGCCCGCTCGGCGAGGAATCGGGGTCAGAGCCGAATATCGCAGCAGCTGCAAACGGGGCGCCGCGTGGGCAGGGGAAGATCGATGCTGACCCCGGTGTCTCGGTGCTCGACGGCATTCTTGCGGCCTGCGACGAGATCATGGGCGAGCGCGGGACCGGCGACACACTGATCTTCTTGCCGGGGGAGCGCGAGATCCGCGACGCGCACCAGGCGCTCGAACGGCGCAAGTATCGGCACACCGAGATCCTGCCGCTGTATGCGCGGTTGTCGGCGCGCGACCAGGATCGGGTATTCAATCCCGGACCGCTGCGTCGCATCGTGCTGGCGACCAACGTGGCCGAGACCTCGCTGACGGTGCCGCGGATCCACTACGTGGTCGATCCGGGGCTGGCGCGCGTCAAGCGCTACAGCCCGCGGCAGAAGCTCGACCGCCTGCACATCGAGCCGATCAGCCAGGCCAGCGCTGATCAACGCAAGGGCCGCTGCGGTCGCATCGCGCCGGGCGTGTGCTACCGCCTGTTCTCAGAGGCGGATTTCGAATCGCGGCCGCGCTTTACTGATCCGGAGATCCGACGCGCGGCGCTGGCCGGTGTGATCCTGCGCATGCTGTCGCTGGGCCTGGGCGGGGACGGCGAGCCGCGCGCGCGGCGCGGCCGGCGGGGCGGCGATGCGCCGCAACCGGCTGCGGATCCGATCGCCGATTTTCCGTTCGTCGAGCCGCCCGATCCGCGCGCGGTCGCCGACGGCTGGCAGCAGCTGACCGAACTGGGTGCGATCGACGACGGCCGCCGATTGACCGCGCACGGCCGCACGATGGCGCGGCTGCCGATCGACGCGAAGCTCGCGCGCATGCTGGTCGCAGCGAACCAGCACGGCTGCCTGCACGAAATGCTCGCGATTACATCGTTTCTGGGCATCCAGGACCCGCGCGAGCGACCGGCCGACCAGCGTGCCGCGGCCGACGCCGCGCATGCGACCTTCGCCGACCCGCGCTCGGAGTTCGTCGGCATCGTCCGGCTTTGGGACGCGTACCGGCAGGCGCATGAGGACCTGACCCAGTCGCAACTGCGCAAATGGTGCGAGCGGCATTTCCTTGGCTTTTTGCGGATGCGCGAGTGGCGTGAACTGCATCGGCAGCTCAAGTTGCAGTGCGAGGATTTGGGCTGGGCGGTGGATGCTTCCGCCGTCTCGCAGGTGTTGGCGGGGGAGGAGACCGAGAACGCGCGGGTGCGCGGGCAGGCCGCCATGCGCGCGCACGTGGCCTTGCATCGCGCACTGCTCGCCGGACTGCCCACGCAGATCGGCCATCGCGCCGATCCGGCCGGCGGGGGGCGCCATTCGGGACAGTACGAAGGGCCGCGCGGACGTCGGTTCCAGTTGTTTCCCGGCTCGCCGCTGGCGAAGAAGCCGCCACCGTGGGTGCTGTCGGCGACGCTGCTCGACACCGAGAAGGTCTGGGCGCTGACCAATGCCGGCATCGAACCGGATTGGGTGATCGCCGAACTCGATCACCTGCTCTCGCGACGTCATCACGACCCGCGCTGGTCGCGCGCGCAGGGGCGGGTGATCGGCAGCGAGCAAATTTCCTTGTTCGGTCTGGTGCTCGCGCCCAAGAAACCGGTGGATTACGGCCGGCTGTATCCCGATCAGGCGCGCGCGCTGTTCCTGCGCGACGGCCTGGCGACCGGCGAGATCGAGGTCCGCGCGGGATTCCTCGAACGCAACCTGCGCACGCTGGCCCGCGCGCGTGAGGAGGAAGCCAAGCTGCGGCGCAGTGGGCTGGTCGTCGACGAGGACTGGATGGCGCAGTGGTATTCGCAGCGCATTCCCTCCGACGTGCTCTCCGCCCAGGCGCTGGACGCCTGGTATCGCAAGGCGCCGGAGGCGGCCAAACGCGCGCTGGAGTGGCGCCGAGACGACCTGTTGGTCGCGGACGGCGTCGATGCCGACCTGTTCCCGGCGTTCATCGCACTCGGAGATGCGCGGCTCGCGGTGTCGTACCGGTTCGAACCGGGTGCGCCCGACGACGGCATGACGGTATCGGTGCCGCTGCACCTGCTCAATGCGATCGACCCGGCGCGGCTGTCGTGGCTGGCGCCGGGATTCGTCGAGGACAAGGCGGCGGCGCTGATCCGCAGCCTGCCCAAGGCGCTGCGCCGCAACTTCGTGCCGGCGCCCGATTTCGCACGCGCGTTCGCCCAGGCCTGGCGCGACGGCGATGCGGATACCTTCGCCGGCACGCTGGCGCGCTTCTTGAAGAAGCTCGGCGGCGTGGAGATCGCGGCCACGGACTTTGACGAGACCGCGCTCGAGCCCCACCTGCGAGCGAACCTGCGCTTGGTCGACGTCGGCCGCGATCGCAAGGCGCACACCGTACTGGCCGAATCGCGCGACCTCGACGCGCTGCGCGCGAGTTTCGGCGAACGGGCCGCGCGCGCATTCGCCGCCCATGCCGCCGATGGGCTGCAGCAGCGCGGCCTGACGGCATTTCCGGACACGCCGGTGCCGGTGTCGATCGCCGGGGCCGGCGGGTTGCCGGCGTATCCGGCGCTGCAGGACGATGGCGAGAGCGTGTCGCTGGCTGTACATGCCGATCCGGCGCACGCGCGGCGACTGCACCCGCAGGGCGTGCGCCGCCTGTTGCGAATTGCACTCGCCGAACGCGTGCGCCAGGCGGCCAAGCAATTGCCGGTGGCTCCGAAGACCGCGCTGTTGTATGCGGCCATCGAGTCGGTGGCGCCGCGTGCGGCCGACCGGCCAGGCGACCGGCTGCGCGAGGACCTGGTCGAGGGCGCGCTCGCCGCGTTGCTCGACGACGGCCTGGAGACGATTCGCGATGCCGACGCGTTCGCTGCGCATCGCGACACCATCGGCAAGGCCCTGTTCGGCGAGGCGATGGCACGGCTGCAGCGCGCCGAGATGATCCTCGATCTCGTAGCCGAGATCCGCGGGCGATTGGATTCGAAGCTGATGGGCTGGGCGCGGGCGAATCTCGACGATATGCAGGCGCAGCTCGCGGCGCTGGTGCCGCCCGGTTTCCTGCGCGACGTGCCGGCGGCCGCATTGGCCGAGTATCCGCGCTGGCTGCGCGCCCTGTCGTTGCGCGCAGAACGGGCCTTGCGCGACCCCCAGCGCGATCAGCAGCGCATGCTCGACGTCAAACCGTTCGTCGACGCACTGCTCGACGCCGGTGCCCGCGGTCTGGCCGACGACGCGCAATGGCAAGCATTGCGCTGGGAGATCGAGGAACTGCGCGTCTCGCTGTTCGCGCAGGAGCTCGGCGCCAAGGGTGGGGTGTCGGCGAAGAAGCTGGCAAGCCGGGTCGCGGTATTGCGCGCGGCCTGATATCACTTCCATCGAATGCCCGACGGCGGCTCACGTCCTGGGTCGCTTGTGTGTCGCGGCAGGGCAGGACCTTGCCGCGACGTGTCCCATTGTTAGACTGCGGTCGCGGCCTCGGCGGACTTGCCGCCTCCGGACGAGCCGTGCCGGATCGAAGGAAGTGCGGCAATGCGCTGTAGTCACTTTCAAGGAGGATCACGATGAAGACATCAGTTCGCTGGATTTCGACCGTCTGTGCCGTGATGTGTTTGGGGGCGATGGGAACTGCCATCGCGGCGCCGGCCACCCGTTGCACGGCTGAGAACGATGGTGCCACCGAGTACGTGCCCAATCGCAACGGTGGCGCAATCTACGAATGCGTCGATGGCAGATGGTGGAGAATCGCTGTCTGCAACCAGAGCGGGCAGTGCACCTACCTTTGACGATGGAGACGGTCGCTCCACGCGATGGAGCGGCCGTTTCGCGCGCGCAGTAGCTGGCGTCTTACACGCCTTCGTGGGACGCGTTGCTCCGGACTTCGGCCGTGCAGCGCATGCCTGCTGACGAGGGCTACAGGGTCGCGATGGCGTGCGTGTCGCGCATCCACCAGTCGCGATGAGCGCGCAAGCGTCCGTCCAGGCCGTCGCGGAGTGGTTGGGCGATGAGGTCGCGCACGTGGTTGCGCAGGTCGGCGTCCGGGCGCAGCCGTCGATCCATGTAGCCGGCCTGCCAGATCGACCCCGCGCCTCGCGCATGCCCGCGGATCGCACGGGCGGTCTGCGACTTGAACGTCTGCACGACCTGTCCGAGCATCGGGACGCGCAGTTCGAACAGCCAGTGCACCCGGTCGGGCATCAAGACCCAGGCTTCGGAACGTAGCCACCCCTGCCGCTCGCAGGTCTCGATCTCATGGCGCGCGATCCGTGCGTAGAGCGGATCGCGCAGCCAGGGCACGCGGCCGTAGGTGACCGCGGTGACCACGTAGTGCGTGCCTTGTGTGGAGCGCGGAAGCGGTTGGGGGCGAGGACTGGGCATGCCGACAGCGTGCCTCGCACGCCGTGGCACGCGAATCGGGCATCCCCCGCGCAGCGCTTAGGAAAATGCCGCGTGGCGAGGGCGGGAACTTCCCGGTCACTGCACGCAGGCGAACGCGGAGCACTGGCTGTGCCGCGCTCGAGCTCGCAGTGGCGTCGCAGACGGCCGTGTGCGCTCGCGGGTCCGGTCAAGCGCCGCGCGCTGCGCACGGCGCCGCCGGGCGCGGCGTGCTCAGCGGACGCGTTCGACCTTGGCCTGGGTGTTGTAGCCGTCCACCTTCAGCCACCAGGCGCCGAGCATGCCCGGCCGGATGCGCACGCCGACATCGGTGCCGCGGGCACCCGAGAGCGTCGCTCCATCGATCTGGCGCCAGACCTGGCCATTGGCGAGCGTGTACTGCCGGCCGCTGGCAAAGCCCTGGAACGCGCCCACGATCGTGCTCTCGATGGGCTCACGTGCCGGCGCAGGTGCGGGCAGCCCGGTGGCGGCGGAGGCGGCCTCGCGGCGACCTTCCTCGCGTGCCTGCGCGATCCGCGCCTCGACATCGGTGCCGCTGCCCACCGCAGCAGCCGCGGCGGCCGGGGCACCGGCTTGGCGGGCCAGCCACGCATTGAGCCGATCGAGCTCGGCGTCGTCGAGCTTGCCCAGCCCGGCGGCACGGAATTCCGCGGCGCTCATCCGGTCCTCGATCCGGGGCTGCTGCGCGAATGCGGGCAGAGTGGCCGCCAGCGCGGTGGCGATCAGGACGCAGTGGAATGCACGCATGCTCTGTTCCTCGGACGGGGTCGCGGGCTAGTGTAGACGGTCCTGCGACCGTCCCGAACACCTCATGTCCGAGCCTGCCGGCCCACTGCCGGATCGCCTGCTGGCACTGCCTTCCACGGCAGCGCTCGGGCCTGCCCTGCGCGCGGCCTTGCAGGAGGCGGCCGCCGCGGCCGACGGCGTGGCCGAGCTCGATGAGAGCGTGCTGCAGGACACGCTGGCGTCGCTGGCGCTGCTGGGCGCCGATGGCGATGTGGTCGCCGCGGCGATCGCCGATGCGGTGCCGGTCTGGCGCGCGCCGATGCGCGCGCGCGTGCCCGCGCTGGTGCCGCTGCTCGACGGTCTGCGCGCCGCGCATCAGGTTTGGTCGCTGCATGCCGAGCATGTCGGCAGCGGCAACCCGGAGGGCCTGCGCCGGTTGCTGCTGGCGCTGGTGCGCGATCTGCGCGTGGTGCTGGTGCTGCTGGCCCGGCAACTGGCACAGATGCGTGCGGCGGTGCGCGCCGACGAGCCGACCCGGCGTGCGCTGGCGCTGCTCACGCGCGACATCCATGCGCCGCTCGCCAACCGCTTGGGCATCTGGCAGCTGAAGTGGGAGCTCGAGGACCTGGCGTTCCGCTATCTGCAGCCCGAGACCTACCGCCGCATCGCCGGCCTGCTCGACGACAAACGCGCCGGCCGCGAACGCTACATCGAGCAGGTGCGCACACAACTGGGCGAAGCGCTCGCTGCGCAGGACGTGCGCGCCGACGTTGCCGGACGGCCCAAGCACATCTACAGCATCTGGCGGAAGATGCAGAAAAAGCAGGTGCCGATCGGCGAACTCTATGACCTGCGCGCGGTGCGCGTGCTGGTCGACGACGTGCCGGCCTGCTATGCGGCGCTGGGGGTGGTGCACGCGCTGTGGACGCCGATCCCCAGCGAGTTCGACGACTACATCGCCCGGCCCAAGAACAACGATTACCGTTCGCTGCACACCGCAGTCGTCGGGCCGGAAGGCAAGACGCTGGAGGTGCAGATCCGCACGCGTGAGATGCACGAGGCGTCCGAGCTGGGCGTGGCCGCGCACTGGCGCTACAAGGAAACCGGCGGCTCGCAGCGTGCGCCGGCCGGCAGCGCCGCGCTCGAACGCCGGATCGAGTGGATGCGGCGGCTGCTTGAGTCGCATACCGACGGCGGACGGGCCGAGGGCTTGGCCGATGCGTTTGATACCGAACTGGTCGAGGACCGGGTCTTCGTGCTGACGCCCAAGGGCGAGATCATCGACCTGCCGCAAGGCGCGACGCCGCTCGATTTCGCCTATCACGTGCATACGATGGTCGGGCACCGCTGCCGTGGCGCGAAGGTCGACGGCCGCATCGTGCCGCTCGACACCGTGCTGCGGACCGGTGAGCGCGTCGAAATCCTGACCGCCAAGCTGCCGTCGCCGCGGCGCGACTGGCTGGTCGCGGCCAATGGCTTTCTCGCCAGCCCGCGCTCGCGCGAGAAGGTGCGCAACTGGTTTCACAAGCTCGATCGCGAGCGCAATGTCCAGGCTGGCCGCGAACTGCTGGAGCGTGATCTGCGCCGCTTGGGTCTGCTGCAGGCCGATCTGGCGCCGGTGCTGCCGCGCTTCAACGCGAGCAGCGTGGACGATCTCTACGTGTCGGTCGCGCTCGGCGATGTGGGGCCGAATCAGATCGGCCGGGCGCTGCTGGAGATCGAGCGCGAACGTCACGCGCCCGCGCAAGACGATGCGCCGACGTTGCCGCTGCGCCGGCCGCGCCGGGCTCCCAAGGCGGCCGATTCGAGCTTCCGCGTGGTCGGGGTGGACAACCTGCTGGTGCAGGTCGCCCGCTGCTGTCGTCCGGTTCCGGGCGAGCCGATCGCCGGCTATCTCACCCGTGCGCGCGGCGTGAGCGTGCATCGTCGCGACTGCCCGTCGTTCCTGCGGTTGTCGGCGGGCCAGCCGCAGCGGGTGCTGCCGGTCGAGTGGGGCGAGCAGGGCGGCGGCCACGAGTCGGATGTCGTCGTCGAGGCCGTCGATCGCCGGCACCTGCTCAAGGATCTGAGCAACCTGATCGCCCAGGAGGATGTGCACGTGCTGGCGATCCAGAGCGAACACCACCGGCTCTCGCGCGTGCAGTTGCGGCTGCGCTTGCGGGTTGCCGATTACGGCCAGTTGGCGCGACTGCTGGGCAAGCTCGACAGCGTGCCGGGGGTGGAGCTGGCGCGGCGGGCGTGAACGATCGCGACATCGGTGTTCAGCTCGATCTCGCATACTGCGCGGCGTGAACGGCGACGATCTCTCCAACGGACCTGCGCCCGCCCAGCGCCTGGCTGCCCGCCCGCGGCGGTCGCTCGCGGCCGACGCGCCCTGGTGGCGCCGCTGGCCGGGGGTCTCGTTGGCGGCGTGCATCGGCCTGGCGCTGCTGGTGTTCGGCGTGCGTGTCTTCGTCGTCGACCGGCTGTGGCCCGAGACGCGGGTGCAGGCGCTGCTCGACGATGCCGCCCAGGCGGTCGCGGAGGGGCGCCTGGATGCCGGCGACGGCAGTGGCGCGCGGCAGTTGTTCGAGGCCGCGCAGGCGCTCGACCCCGACGACGTGCGGCCGCGCGCGGGGTTGTCGCAGGTCGCCGATGCCGCGCTCGTCCAGGCCCGCGCCGCGGTCGAGGCGCGGCGTTTCGATGCCGCCCGGAGCGCGCTCAAGCTGGCGCAGGAGTTGTCCGCGCCGCGCGATGCGATCGAGGCCCTGGACGCCCGGCTGCGCGCGCTCGAGGCCGGCGGCACGGCGCCCGAGGTGCTGTTGCGCCAGGCCCAGGCAGCGCAGGCCCAGGGGCGGCTCGATGCCGGTCCCGATGCGGCGCTGCCGCTGTACGCGCGGGTGCTCGCGATCGAGCCAGGCAACGGCGATGCGTTGCGTGGGCGCGACGAGTCGCTGGCGGCGCTGCTCGAGCGGGCACGCGCGCGCCTGCGCGACGGTGATCTGAGCGGCGCGGCCGCGCTGGTCGCCACGGTGCGCGATTACGATCCCGGCCACGTCGACCTGCCCGACACCCAGGCACGCCTGACCGAGGAACTCGATGCACTGCGCCGGCGTGCGGCGACGCATCTGGCCGACGGGCGCATCGAACGCGCCGTCGCCGAATGGCGGATTCTGCTCGCCTTCGATGCCGAGGATGCCAGTGCGCAGCGCGGGCTGCTCGATGCAGGCGCCGCGTATGCGCAGCGCGCCGAGCGCTATGCCCGCGACTTCAACTTCGCCGATGCCGATGCGCAGCTGCGCGAGGCGCAGGCGCTGGCGCCCGACAGCGAGGCGGTGCGCGCGGCCGCGCTACGGATCGAGCGCTCGCGCGCGGTGCATGCCGACCGCGGCACGCAATTGCCGCCCCAGGAGCGCCGACGCCGGGTCGCGGCGCTGCTGCAGCAGGCGGCCGCCGCGCAGGCACGCGGCGATCTGATGTCGCCTCCAGGCGACAGCGCCTACGACCACGTCCGCGCCGCTCGGTTGCTCGCGCCCGACGATCCGGCGGTCACGCGCGCCTCGGCGCGATTGCTGCCCGGCGCCCGCCAGTGTTTCGACGCCGGCCTGCGCGCCAACAACCTTGCGCGCGCGCATGCCTGCCTCGATGCCCGGGTCGCGCTGGGCGAAGGCGAGCCCGCGGCGCGCGATGCGCGGCGGCGGCTGGCCCAGCGCTGGCTGGCGATCGGCGACGAACGTCTGGGGGCAGGCAATCTCGCCGGTGCGCAAGCCGCGTTGTCGGCGGCGCGCAGGATCGACCCGGGGGTGCCGGGGCATGCCGAGTTCGCGCAGCGGCTGCGCACCGCGTCGCTCAACAGCGGCTGATCAGGGCTGCACGCGATCAAGGGCGCTCTCGACGAACACCGCCTGGACGGTCCGGCGCGCCGCATCGAGAGAGAAATGCCGTCGGACATTGTCCAGGCCGTGATCCGCGAGCCGGCCCCACAGCGTTTCGTCCTCGTACAGGCGCACGACCGCATCGGCGAACGCGTCGGCCTGGTCGGCCAGCAGCACATCATGACCGTCGTGCAGTTGCATGCCTTCGGCCGCGCAGGTCGTCGCGACCACCGGCTGGCCATGGGCCATGCTCAGGTTGACCTTGCCCTTGACGCCGGCCCCGAAGCGCAACGGCGCGACCGCGATGCGGCAGCCGTCCATGTAGGGCGTGATGTCCGGCACGTGGCCGTGGATGACCACGCCGTCCACCCGGGCCAGGGCAGCGATCGCGTCGTCGACGTGGTCGCCGATGCAGTGGAAGCGGACCTGCGGCAGGCGTGCACGGATCGCCGGGAAGATCGCGCCGACGAACCACTTCACCGCATCGACGTTCGGCGGATGGCGGAAGCCGCCAACGAAGACCAGATCGTGCCGCTGCGCGAACGGCCGCCCGGGCCCGGCGACCTCGTGCAGGTTCGACAACAGCGCCACCCGGGCCTGGGGGGCGTCGCGGGCCAGCAGGGCGACCTCGCTCGGACTCACGACCAGGGTCGTGTCGCAGCGGCGGACGACGTCCAGTTCCTGCGCCCGCGTGCGTTCGGCGGCGCGGCGTAACGCGGGATCGCCCGAGACCTCGGCGCCGCGCAGTTCGCGCAGGTAATGCAGGTCGATGGTGTCGAAGATCACCTGCGCCTGCGGCGCATGCCGGCGCACCAGCGGCAGGAACTCGTGCGCGATGTAGTGGCGACACAGCATCACCCGCGAGAACCGGCCGCCGTGCGTGCGCATCCACTGCGCCGCGCTCTTGGCATAGGGCGCATACCAGACTTCGACACCGATCGCCTGCAGTGCCCGCGTAGCCGCGCCCAGGTGACGGCGGTCGGCCGGCAGGAACACCACGTGCATGCCCGCCTCGCTGAGCAGCCGCATCAGGTTGACCAGCCGCAGCGAGGCCGAGTCGCGGTCGGGCATCGGGGTCACGCTGTCGATGATCAACACCTGGGGCACACCGGCGCGTGGCAGTTGGCCGGCCACCACCGGGTCGGCGGGCCGCTGCGCCAGCACGTGTGCCCAGCGTGCGGCGAACACCGGCTGGTTGCGCGCCTGCGCCGCCTTCATGCCTTGCGACAGGTCGGTGCCTGCGCTCACGCCCTCCAGGTGCACCACGCAGGCCTCGGGCTGTACGAGCACCCGCAGCCCGGCGTCGCGCACCCGTAGTGCGAGATCCGCATCCTCGTAATAGGCCGGCGCATAGCGGCTGTCGAAGCCGCCCAGGCGCTCGAACAGCGCGCGCGGCAGCATCAGCGCTGCTCCCGACACGTAGTCGACGTCGGCGCAGTAGCGCAACTGCGGATGCAGCGGGTCGGCGAACCGGCCGCGGTTTTCTCCGCGGCCGTCGCGCACGAGCATCGTGCCCGCTTCTTGCAGGCGGCCGTCGGGATAGACCAGCTGCGCGCCGACGATCCCGACATCGGGGGCGCGCGCGAAGGTCGCGAGCATCGCATCGAGCCAACCGGGCTGGGGCACGGTGTCGTTGTTGAGAAACAGAAGATAGGCCCCGCGCGCCAGCGCTGCGCCCGCGTTGCAGGCGCCGATGAACCCTGCGTTCGCCGGCATGGTGTGCAGGCGCAGGCCGCCGATGCGGGCCAGGGTCGCCGCGCTGTCGTCGGGGCTGGCATCGTCGACGACGATGATCTCGATCGAGGCCCGCGGCGGGTGCGCGGCGATCGCGCGCAGGCAGGCCAGGGTCTGCGGCAGGTGGCCGTAGACCGGGACCACGATCGACACCGCGGGGGCGTCGTAGCACGGAACGTCGAACGGTGCGAACGCGCTCAGGTCGGCGGCGAGCAAGGCCTGCCGCGCGCGGGGTGCGAACACGCCGAACTGCGCGCCGACCCGCTGCCACGTCGCGCGCAGCCCGCGCATGCGCAGGCTTGCGAATCCGCGGCGGAACAGGCCGAGCGCCCGGACGAGCCGGAAGCGCGCATCGGCCAGGGAAAACGACATGCGTCGGAACTCCAGCTGACTGGTCGGGAGGCCGCCCGATCCCGCCCGAAGGCGCTGGGATAGACTGCCGGGCGCTATTGTGTCACCCACATCGACCCGCTGCCGCGGGTGCAGGACATCCATGGCCCGGATCGATTACGAAGACGACGACGATCTCGACGATGACGGCGCAGCGCCGTCGACCTGGCACCGCCGCCTTCTGAGCTGGATGCTGGCGCTGATCGGCCTGGGACTCGGTTTCCTGATTCCCTACACGCTGTACCTCAATCATCAGGTCGGCGAGCGGTTCGGCGCCTTGCGTTGGCAGATGCCCACGCGCGTCTATGCCCGGCCGCTGCATCTGGCGCAGGGCGTGGCGATGAATGCCGCCACGCTGAAGACCGAGCTGGCCGCGGCCGGCTACCGCGAAGGTGACGGCGTCAAGCCCGGGACCTACGCCACCGAGGGGGCACGCTGGACGATCGCAAGCCGTGGCTATCGCGATGTCGACGGCGTCGTCGCGCCTGCGCGCGTGCAGGTGTCGTTGTCGGGCGGCCGCATCTCGCGGTTGCGCGATGGCGAGGGCGGTGCGATCGAGGCCGCGCGGCTGGACCCGGCGCGCATCGCCACCCTGTACGGACAGCAGCAGGAGGAGCGCCGCCTGGTCCGCGTGCAGGAGGTACCGCAGTTGCTGACCGACACGCTGCAGGCGGTCGAGGACAAGGACTTCGCGCACCACCACGGCATCGATCTGAGCGGCATGGCGCGCGCGGCGCTGGTGAACCTGCGCGCCGGCGAAGCGCGGCAGGGCGCGAGCACCTTGACCCAGCAGCTCGCGCGCAGCGGCTTGCTGGGCATCGGCCGTGAGCAGACCTACACCCGCAAGTTCAACGAGATCCTCTATGCACTGCTGATCGAGGCGCGCTACGACAAGGGCGCGATCCTGGAGGCCTATCTCAACCAGGTCTACCTCGGCCAGCGCGGCGCGCAGGCGATCCACGGCGTCGCCGCCGGCGCCGAGTTCTGGTTCGGGCGCAGGATCGACGATCTCGAGCCCGAACAGGTCGCGTTGTTGGTCGGCATCATCCGCGGCCCGTCCTACTATGATCCGCGCCGTCAGCCCGAACGTGCGCAGGTGCGTCGCGACTTCGTGCTGGGCAAGATGCGCGAGAGCGGGCTCATCGACCAGGCCACCTACGATCGGGCGCTGACCCGCCCGCTGGGCGTGACCGACACGCCGGGCAACATCGCTGCCAATCGCTTTCCCGCCTATGTCGACCTGATCCGGCGCCAGTTGGCCAACGACTATCCGGCCGGCGCATTGCAGGGGGCCGGGCTGTCGGTCATGAGCGCGATGGTGCCCTCCGCCCAGGCCTACGCCGAAGGCGCGACCGTGCGCACGCTCAAGGATCTGGGCACGCGCGGGCGTCCGGAGTTGCAAGCTGGCCTGGTCGTCACCGACGTGCATACCGGCGAGGTCATCGCTGCGGTCGGCAGCCGGGTGCCGAGTGAGCACGGCTTCAATCGTGCGTTCGAAGCCCACCGCCCGGTCGGATCGCTGCTCAAGCCGTTCGTCTATCTGATCGCGCTCAGCAACCCGACCCGCTATTCGCTGGCCAGTTGGGTCGACGACTCGCCGGTGACGGTCACGCTCGAAAACGGCAAGCGCTGGTCGCCTGGCAACGCCGACGGCCGCAGCCACGGCACGGTGCGGTTGATCGACGCATTGGCCAACTCGTACAACCAGTCCACGGTGCGCGTGGGCATGGATGTCGGCCCGCGCGCGCTGGCCGACGTGGTGCACATGCTGACCGGCATCCGCGCCGAGGCCAATCCGGCGTTGATCCTCGGCGCGATGGACCAGAGCCCCTATGCGATGGCCCAGCTCTACCAGTTCCTGGCATCGGGCGGCGAAGTGCAGACGCTGCGCACCGTGCGCGGTGTCATCGACGAGCAGGGGCGTGTGGTCAACCGCTACGACACCCAGCCCAGCCCCGCGCAGCAGAGCGATGCGCTGTCGGCGCGCGTGGTCACGATCGCATTGCAGCACGCGGTGACCTCGGGCACCGCGCGACGGCTGGTCAACGACGGCCTGGGGCGGCTCAACGCTGCCGGCAAGACCGGCACCAGCAACGACGGGCGCGACAGCTGGTTCGCCGGCTGGACCGGCGATCATCTGGGTGTGGTGTGGGTCGGCAACGACCAGAACGCGCAGACCGGGCTGGTCGGCGCGACCGGCGCGATGCGGGTGTGGTCGGGACTGTTCTCGCGGCTGCCCAGCGCGCCGCTCGACGTGGGCAGCGAGGGCCTGGAGTGGCAGTGGGTGGCGCAATCCACCGCGACCGATGCCGACTGTCCCGGCGCACGCCGGTTCGCGTTCGTCGCCGGCTACGCGCCGCCGTACCAGTCCTGCCGCGGCTACGACCAGGACGGCCAGCCGACCTACATCGACCAGGACGGCAACCCGGTCGACGCCAATGGCACGCCGATCGAGACCGAACGGCGCGGCTGGCGCGAGTGGTTCGGCTTCGGCCGCCGCGATCGTGATGAGGCACCGCCTGCACCGCCGCAACCGCAATCACCGCCGCAACCCGCGGCTCCGCCGCCCGCCGAGGAATTGCCCCGATGACCGCCTTCCTGTTGCGTGGCGCCTGCTGCGCCGCCGCGCTCGCACTGGCCGCGTGCACCACGCCGCCCGCATCCGCCCCGGCCGCAGCGCCGCCGACCACCGTCGCGCCGCAGGCGATGGTTGCGGCGATCCGCGCCGCCAGCGGCGACGGGGACGGTGAGCTGGCGGTGCAGCCCTTGCGCGATCCGATGGTCGAGGATCTGCGTGAGCGCGCGGTCGCACTTGAAGGCCAGGGCGATGTGGCCGGCGCTGCGGCCGCGCTCGATCAGGCGCTGGAGATCGTGCACGACGACCCCGCACTGCTGCAGGAGCGCGCGGAGCTTGCGATCCTGCAAGGCGAGTTCCCGCGGGCGGCCGAACTGGCCGAGCGTGCGCATGCGATCGGCAGCCAGGTCGGCCCGCTGTGTCGCCGGCACTGGATCACGCTCGAGCAGGTCCGGCTCGCCTCGGGCGATGCCACTGGCGCGACCGCGGCCCGCACGCAGGCCGACGGCTGCCGCGTCGCCGGCCCGCAGCGCTACTGATTCGGGACTGCGACGTCGGGGTGTCGGCAGCGGACGCCAACGGCCTGGCTGCACGCAGCCGCGAGGCGCTGGTCGAAGGCGGGCCGCTGGCCGCGCACATTCCGGCTTTCCGCCCGCGCGCGGCGCAGCAAGCGTTGGCGATGGCGGTCGGTGACGCCATCGAGCAACGCGCCACGCTGCTGGCCGAAGCCGGCACCGGCACCGGCAAGACCTTTGCTTACCTGGTGCCGGCACTGCTTTCGGGGCTCAAGACGATCGTCTCGACCGGAACGCGCGCGCTGCAGGACCAGCTTTATCATCGCGACCTGCCGCGCGTGCGCGACGCGCTCGGCAGTGGCCTGCGCAGTGCGCTGCTCAAGGGGCGCGCGAATTACCTGTGCCTGTATCGGCTGGAGCAGGCGCGTGGCGCGCCGCGGCTGGCGACGCGCGATCAGATCCATCAATTTCAGCGCATCGTCGCCTGGGCCGGGCGGACGCGGCTGGGCGATGTCGCCGAACTCGACGGCCTGCCCGAGGACACGCCGCTGCTGCCGATGGTCACCTCCACCGTCGACAACTGCCTGGGCAACGACTGCCCGTTCTGGAGCGAGTGCTTCGTGGTCCAGGCGCGCCAGCGCGCGCAGGCCGCGGACGTGGTCGTCGTCAACCACCACCTGCTGCTCGCCGATCTGGCGCTCAAGCAGGAGGGATTCGGCGAAATCCTGCCCGGTGCCCGGGCCTTCATCGTTGATGAGGCGCACCAGTTGCCTGAGTTGGCCGCGCAGTTCTTCGGCGAAGGCCTGAGTGCGCGGCCGCTGGTCGAACTGGCCCGCGACGCCGTGGCCGAGTGCCGCGACGTGCCGGGCGCGCTGCCGGTGCTGCAGTTGCCTGCGCAGGCGCTCGACGGCGCGGCGCGGGGACTGCGGATGGCGATGGACGGCCTGCCGGCCCGCGGCACCCGCTACCGGGCGCTGTACCAGCCGGCGGTCGAGGATGCATTGCATGCGCTCGACGAGGCCCTGGTGCACCTGCGCGATGTGCTGGCACCCCTGCGCGAGGCCTCGCCCGGGCTCGACGCCTGCCATGCCCGCGCCGCGCTGTGCCTGACCCGGCTGCGGCGCTGGAACGACGGCGCCGCGTCGGCTGCGATGTTCGACGATGCCCAGGCCACTGACGAGTCCGAAGCCGAAGCGAGCCCCGCCGAGCACCCCGGCGACGACAGCGTGCTGTGGTACGAGCTGACGCCGCGCGGCTTTCGCCTGCAGCGCACGCCGCTGGACGTGTCGGCCCCGCTGCGTGCGCATCGCGAGGTGTCGCAGGCGGCCTGGGTGTTCACGTCGGCGACGCTGGCGGTCGACGGCAGCTTCGAACACATCGCCAAGCGGCTGGGGCTCGACGCACCGCAGACGCTGCTTGCGCCGAGTCCGTTCGACTGGGCGCACCAGGCGCTGTGCTATCTGCCGCCGCGGTTGCCCACACCGGCCGCGCCCGGCTACACCGCCGCGGTGGTCGACGCGCTGCTGCCCGTGCTGCATGCCTCGGGCGGGCGCGCGTTCGTGCTGTTCGCCTCGCACCGCGCGCTGCGCGAGACCGCGGTGCTGTTGCGTGCATCCACGCGCTGTCCCTGGCCGCTGTTCGTGCAGGGCGAGGCGCCACGGCACGTGCTGCTGCAGCGCTTTCGTGAGTCCGGCAACGGCGTGCTGCTGGGCGCGGCGAGTTTCCGTGAAGGCGTCGATGTCGCCGGCGATGCATTGAGCGTGGTGGTCATCGACAAGCTGCCGTTCGCCGCGCCCGACGATCCGGTGTTCGAGGCGCGGCTCGATGCGATCCGCCGGGCCGGCGGCAATCCGTTCCGCGATGAGCAATTGCCGCAGGCCGTCATTGCCCTCAAGCAGGGCGTGGGCCGGCTGATCCGCACCGAGGCCGATCGCGGCGTGCTGGTGCTGTGCGATCCGCGTTTGCTCGGACGCGGTTACGGCGCGCTGTTCCTGGACTCGCTGCCGCCGCTGCCGCGCACGCGCGAGATCGCCGATGTGGAGGCGTTCTTCGCCGCGCCAGCTGCGACAATCCTCGCCGGCGAAACCGACGCCGCCCTCCCGCATCCCGAGTCCCAGCCGTCATGAAACTGCTCGCGTTCGAAACCGCCACCGAGGCCTGCTCCGTCGCGCTCTGGGACGACGGCCGCGTGCTCCACCGCAGCGAGATCGCGCCGCGGCGTCATGCCGAGCTGGCGCTGCCGTGGGCCGAGGCCTTGCTGGCGGAGGCCGGGATCGCGCGCAGACAGCTCGACGCGGTCGCGGTCAGTCGGGGGCCGGGCGCGTTCACCGGCGTGCGCCTGGGTATCGCGCTGGTGCAGGGCGTGGCGCTGGCGCTCGATCGCCCGGTCGTCGCCGTCTCGACGCTGGCCGTGCTCGCAATGCGTGCCGGCGTGGGCGAGGGCGCACATGTGCTTGCGGCGATCGATGCGCGCATGGGCGAGGTGTACCGCGCCGCATTCGCAATGCGGGCCGACGGACCGGAGGCGATGTCCGACGAGCGTGTCGGTGCCCCCGACACGGTCGAACTGCCGGGGACGGGCGCGGCCTGGTCTGGCGTCGGCACTGGCTTCGGTGTCGCCGACGGCGTGCTGGCGGCGCGTCTGGGGGCCTCGCCAGCGCGGATCGACGCGACCGCGTTGCCGCAGGCCGCCGATCTTGCCGCCCTGGCGGCGGCTGCGTTCGCCCGCGGCGAGGCGGTCGCACCGGAGCGGGTCGAACCGGCCTACCTGCGCAACGATGTCGCACTGACGCTGGCCGAGCAGCAGGCGCGCCGCGCGGCGCGCTGAGCGGAACCCAAGGACGTCTGTGACTGTCCTATCCTGAGCCCACCCCCTATGCGGAAGCCGACCATGTCTTCGCCGTCTCCTGCAGGTGCTCGCCCATCAGCCACGATGCGCCCTGACCGGCGCGTGCGCGGCTGGCTGCGTCGCGAGGGACTGCCGCTGATTGTCCTGCTCGGTCTGTTGTTGATCGCGCGCTCGTCGCTGGCCAATCACTATCACGTGCCCAGCGGCTCGATGACGCCGACGCTACAGCCGGGCGACCGCGTCGTCGTCGACATGCGCGCCTATGGCCTGCGGGTGCCCTTCACCGAATGGATCCTGTGGCCGGGCGACCACCCAGCGCGCGGGGACGTGGTCGTGTTCCGCTCGCCGGCCGATGGCATCCGGCTCATCAAACGGGTCGTCGCCACCGGTGGCGACCGGGTCGATCTCATCGATGGCCATCTGTCGATCAACGGGGTCGCGCTCGCGCCGGTGGCCGGTGCGCCCGAGGATTTCGGCACGCGCCAGGCCGTGCTCGATCTGGCGGACGGCGGGGGCCGGACATCCATGGGCTGCGGGTGCCGGCAGGGCATGTGCTGGTGCTCGGTGACCATCGCGGCGCGAGCCTCGACGGCCGTTGGTTCGGCGTGGTGCCCAGCGACGCGATCTACGGTCAGGCCCGCGGCGTGTTCTGGCGTCGGGGCGAAGGCCCGGGCTGGAGCCCGCTGTGACGACGACCAGCCGCGGACAGATCCGCTTCGACGATGGCGCGCGCTACGAACGCTACATGGGCATCTGGAGTCGGCTTGCCGGCGACCGGTTCCTCGATTGGCTGGCTCCTCCGCCGGGCCTGGACTGGCTCGATGTGGGCTGCGGCAACGGCGCGTTCACCCAAGCGCTGATCGCACGCTGCGCCCCGGCGCGGGTGTATGGGATCGACCCGTCCGCCGCGCAGCTGGCGCACGCGCGGACGCGGCTGGACGTCGATGCCGCGCATCTGCTGGTCGGCGACGCGATGGCGTTGCCCTTTCCGGCGGCCAGCGTCGACGCGCTGGTCATGCCGCTGGTGATCTTCTTCGTGCCCGAGCCGGCGCGCGGCGTGGCCGAGATGGCGCGGGTCGGACGTCCCGGTGCGCTGGTCTCGGCCTATGCCTGGGACATGCCCGGCGGCGGCTTTCCTTATCACGCGCTGCAGGCGCGGCTTCGCGCCCAGGGCGTCGCGGTGCCCGCGCCGCCGTCACCGGAGGCCTCGCGCCTGGACGTGCTGCAGGCATTGTGGGCCGGCGCCGGCCTGTGCGAGGTGCGGACCCATTCGATCGAGGTGCGGCGTACCTTCGCCGACTTCGACGATTACTGGCAGACCGTGCTGGGGGCCCCTAGCGTCGGCCCGCAACTGGCCCGGTTGCGGCCGGACGAGGCCGCACAGTTCGCCGCCGAGGTTCGCGCTGAACTTCCGCTCGATCCCGCGAACGGCACGATCACGCTCGGCGCGCGGGCCCACGCCGTTGCCGGCCGGGTGCCTGCCGGGGCGTGACCGCTGCGGGTGACTGCGCCCAGCCGCATCCTGCGGTGTCGGGCGGCCTCGCGATGCGCGTCGGCAGACCTGGACTCGGCAATGCGCGGTATGGGCTCAGTCGTCCACCAGGGCGCCGCCGGGCAGGAAATTCCAGCTGCGGGTGACGTGCAGAATGTCGATCTGCTCGTCGGTCGGCGGCAACGGCGGGCAGGGCTCGGCGAGTCGAGCGATCCGCAGCGCGGCGTCGTCGAGCAGGGGCACGCCGCTGCTGCGGATGACGTCGGCACGCTCCACCGAACCGTCGCGGCGGATCGCCACGCTGATGACCAGGCGCCCGGCCAGGCCCCGTCGGCGGGCCTCGTCGGGGTAGTTCAGATTGCCCACGCGCTCCACCCGGTCCACCCATTGCCGCAGGTACGTGGCATAGACGTACTCCTGGGTGCTGGCGGACACGAACTTGCGCTTGGGCCTGCGCGCGTAGCGCTCCGAGCGCAGATGGATCTCCGCGGCCAGGCGCGCCATCTCCAGGTCGCGTTCGACCCGTTCGGGGCCGGGCGGCAGCGTGCGGCGCTCGGCCTGGGGCGTGGGATCGGGACTTTCCACGTGGGTCTGACCGCGTGCGCTGGCGACGACGCGTTCGCGCGGCGTCGGTCGGGTGTCGGGCGATTGCGCGTGCAGCGGGCGTGGCGCGAGGCCGGCCTCGGGTTGCGGCAGCAAGCCCGGCCGCGGCTCGCGCGGCCGCAGGCTGCGCGTGTCCTCGCCGCCGCCCTGGTGGCTGGCCTGGGCGAGGAAATCGGCCTGGGCCTGGGTCAGCGGGCTCGTGGTCTCGGTCAGGATCACGTCCAGCGTCGGCACCACCGGCGCGGCGTCTTCGGTCGAAAAGCCAATGCCCAGCACCAGCAACCCGTGCACCAGCAGCGACAACGCCAGCGTCGCGCCCAGGCGCGCGTCGTCGCCGATCCGCGGCGGCGACGCGGCGGTCACGGCCTGGCGTCGCCGGCGCTAGCGATGCGCATCCGGGGCGATCCGGGACCGGTCCGGTGTCATCCGCGCTCGATCGCGTCGAACAGCTGCCCGGCGATGTTCAGACCGAACTGCGCATCGAGCTCGCGCACGCAGGTCGGACTGGTGACGTTGACCTCGGTCAGCCAGTCGCCGATCACGTCCAGGCCGACGAAGCGCATGCCGCGCGCGGCGAGCGTCGGGCCGACCTGGGCGGCGATCCAGCGGTCGCGCTCGCTCAGCGGCCGGCCCTCGCCGCGACCCCCGGCGGCCAGGTTGCCGCGGAACTCGTCGCCCTGCGGGATCCGTGCCAGACAGTAGTCCACCGGCATGCCGTCGATCAGCAGGATGCGCTTGTCGCCGTCGACGATCTCCGGCAGGTAGCGCTGCGCCATCGCCAGCCGGCGGCCGCCATCGGTCAGGGTCTCGAGAATCACGTTGAGGTTCGGGTCGCCGGCCGCGGCGCGGAAGATCGAGCGTCCACCCATGCCGTCGAGCGGCTTGAGCACCGCCTGGCCGTGCTCGGCGACGAAGGCCTTGAGGGCGGCCGCGTCGCGGGCGACCCGCGTCGGCGGGCAACACTGCGGGAACGCGAGCGCGCCAAGCTTCTCGTTCATGTCGCGCAGGCCCTGTGGATCGTTGACGATCTGCGCGCCCTGGCGCTGGGCAACGCTGAGGATCTGGGTGTCGTTGATGAATTCCGGATCGACCGGCGGATCCTTGCGCATCAGCACCACGTCGCCCTCGCCGAAGCGATGCATCGACGGCGTGCCAAGGCTGAACCAGTCGGCGGGATCGTCGCGCACGGTCAACGGCGCCAGCGTGGCCACGGCCTGGCCGCCGTCCATGCCCAGGGCGCCGGGCAGCACGTACTGCAGGCGGTGGCCGCGCCGCTGCGCCTCGAGCAGCATCGCGAACGTCGTGTCCTTGGCGATCCGGATCGACCCGATCGGGTCCATCACCACGACGACGTTGAGCGACATGCCGGCATCCAGACAGAGGGAAAGTCGGCATGTTAGCAGGGCTGTTTTCGGCGCACCGGGCATCGGGGCGTGTACGCTTGACAGCCCAGCGACCGGCTGGGATATAACTCCGCGATGCTGCGGCGCCGAACGGCGCGTCGGGCAGGGGACAGCAACCGCATGAGCAGTGACGACAGATCATCCACCGGATGCCTCGACGGCTTGCGGGTGATGGTGATCGACGATTCGAAGACCATTCGACGGACCGCCGAAACGCTGCTGCGCCGGGAAGGCGCCGACGTGGTGACCGCGGTCGACGGCTTCGAGGCCCTGGCCAAGATCGTCGAGCACGCACCGCAGGTCATCTTCGTCGATGTGATGATGCCCCGACTCGACGGCTACCAGACCTGCGCGCTGATCAAGAACAACCGCCGCTTCGGCACGACACCGGTGATCATGCTCTCATCCAAGGACGGGTTGTTCGACAAGGCGCGTGGTCGGATCGTCGGTGCCGACGAGTACGTCACCAAGCCGTTCACGCGCGAGGAGTTGCTCGATGCGATCCGTCACCACGTCGACGCCTGAGGGGAAAGGCATGGCTCGCATCCTGTTGATCGAGGACTCGCCCACCGACACCGCGGTGCTGACCCAGTGGCTGGAACGGCACGGTTACGAAGTGCTCGCGGCCGCCAATGCCGAGGACGGCATCGCGTTGTGCCGCAGCGAGCGGCCCGACCTGGTGCTGATGGACGTCGTGCTGCCGGGCATGAGCGGCTTCCAGGCCACCCGCGCATTGGTGCGCGATCCGCAGACGGCGGCCATCCCGGTGGTGATCGTCAGCACCAAGGGCATGGAGACCGACCGCATGTGGGGGCTGCGCCAGGGCGCGAAGGGCTATCTGGTCAAGCCGCCGACCGAAGTGGCATTGATCGCGCAGATCCGCCAGGTCCTGGGCGGGTGAACGCCGCGGCGCCCGATCTTGCGGCACCGGTGCCAGAGGCGTTCGCGCTGCTGGCCGACTTTGAGCGACGCAGCCTGGCGCACGTCGTCGGGCTGCCCGAGCAGTTGGACGCCCCCGGCCTGTGGCGCGGCGTGGGCTATCGCATCGGCCGTCGGTTGCTGGCGTCGGCCTTCGACGAGGTCGTCGAGATCCTGACGATGCCTTCGATCACGCCCGTCCCCGGCGCCCAGCCCTGGATGCTCGGGGTGGGCAATGTGCGCGGCGCCTTGCTGCCGATCGTCGATCTGCGCCAGTTCCTGGAAGGCGAACGCAGTGCGCCGCAGGACGGCCAGCGGATGTTGCTGGTCCGCCAGCCCGGCGGCGACGTCGCGGTGACGATCGACGCGCTGTTCGGTCAGCGCAGCTTCCTGGAACAGGACCAGGTGCCGGCCGACCCGATCGCCACGGGGCGCTATGCGCACTTCGTCGATCGCGCCTACGCGCAGGCCGGCGCGGTCTGGGGCGTCTTCAGCCTCGACCGCTTGGTTCGCACGCCCGAGTTCAGACATGCCGCGGCCTGACGCCGCGGCGCGCACCACGATCAGGAAACGCAAGGCATGAGCACAGTGGTCGATCCCCGCGCAGGCAAGCGACGCATTCTCGGCACGAACTTCTGGGTCGCGATGATGATCGTCGCCGGCACGATCCTCGTCCTCAACACCGGCTACGGCACCTGGCGCGCCGCCCAGCTCGGCAGTGCCAGCCTCTCGGCCTCGAATCTGCGCGTGGACAGCCAGCGGTTGGCCAATCAAGGCTCGGAAGCGGCACGTGGCAACGCGGTCGCCTTCGCGGCGTTCAACGCCACCCGGGCGCAGATCGAGCGCGACATCCGCCAGCTCGAGGAGCGCTACGGCAGCACCGCGGGCGTGTCCGGCCCGATCCGCAAGGTCGCCGCGACCTGGGAACCGTTGGGGGAGAGTGCGGCGCGGCTGGCCGAAGGCGAAGCGGCGGTCACCGCGTTCGCCGGCCATGCCGAGCGTTTCAGTCAGCGGGTGCCGCAGTTGCAGGCGCTGCTCGATGAACTGGTGCGGGCGATGTCGAGCAGCGGTTCGCCGTCCTCGCAGGTGTACATGGCGCTGCGCCAGGTGGTGATCGCCGGCGACATGGCGCGTCGGGTGACCGAAGTGCAGGCCGGCGGCGCGGTCGCCACGGTCGCCGGCCAGGGGCTGCGCCGGAACGTCGAGGATTTCCAGCAGGTGATGACCGGCCTGCGCGAGGGCGACGCGACGCGCGAGCTGCAGGCGTTGACCAACGGCAATGCGCTCGCGGCGCTGGCACGGGCCGACGAGGCCTGGGCACAGATGCGCACCGACCTGGAAGCGATCCTGGCCAGTAGCGAGCCGCTGTTCCAGGCCCAGGCGGCGGCCGGCGAGCTGGTGACTGGCTCCGATCGTTTGCTCAGTGACAGCGAGGCGCTGTTCAACGCCTTCACCGCCTTCGGCTCGCTGCAGGACCGCAGCCTGCTGGGCAACGTGTGGGTCAGCATCGTCGCCGGCCTGTTGGCGCTGGCCGCGATCGCCGGCCTGGTGACCGAGCTCAATCGCGCTCAGCGCCGGCGTTACGAGACCTCGCTCGAGCTCAACAACCGCAACCAGGAAGCGATCATGCGCCTGCTCGACGAGATGGGCGCGCTCGCCGAGGGCGACCTGACCGTCAAGGCCTCGGTCACCGAGGACATCACCGGCGCGATCGCCGACTCGATCAACAACGCGATCGAGCAGTTGCGCAGTTTGGTGCAGACCATCAACGACACCTCGGTGCAGGTCGCCTCGAGCGCGCAGGAAACCCGCGCAACCGCGATGCACCTGGCTGAGGCGGCCGAACATCAGGCGCATGAGATCAATTCGGCGTCCGACCGCATCAATGAGATCGCCGTCAGCATCGACCAGGTCTCGCGCAATTCATCGGAGTCGGCCGACGTCGCCCAGCGCTCGGTGCGCATCGCGACCAAGGGTGCCGGCGTGGTGCGCGAGACGATTGCGGGCATGGATTCGATCCGCGACCAGATCCAGGAAACCTCCAAGCGCATCAAGCGCCTGGGTGAGAGCTCGCAGGAAATCGGCTCGATCGTCGAACTGATCACCGACATTTCCGAGCAGACCAACATCCTGGCACTCAACGCCGCGATCCAGGCTGCCTCGGCCGGCGAGGCGGGGCGCGGCTTTGCGGTGGTCGCCGACGAAGTGCAGCGCCTGGCCGAGCGTGCGACCGGCGCCACACGCCGGATCGAGACCCTGGTGCAGACCATCCAGTCCGACACCAACGAGGCGGTCACCTCGATGGAGCAGACGACCTCCGAGGTCGTCGCAGGGGCGCGGTTGGCGGAGGACGCCGGCACCGCGCTGGGCGAGATCGAGAGCGTGTCGACGAGCCTGGCCGATCTCATCGAGGGCATCTCCTCGGCTGCGCAGCAGCAGTCCTCGGCTGCGACCAACATCACCGAGGCCATGCACACGATCCAGTCGATCACTGCGCAGACATCGCGCGGCGCCAGCCAGACCGCCGAGTCGATCGGCAATCTCGCCCAGCTCGCCGCTGACCTGCGCCGTTCGGTCGCCGACTTCAAGCTGCCGACCTGAGCCGGACGGACGCATGAGCGGGCTGCGCGACGCCATCGACCACACGATGCTGGGCTGGATCAAGCCCGAGCTCGATGAGGTGCTGCGCCAGGCGCGGATGGAACTGGAGCGCTTCGTCGAAGCGCCCGACGATGGCACGCGTCTGCGTCACTGCGCTGCCGGGTTGCGCCAGGCGACCGGCACGCTGCGCATGGTCGAACTGCAGGCGCCGGCACTCGTGGCCGAGGAGATGGAACGGCTGGTCGAGGCCTTGCAGCGGGACGAGGTGGGCGATCGTGACGTGGCGGCCTCGGCCTTGCTGCGCGGCCTGCTGTTGCTGCCCGACTATCTCGAACGGTTGCAGGGCGGTCATCGCGACATCCCGATCGTGCTGCTGCCGCTGCTCAACGACCTGCGCGCCGCGCGTAGCGTCTCGGCGCTGGACGAGCGTCTGTTCTTCGACGCCGGAACGGCGGACACGCCGCGCATCGGCGTCCAGGACGAGGGGGAGGCCGCCGTCCCGGCCGATGTGCCGGCCGACACGCTCGATGCGCTGCGCCAGGCCTTCGGTCCGAGCGACACGCGCCCCAGCGACGCTGAACTCGACCATGCGCGCGGCAGCCTGGCCGGGCGCAATCGCGCCCTGCTCGGCACCGTGACGGGGGCGATCAAAGACGAACTGCTGCAGGTCAAGGATGCGCTCGATCTGCATCTACGTACCGGCGTGCGCGATCCGGCCGCGCTGCGGCCGCAGTCGGCCCGGCTCGCCACGGTGGCCGACACCCTGGGCATGATCGGCCTCGATGACGCGCGCGCGGTGGTCGCGCAGCAGTGCGAGGCGCTGGAGGCGATCGCCGATGGCGCAGTGCCGGCCGACGAAGCGGCGTTGCTCGACATCGCCGGCGCCCTGCTCTACATCGACGACACGCTCGATGCCCAGGCCGCGCAACTGGGCGATGCGGCCGCGGCCGACGGTGCGCTCGCGGCCGAGGCGCAGCGCTCTCGGGCGGCGGCGATCGGCGAGGCGATCGCGGCGTTCGCCGAGGCGCGCGAAGCGCTGGTCGTGTTCGTCGATCGGCAATGGGATCGCACCGCGCTGTTGGCGGTGCCGGGCCTGCTGATCGAGGTCGCCGGGGCACTGGCGATCCTCGAACAGTTGCAGGCGGCCGCCTGCCTGGATGGCGTGCGCCTGTACGTTGATCGCGAACTCCTGGCCGGGTCGCAGGTACCGGAGGCGGGGCGTTTGGACGCCTTCGCCGACGCGGTTGCGAGCCTGGAATCGTTCCTCCAAGGGATGGGCGAGCAACGACCCGACCGCGACCGGTTCCTCGACGTCGCCCGCAGCCGCCTGCAGGCGCTGGGATACTGGCCGCTGCCCGGCACAGCGCCGCATCTACGGGATGCGGATGGACGTCTCGACGCGCATGGCGACGGCGACCGCCCGTCGACCGACGACACCGAGGTGGTCGATGAGGCGTCGGCGTTCGCACGCGAGGCGCAGGTGCCGCCGCGGGGCGGCTTCGCTGCCGTTGGCAACGACATCGACGACGAGATCCGGGAGATTTTCCTGGAAGAACTTGCCGACGAGATCGCCCATCTGGGCACCTTGTTGCCCGAGTGGCGGCGCCAGCCCGGGGATCCGGAGCGGCTGCGGCAGGTGCGCCGCGTCTTCCACACGCTCAAGGGCAATGGACGGCTGGTTGGCGCGGTCGAGCTGGGCGAATTCGCCTGGCGCGTCGAATCGTTGCTCAATCGCGTGATCGACGGCCTGCATCCAGTTGGCCCCGCCATCGTGGCGGCGGTCGACGTGGCCGCGCAGGCATTGCCCGCCCTGGACGCGGCACTGCGCGGCCAGACGCCGTTATTGCTCGATGTGGACGCGGTCGCCGCCAGGGTCGCCGACATTGCGGCCGATGGTTCGGACGTCTCGTCGCCTGCATCGAAGGCCACGGCGCAGGCCGCGTCCACCGATGAAGCACCGCGCCCCGTGGAGCCCGGCGAGACGGTGCCGGCACAGATCGACGCGCTGTTGCTCGAGATCCTCGATGCCGAGGCCAACGAACATCTGTTGACCGTCGATGCCTGGATCGACGCGGCGCGCGCCGGGGACGCGTTCGACGTCGAACGGCTGCTGCGCGCGCTGCATACGATGCACGGCGCGTTCGCGATGGCCGAGGTCCCGGCGGTCGGTGCGTTGCTGGCGCCGGCCGAAGACTACGCCCGGCGGCTGGTGGCCACGCCGGCGGTGCCCGATCCCGAAGCGGTCGATGCGATCGACGCGTTGTGTCGTGCGCTGCGCGAGGCGCTGACGCGGCTGCACGACGACGATCCGCGGATTGCGGTGTTGCCCGCCCTGGCGGCACGCCTGGGCGTCGTCCGCGACCGGCTCGATGCGTCACCGGTGCCGGGCTACGACATCGCCGACTTCGATGCGCCGATCGTGGACGCACCGGTGCTGGACGATGGGGACGATGCGGCGGGTGCGCTGCGCGATGGCCTGCGTTTCGAACAGGCCGAGCTCGAGCAGGCCAGCGTCGAGCCGGCGCGGCACGACGATGACGCGCGCATCGTCGCGCCTCTGTCTGACGTCGATGACGTCACCGCCGAAGAGTGGGCGCCCGCACACACCGACACCGAAGCCAACACCAACACCGAAGCCGACGCCAACGTCGGCGTCGAGCAGGACGACACGGATCGGTCGGCGATCGAGCACCTCGACCTCGATCGCCGCGGGACCGAACAGCGGTCGGCGCTGCAGCGCCAGGCCGCGATCGACGCGGCGGTCCTTGCCGACGAGCGCCAACGATACGCCGCGAGGGCACTGCGAGAGGCGGCTGCCGCGCATCGGCCGGTCGATGTCGCGGCTCCACAGGTCGACGACATGGCGCCTGTCACGGCGCCGGATGCAGGCGATCACGATGACCTCGCCCTCCCGCCCGAGGCGCCGTCTATCGTGGATGACGGCCTGTCCTCGCCAGCACTGTCCGCCGATGATGCACTGGCCCCGGCGATCTCGTGGGCGGAGGCTGCTCCCGACACCGACACCGACACCGACACCGAGGTCGAGGTCGAGGTCGAGGTCGCTTCCGATCTTTCTTCCGATCCCGATCCCGAAGGCCCGCTCGACCTGGCCGGCCTGGATCTCGACCTGATCGACACCTTCGTCGAGGAAGGCATCGACCTGCTCGACGATGCCGATGGCCTGCTGGCGCTGCTGCGCGACGATCCGGGCGCCTCGCCCGCGATCGCCGGCCTGCAACGCGACCTGCACACGCTCAAGGGCGGCGCGCGCATGGCCGGGCTGATGCCCATCGGCGACCTCGGGCATGCGATGGAGACGCTGCTCGAGACGCTTGCAGCGCGACGCCGGCCGATGCGTCGCGACGAACTCGCGCTGCTGGAACAAGGCTTCGACCGGTTGCACGCCATGCTCGTGCGCGCCGGGGAACGGCGGGCCATCGGGCCATCGCCGGCGCTGGTCGACGCGTTCGCCGCGATCGCGGGCAGCGCCGCGGATGCGGCAAGGCCGGTCGACGAGACGCCGGGCGACGCCGCGCTGACGCCCTTGTCGGCACCACTGCCCGCGCCGGCGCGCTCGGCCGACGGCGACGACGACGCCGTGCGCGGCACGCAGGAACAGGTGCGCATCCGGGCCGGGCTGCTCGACCGCCTGGTCACCTACGCCGGCGAGGTCGCGATCTACCGCGCACGACTCGAGCAGCAGTTGGGGACCTTCCGCGGCGCGATGCTCGAACTCGCGCAGACCAACGACCGCCTGCGCGACCAGCTGCGACGGCTCGATATCGAGACCGAGGCGCAGATCGTCGCCCGCTATCGGCGCGAGGGCGACAGCGGCGACGTCGCCTTCGACCCCCTCGAACTCGACCGCTTCTCGACCCTGCAGCAGCTCTCGCGTGCACTGGGCGAAACGTCCGCCGATCTCGACAGCCTGCAGCACACCCTCGACGAGCAGACCCGGCATTACGAATCGCTGCTGCAGCAGCAGTCGCGCGTGAGCTCGGACTTGCAAGAGGGCCTGATGCGGACGCGCATGGTGCCCTTCGACGGCATCGTGCCGCGCCTGCGACGCGTCGTCCGGCAGGCCGCGCAGGACACCGGCAAGCAGGTGGAGCTGCACCTGACCGGCGCCCACGGCGAGATCGACCGCAATGTGCTCGAACGCATGGGCCCACCGCTCGAGCACCTGCTGCGCAACGCCGTCGCGCATGGACTGGAAACGCCGCAGGCGCGCCGACAGGCAGGCAAGCCCGAGGTGGGGGCGATCCGCATCGCGCTCCGCCGCGAGGGCGCGGAGATCGTGCTGGAGGTCGCCGACGACGGTGCCGGGCTCGACCGGGCAGCGATCCGTCGCCGCGCACACGAGCGCGGCCTGCTGGCGCCCGGGGCACAGATTGCCGAACGCGATCTGGATACGTTGATCCTGCAGCCCGGCTTCACGACCGCCAGCGCGCTCAGCCACGTGGCCGGGCGCGGCGTCGGCCTGGACGTGGTCGCCAGCGAGGTCCGCCAACTCGGCGGCAGCGTCGACATCCAGTCGTGGGATGGCGCGGGCAGCACGTTCGTGTTGCGATTGCCGCAGACGCTCGCCGTCACTCAGGCGGCGTTCGTTCGCATCGGCGAGACGACCTTCGCGGTGCCGATCGCCTCGGTGCGCGGCGTCGGCCGCATCGCGCGCGACGCGCTGCGCGCGGGCGGACACTACCGCTACGGCGATGAGGACTACGCGCTCCACGACCTGGGCCGGCTGGTCGGGCAGGCGCCCGCGCGCGCCGAGGGCCACCTGCAGATGCCCTTATTGCTGATCCGTGCCGGCGAACTGCGCGTGGCGGTCGCGGTGGACGAGATCCTGGGCAATCGCGAAATCGTGGTGAAGCCGGTCGGCCCTCAGCTCACATCGATCCCGGGCATCTTCGGCGCGACCATCATGGGCGACGGCCGCGTGGTGGTGATCCTGGACATCGCGCCGCTGGCGCGCCGGCAGGCGGCGCAGCCCGACGCGGCCATCGCCGCAGCCTTGCCCGTGCAGGCCCGTCGCGTCCCGCTGGTGCTGGTCGTCGACGATTCGATCACGATGCGCAAGGTGACCTGCCGCGCGCTCGAGCGACAGGGCCTGGCGGTCGCGACCGCCAAGGATGGCATCGACGCGCTCGAGCGCATGGACGAACGGATTCCCGACCTGGTGCTGCTGGATATCGAGATGCCGCGGATGGATGGCTACGAACTGGCGATGCGGATGAAGGCCGATCCTCGGCTGCGCGCGCTGCCGATCATGATGATCACCTCGCGCAGCGGCGACAAACATCGCGAGCGCGCGCTGGAAATCGGCGTCGACCGCTACCTCGGCAAGCCGTACCAGGAGTCGGAACTCCTGCGGCATGTCCAGGCCTTGCTGGCACTGGAGCCCGACAATGCGTGACCCTGCCCTGCCTGTGGTGGTGCTGGCCCGGCCCGGCCCGGTTTGCGACCGGCTAGCGGCCGCCGTGGTGGAGGCCGGCGCGGCCGCGGCCGTGGAGGTCGATCCGCTGATGGCGGACGCGATGCAGCTCGATGCGCTCGCGCCGGCCGCGATCGTTGTCGCGCTGGAACCGTCAATCGCCGAGGCGCTCGATGCGCTGGCGCCCGTGCTCGCACATTCCGGACGCACGGTGGTCTTCGAGGAAGCCGATCGCGTGCTCGAGCGCGGCGGCGACGATGCCTCGCACTGGGTGCGGCGACTGGGCGCCAAGCTACGGCTGCGCGAGGCCCCGCAGTCAGGCCCTGAGGCGACGCAGACCGACGAGGCGTCGGGTGTGTCGTCCGCCCATGCGGCCTATGCGTTCGATCCGGTCGCGGCCGAGTACGACGACGCGCCCGCCATGCCGCACGCCCCCTTCGCGCTCGATTTCGATGTCGATTTCGCGGCCGATGATGTCGCAGCTCTGCCAGTGCCTGCTGCCGTTGCGGACAGCGTGCCGGCCGCCGGATCCGTCGACACAGCCGAGCGCGACCATGCTGCCGCGGCTGCGGTGCCCCGGCAGACATCGACCTGCTGCCGTCGTTCCGTGGGCTCGCCGACGTGTCCGACCCGCCGCCGCAGCTCCCGCCTGGCCACGACTTGGCCGATCTCGAGCAGCGGATCGCCGGTCTGGCGCTGGCCGACGCCGACAGCTACGGCCATGGCCCGGAGCGCGGACTGGTCCTGATGGACGGCGGGCTCGGCAGTCCGGATGCGGTCCGGCAACTGCTCGCTGCGCTGCCCGAAGCGTTCCCGCGGCCGGTGCTGGTGCGGCTGCGTCTGGAGAGCGGTCGCTACGACCAACTGGTCCGGCAGATGGCGCGTGTGGCGGCGATGCCGGTCCATCTGGCCGAGCCGGGCATGGCGATCATGCCCGGTGCGGTGTACGTGCTGCCGCCGGACCTGCAGCCGCTGCGCACGGGCGCGCAGTTGCGCTTCGCCGCCGGTGGCGACCCCGCTGCGATCACGCAGGCGATGCCGGCCGCCGACAGTGCCTGGCTGCTGCTGAGCGGCGCCGATCCCGCGCTCGTGCCGCTGGCCACGGCGCCCACCTGGCAGGGCGCGCTGGTCATCGGACAGGACGGAGCCGGGTGCTACGACCCCACCCCCGGCCAGGCGTTGAACGCACGCGGCCATCGGACCGGGCCACCGCCGACGCTCGCCGCTTGGGTGATCGAACGCTGGATGCCCGGCGCCGGCGCGCCTCAGCATGAGGGCTGGTCGCTGTGAGCGCGGCGGCCGACATCCGTTGCGTGCTGATCCGGGCCGGGGCGACCCAATTGCTGCTGCCCAACGCGACGATCTCCGAGGTGCTGTCGTACTCGTTGCCCGACCCCATCGCCGGTGCGCCGGCGTGGCTGCCCGGGCGCTTGCGTTGGCGCGGCTGGCGGTTGCCGCTGGTCGACTTCGCGGCGCTGTCGGGGCAGGGCGACGACGCGGCCGGCCCCGGCAACAAGGTGGTCGTGCTCAAGGCACTCGGCGGCGATCCGCGGCTGCCGTATTTCGCGCTGTCGACCCAGGGCTTCCCACGCCTGGTGACGGTCTCGGTCGCGCAATTGCGCGACGCCGATGACGCGCACGCCGCGCCGTTACCGTTCGCAGTCCGCGCCCGTGTGCAGTTGGGCGAGGAGAGCGCGCAGATCCCGGATCTGGATGCGCTCGAGGGCGCGGTGCGCGAGGTCGTGGACTAAGTCGGACCGATTCTGGCGCAGGCCGGACTCGGCCTCACCCCAGGTCGCCGAAACGCGCCTGCAGCGCGGCGATCGCGGCGATGCCGGCGGTCTCGGTGCGCAGGATCCGGGGGCCCAGGCGCAGCCCGCCGAAGCCAGCGGCGACGAGCGCAGCGCGGTCGTTGGCCGACCAGCCGCCCTCCGGGCCGATCGCGAGCACCAGGTCGCCGGCCGGTGCCGGCATCGTCGCCAGGCCCGCGGTCGCTTCGGGGTCGAGCAGCCAGCGGCCGGTGCCAGGCGACAGCGTGGCCAGTGCCGCCGCCAGCGATTGCGGCGCGGCGACCTCGGGCACGTGCGCGCGCCAGCTCTGCTCGCAGGCCGAGATCACGACGCTGCGCCAATGCGCGTGCCGCTTGCCTGCGCGCTCGGGGTCGAGCCGGACCTCGCTGCGCTCGCTGGAGACCGGCACGATCGCGTCCACGCCCAGTTCGGTGGCTTTCTGCAGGATCCAGTCCATCTTCTCGCCGCGGGCGATGCCCTGCAGCAACACGATGCGCAGCGGCGATTCGAGCGCGACCGGGCGGCCGGCGCCGATGCGTGCGGCCGCGCCGCGCTTGTCGGCCCGGGTCAGCTCCGCCTCGTGGTCGTGGCCGTCGCCGTTGAACAGCACGCAGCGCTCGCCTTCGCGCAGGCGCAGGACGCGGACCAGGTGCGCGGCGGCGTCGTCGGGCAGCGTGATCGTCTCGCCCTCGCGCAGCGGCAGGTCGACGAAGGCCCGGATCACGCGCACGAGGTTGCCACCTCGATGGCCTCGGCGGTGACCTGCGCGAGCAGTTGCAGTTGGTCTTCGTCGATGCAGTAGGGCGGCATCCAGTACAGGATGTCACCCAGCGGGCGCAGCAGTACGCCGCGCTCGACCGCATGGCGGTAGGCGCGCAGGCCGATGCGCAGCGCGGGATCGAACGGCGTCGCGCGGTCGCCGTCGCGCGTGAGTTCGAACGCGACGACCATGCCGGTCTGGCGGGTGTGGGCGACGTGCCGGTGCGCGCCGACCTGTGCGGCCAGCGTGGCCATGCGCGCGGCCGTGTCTCGGTTGCGCGCGAGCGTGTCGTCGGCGGCGAAGATGTCGAGCGAGGCCAGGGCCGCGGCGCAGGCCAGCGGATTGCCGGTGTAGCTGTGCGAGTGCAGGAACGCGCGCTCGCGCGAGACGTCCAGGAAGCCGTCGTACAGCGCCTGGGTCGTGAGCACCGTCGACAGTGGCAGAAAACCGCCGGTCAGGCCCTTCGACAGGCACAGCAGATCGGGCTGGATCCCGGCGGGCGTGCCGGCGTTGCCCGGCGCCTGCTCGCAAGCGAACAAGGTGCCGGTGCGCCCGAAGCCGACCGCGATCTCGTCGGCGATCAGGAAGATGCCGTGCACATCACACAGCTCGCGCACGCGTCGCAGGTACACCGGGTCGTGCATGCGCATCCCGCCGGCGCACTGGATCAACGGCTCCAGGATCATCGCGCAGACCTCGCCGGCATGCGCATCGAGCAGCCGCGCCAGCGCGTCGGCCGCGTCCTCGGCGTGCCCGGCGGCGCTCTGACCCGCGCGCGCCTCGAAGGCGTCGGGCGAGGGCGCGAACAGCGACTCGCACAGCAACGGGGCATAGACCCGGCGGTACAAGGGAATGTCGCCGACCGCGAGCGCGCCGAGGGTCTCGCCGTGGTAGCCGTTGCGCAGCGCGACGAACTTGGTCCGCCGCGGCGCGTCGCCACGGTTGGCGAACCATTGGAATGCCATCTTCAGCGCGACCTCGACGCCAGCCGAGCCGTTGTCGGCGTAGAACACCTTCGACAACGGTGCCCGCCCGGGCTCGCGGGGGGCAAGCGCCAGCAGCCGCTCGGCCAGTTCGATCGCCGACGGGTGGGTACAGCCGGCCAGGATCACCTGTTCGAGCGTGCGCGCCTGGCGCGCGATCGCCTCGGCGATGCGCGGCTCGGCATGCCCGTGCAGGTTGGTCCACCAACTGCTGCCCGAGTCGAGGATGCGCCGGCCGCCGGCCTCGACCAGCCAGGCGCCCTCGCCGCGCACGATCGGCAGCAGGGGTTGGGTGTCGGGGTGCTCGCGCATCTGCGTGCACGGGTGCCAGACCGCGGCGAGGTCGCGGGTCCGCCAGTCGTTGCCGTCGGCTAGAATGGCCGGATCGTGGATCTGTCCTGTCATCCCACCATTATCGCCCCGCAGCGCCGGCGCCGTGCAGGCCGGAGCGTGCGCGCGTGAGCCGACGGTTGCCGACGATCCACGGGATCACCGAGCACGACGCCGGCCCCTACCGGATGGAGCAGCTCGATCTGGAGTTCTCCAACGGCGAGCGCCGACGCTACGAGCGCCTGCACGGGCGTGGCCATGGCGCGGTGATCGTCGTCCCGTTGATCGACGCGGAGACCGTGTTGCTGGTGCGCGAGTACGCCGCCGGCATGCATCGCTACGAACTGGGCCTGGTCAAGGGCCGGATCGACGCCGGCGAGACCCCGATCCAGGCCGCCGACCGCGAGCTCAAGGAAGAGGCCGGCTACGGCGCCCGACGCCTCGATGCCTTGCGCAGCCTGAGCCTGGCGCCGACCTACATGAGCCACCAGGCCACCCTGGTGCTCGC
The DNA here is from genome assembly GCA_002240395.1 of Xanthomonas citri pv. mangiferaeindicae. Classification (NCBI taxonomy): domain Bacteria; kingdom Pseudomonadati; phylum Pseudomonadota; class Gammaproteobacteria; order Lysobacterales; family Lysobacteraceae; genus Xanthomonas; species Xanthomonas citri. The sequence continues at coordinate 2,375,326 of CP016836.1, forward strand.
GCGCGACCTGTATCCCGAGCGGCTGCCCGGCGATGAGCCCGAGGAACTGGACGTGGTGCCGTGGAAGCTCGATGCGCTGCACGAATTGATCCTGCGCGAGGACTTCTCGGAAGGGCGCTCGATCGCCGCGTTGTTCATCGTCCGCGACTGGCTGCGCCATTACGGTGGCTGACGGCCGGGCGTCGGTCGAGGCTGCGATCGTCGAAGGCGCGATCGCAATCGCGCACAGCGCCGCCGAGGCGATCCTCGCGGTCTACGCACACGCCTTCGACGTCGTCGCCAAGGCCGATGCCAGCCCGGTGACCGCGGCCGATCTCGCCGCGCATCACGTCATCGTCGACGGCCTGCACCGGCTCACGCCTGATATCCCGGTCGTGTCGGAGGAAGCCGCCGATGCGGTGCCGGCGGCCGAGCGCCGCGCGTGGCGGCGGATGTGGCTGGTCGACCCGCTCGATGGCACCCGCGATTTCGTCAAGCGCAATGGCGAGTTCAGCGTCAACCTGGCGCTGATCGACGACGGCGTCGCGATCCTCGGGGTGATCCAGGCTCCGGTCACCGGCGCGCTGTGGTACGGCATGCCGGGCGTTGGTGCCTTCCGCCGCGATGGCGGCGGCGAGACCGCGATTCGTGCGCGTCGGACCGCAGGCATGGCCGGCCCGCTGCGCGTCGCCGCCAGCCGCTCGCATCGCGATCCGCGAACCGCGGCGGTACTGGCACGGATCGGCGACATCGAGCCGCTGCCGCTCGGCTCGTCGCTGAAGTTCTGCCGGCTCGCCGAAGGCGCCCTCGATGTCTACCCGCGCTTCGGACCGACCTGCGAGTGGGACACCGCCGCCGGGCAGGCGATCCTGGAGGCCGCCGACGGCGCCGTGCTCGCGCCCGACGGCCGGCCCTTCCGTTACAACCAGCGCCAGACCCTGCTCAACGGGGACTTCATTGCCCTCGGCGACCCGAACCTCCCCTGGCGCACATGGCTCTGACTCCGGTTTTGGTTGAAGGATGTGTGTGATGGCTGAGAACGACGACGGGATGGCGCGGTTGCTGGCGGTGATGGCGCGGTTGCGCGATCCGCAGACCGGGTGTCCTTGGGACCTGCAGCAGGATTTCTCCACGATTGCGCCCTACACGATCGAGGAGGCCTACGAAGTTGCCGATGCGATCGACCGCGGCGACTTGCCGGGCCTGTGCGACGAATTGGGCGACCTGTTGCTGCAGGTGGTCTTCCATGCGCGCATGGCGCAGGAGCAGGGGGCGTTCTCGTTCGACGACGTGGTCGCGGCGATCGTTGGCAAGCTGGTCCGGCGGCACCCGCACGTGTTCGCGCAGACCTCGGCCCCGGACGCGGGCGCGGTTGCGAACAACTGGGAGGCGATCAAGCGGGCCGAGCGCGCCGACGCCGGCGAGACCGACCGTTCGGCCTTGGCTGGCATCGCCCGCGGCTTGCCGGAATGGCAGCGCGCGACAAAGCTGCAGAACCGCGCGGCGCGGGTGGGGTTCGATTGGCCCGGGCCGCAGCCTGTGCTTGCCAAGCTGCAGGAGGAGCTCGACGAGGTGCGCGCCGAGTTCAATGCGCTCGCCGCCGATCCCGACGATACCGCCGCGCGCGATCGGCTGGAGGACGAGTTGGGCGATCTACTGTTCGTCGCCGCCAATCTGGCACGCCATGCGAAGGTCGATGTCGGCAGCGCGCTGCGCCGCGCCAACCACAAGTTCGAACGACGGTTCCGTGCGATGGAGACGCTGGCCGAGGCCGACGGCACCGCGTTCGCCGAACTGCCGCTTGCCGCCCAGGAGGCTTACTGGATGCGCGTCAAGTGCAGCGAGGCCCGGTCGGACGCCGAGGATTTGGGCTGACGCATCGCCACCCCGGCACAGTGTCGGCTCCCGTCGTTCCCCTCTGTCATCGTAACGACCCGTTCCTGTCCCCAATTCCCTTCCGGCTCATGAAGACGCTGCTGCTGTTCCTGCTCACCGCCGTGGCCGAGATCGTGGGCTGCTACCTGCCTTATGTATGGCTGCGCAAGGCGGGCAGCGCTTGGCTGCTGGTGCCAGCCGCGCTGTCGCTGGCCCTGTTCGTCTGGCTGCTGAGCCTGCATCCGACCGCCTCCGGACGCGTCTACGCGGCCTATGGCGGCGTTTATGTCGCGGTGGCCCTGGTCTGGCTGTGGCGGGTGGATGCAGTCGTGCCGACGCGCTGGGACCTGCTCGGCGCGGCACTGTGCCTGACTGGCATGGCGGTGATCATGCTCTCGCCGCGGCCGGCCTGAGCGCCCGCGGCTGGGAACACAGGGGCGCCAGCGGCACTGCGTTTGCGCTCACTCCAGGAAGATCAGCCAGGCCGCCACGACAACGCGAAGCCGGCCCCGCTCTCGATTGCGTTCCGCGTGGTCATGACAATGACGCCGCGCGCGCGGCCGGAACCACTCAAGGCGCCAGCGGCACTGTGTTTTGGCTCACTCCAGGAAGATCAGCCAGGCCGCCACGACAATCATCGCGAAGCCGGCCCCGCCCTCGATCGCGTTCCGCGTGGTCATGACAATGACGCCGCGCGCGCGGCCGGGACCACTCAAGGCGCCAGCGGCACTGTGTTTTGGCTCACTCCAGGAAGATCAGCCAGGCCGCCACGACAATCATCGCGAAGCCGGCCCAATGGTTCCACTTCAACGGCTGCCCCAGGTACCACGTCGAGAACCCCGCGAACACCAGCAAGGTGATGACCTCCTGCATGCCCTTGAGTTGCGGCGCCGAGTAGACCGCCGCGCCGATGCGATTGGCCGGCACCATCAGGGTGTACTCGAAGAACGCGATGCCCCAGCTGACCACGATCACCGTCAGCAGCGGTGCGCTGCGGTACTTGAGATGGCCGTACCAGGCGAAGGTCATGAAGATGTTGGACCCCAGCAGCAGGAGCACGGGGAGGAAGCGTTCAAAGCCGGGCATGTCGAGGGCTCGGGCGAGGGAGCGCGAAGCGTAGCGCAGGGCCTGCCGGTCGGGTGATGTGGCGCAATCTTCACGAACTGTGCACCCGGCCCGTGAGATTTTCACAAAGATTAATCACCGCACCAGCCACGGGAGCCAAGCAATGCGTGCAGGTCAGGAACCAGGGGGACTCGTTCTCATTGTCGAGGACAATCGCAACATTTCAGAGATGGTCGGCGAATATCTGGAAGGGCGCGGTTTCGAGGTCGACTACGCGGCCGACGGCCTGGACGGGTACCGCCTGGCGACCGAGAACAGCTACGACGTGATCGTGCTCGACCTGATGCTGCCCCGGCTGGACGGCATCGAGGTCTGCAAGCGCCTGCGCGAGGATGCACGCAAGTCGACGCCGGTGCTGATGCTCACCGCGCGCGACACGCTGGACGAGAAGCTGACCGGGTTGAGCTCGGGCGCCGACGACTACCTGACCAAGCCCTTCGCGATCCAGGAGCTCGAGGCCCGGCTGCGCGCGCTGATCCGCCGCGAGCGTCGCCAGGTGGGCTCTGAGGTGCTGAAAGTGGCCGACCTGGTGCTCGACCCGGCCAGCATGCGCGCCACCCGCGGCGGCACCGAGCTCCAGCTCTCGCCGATCGGCATGAAGCTGTTGACGATCCTGATGCGCGAATCGCCGCGGGTGGTCAACCGCCAGGAGATCGAGCGCGAGATCTGGGGCAACAGCCTGCCCGACTCCGACACGCTGCGCAGCCACCTGTACAACCTGCGCAAGATCATCGACAAGCCCTACGACAAACAGCTGCTGCACACCGTGCAGAGCGCCGGCTACCGGATCGCCGACATCGAACAATCGCCGGCCTAAAGCCGGCACGCCAGGCGCTCGATCCAATGCCCCAGGGGCTTCCAAATCGCATCCGCGATGCGTTCACGTTCCAGGCCGTCATCGCTGGCATGACGCTGATCGTGTGCATCCTGGCCGCGGCGCTGGTGGGCCGTGAGGTCGCGGCGCGCCATTGGCTGCGCGCCGAGGCCGAGGCCTATTGGCGCGCACGCACGACCGACGCGGCCTATCCGCCGCCGTTCGGCGCAAATATGCAGGGCTACTTCGTCCCCAGCGGCGGCGGTGCCTGGGACAGCATCGTCAGCGGCGACCGGGCGGTCGCCAGCCTGCTCTGGTTCAAGGATGCACCCGAGGGCTTTTCGCAACGCCGCGACACCAGTGGCGTGCTGCTGGTGGACCGGCGCGAGGCCGGCACGCTGTATCTGGCCGTGTCGATGGGGCTGTTCGACCGCATGCTGGCCCTGGCTGCAGGCGGTCTGATCGTGCTGACCGTCGGCACGATCTTCATCGTGTCGTGGCTGACCTACCGCACCTCCAAGCGGATGGTGCTGCCGATCCACCAACTCGCCGTCGAGGTTGGTCGCTGGAATCCCGCTGGCGACGAGGACGGGATGCCGCCGCCACTGGAGTCGCGCGAGGGCGGCGGCCGCGAGGCGCAGGCACTGTCAAGCGCACTGCACGGGCTGGGCGAGCGCATCGCCTCGTTCGTCCGCCGCGAGCGCGAATTCACCCGCGATGCCAGCCACGAGCTGCGTACTCCGCTGACGGTGATCCGCGTCGCCAGCGACATGATCGCAGCCGATCCGTCGACGCCGCCCCATCAGCAGCGCCCGCTGCTGCGCATCCGCCGCGCCAGCCAGGACATGGAAGCGGTCATCGACGCCTTGCTGGTGCTCGCGCGCGAACGTGGGGTGATGCCGCAAAGCGAAGTGTTCGAGGTCGCTACGGTCGTCGACGAAGAGGTCGAGAAGGTCCGGCCGATGTTCGACGCCAAGCATCTGGGATTGCGGGTCGACCTGCAGGCCAGTCCGCGGCTGGAGGCCCCGCCGCGCGTGCTCGGCGTGATGCTCGGCCATCTGCTGCGCAATGCCTGGGCGTTCACCGAGAAGGGCGAAGTGGTGGTGGTGGTCGCCGAGGATCGCATCGTCGTGCGCGATACCGGCATCGGCATGACGCACGAGGTGCTGCAGCGGGTCTACGAGCCGTTCTACCGGGTCGATCCGTTCGGTCAGGCCGGCAAGGGCATCGGCCTGTCCATCGTGCGCCGGCTGGGCACTCGCTTCGGCTGGCCGGTGAGCCTGGACAGCACGCCTGGCGAGGGCACGACGGTGACGATCAAGTTGACGCGCCCGGCCGCCTGAACCTGCGCCGGACGGTCCTGCACGCGGCATGATATTCGGTGCGCACCCCGGTCAACTGCAGCCGGCCTGGTGCGTTACCCCGTCATACCGCCCATCGAAGATGCCTGCATGTCGAGCCGTGCCAAGCCCAAGTCTGCTTCCCGTCGCCGTGGTCCGGTGCGCATCGTGCCCATCGTTGTGGGGGTCGCGGTCATCGCCGCAGGGTTGTGGTGGTGGACCGGCCGCAGCAGCGAGGGCGCCGACTCTGCCTACCGCACCACGCTGGTCGAGCGCGGCGACATTCGCGTCGCGATCTCGGCGACGGGCACCCTCAGCGCGACCTCGACGGTGACCGTCGGCAGCCAGATCTCGGGACAGATCACCGACGTGCTGGTCGACTTCAACGACAAGGTCGTCAAGGACCAGATCATCGCGCGCATCGATCCGAGCAGCTACCAGGCGCAGATCGAGCAGGGCAGTGCGCAGATCGCCTCGGCGCGGGCGTCGTTGGCGCAGGCGCAGGCGACATTGCAGAACGCCGAGCTCGACTATCGTCGCAAGGCTGATCTGGGCACCCAGCGGCTGGTCGCGCAGAGCGACATCGACCTGGCCAAGGCTGCGCTCGACCAGGCGCGCGCCCAGGTCGCCTCGATGCAGGCGCAGATCCGCCAGCAGACCGCCGCGACGCAGACCACGCGGGTCAACCTGGACCGCACGGTGATCCGCTCTCCGGTGGACGGGGTGGTGTTGCTGCGCTCGATCGAGCCTGGACAGACGGTGGCCGCGAGCATGACCGCGCCCGAACTGTTCCAGATCGCCGAGGACCTGGCGAAGATGCGCATCGAACTGTCGGTCGACGAATCAGACATCGGCCAGGTGCGCACGGGCCAGACCGTCAACTTCACCGCCGACGCCTTCCCCGATCGCCAGTTCCGCGGCGTCGTCGAGCAGGTCCGGCTGTCGGCGACGACCACCAACAATGTGGTCACCTATCCGGTGGTGGTGACCGTCGACAACAGCGACGGCACGCTGCTGCCGGGGCTCACAGTCAATGCCGAGATCGAAGTCAGCAACCGCCGCAACGTGCTCAAGGTGGCCAGCGCGGCGACGCGTTACAAGCCGGCAGACGCTGCGCAGATCGCGATGGCGGCGCCCTCGGGCGCGCCCGCCGGTGGCCTGGTCGCTGACCTGGAGGCCGCAGCCGCGGATCTGGAATTGAATGCATCGCAGCGGGCCGCGTTCGATGCGGCGCTGGCCGCGATGCGCACGCGCCAGCAAGACCGCCCGCAGGCCGGGGCCAGCGGGCCCCCGAGGGCGCGCGCGGCCCGGCAGCGGGTGGCGCCGGTGGCGGACCGGGCGGTGGCGCGCGCGCGCTCGATCCCCGTCTCCAGGCGCAGATCCGGCAGCGCGTGACCGAGCGCGTCCAGCAGGATTTCGCCGACTTTTCCGCGCAGCTCGACGACACCCAGCGCGCGCAATGGCAGCGCACACTGGCCTCGCTGGTGGGCGCGACGCGAACCACGCTCTACCGCCTGGTCGATGGGCGGCGCGAGGCGGTGCCGGTGCGCATCGGGGCCAGCGACGGCAGTAGTGTCGAGATCTCGGGGCCGGTCGCCGAGGGCGATGCGATCGTCATCGGCGAACGCGCGCCGCGATGAGTACATCCATTCCGGCGCCCGCGGCGCCCGTCATCGAGACCCGCGCGCTCAAGAAGGTCTACGCCGAAGGCAGCGAGGCGGAGGTCGTGGCCTTGCGCGGCGTCGATCTGCTCATCCGGCGCGGCGAGTTCGTCGCGATCATGGGCCCGTCGGGGTCGGGCAAGTCCACGCTGATGAATCTGATTGGCTGCCTCGACACGCCCAGCGACGGCGTCTATCTGTGCGACGGCGTCGACGTCGCGACGCTCGACCGCGAGGCGCTGGCGGCCCTGCGCCGCGACACGATCGGCTTCGTCTTCCAGGGCTTCAACCTGCTGCCGCGGATGAGCGCGCTCGACAACGTGGCGATGCCGCTGGGGTATGCGCGCGTGCCGCCGGCCGACCGGCGGGCACGGGCACAGGCCGCGCTCGAGGCGGTCGGGCTGGGGGCACGGACCGCGCATCGGCCCAGCGAGTTGTCCGGCGGCCAGCAGCAGCGCGTCGCGATCGCGCGGGCGTTGATCAACCGGCCGCCAGTGCTGCTCGCCGACGAACCCACCGGTGCGCTCGACACCCGCACCGGTGAGGAGATCCTCGCGTTGTTCAAGCAACTGCGCGACGACGGCCATACCGTGGTGCTGATCACCCATGACCCCGAGGTCGCTGCGCATGCCGACCGCACCTACGTGATGCGCGACGGCGAGCTGCATGAAGAGCCGGGAAGCGGGCGTCCGGCCCTCCATGCCGATGCCGCCACCCAGCAGACGGGAGGGCGCCCATGAGCTTTCTCGACGTGCTGCGCACGGCGATCTTCGCGCTGCGTGGCAACTGGATGCGCAGCGCGCTGACGTCGCTGGGCGTGATCATCGGCATCGCCGCGGTCATCGTCATGGTGTCGGTGGGGCAGGGCACCCAGGCAGAGATCGATCGTCAGCTGTCGGGTCTGGGCGCGCAGAAGCTCGACATCGGCCCCAGCGCTGGCCGCTCGCCTGGCGGCGCACGCATGAGCGCCTCGAGCTTCTTCACCCTCAATGAGGGCGACATCGATGCGATCCGCCAGGAAATCCCGGAGGTGCAATACATCTCCGGTTCGTTGCGCGGCAGCAGCCAGGTGGTCTACGCCGAGCGCAACTGGAACAGCGGTTGGCGCGGCGTCCAGCCCGATTTTCTGGAGATCAACGGCTGGACGATCGCCAATGGCAGCGGCTTCGAGGCCCAGCACTTCACTGGCGCCGAGCGCGTGGTGCTGCTGGGCGAAACGGTACGCCGGGAGCTGTTCGGCGAGGCCAGCGGCGTCGGCGAACAGGTGCGCATCGGCCGGACGATCTTCACCGTGCTCGGCACGCTCGACAGCAAGGGGTTGAGCGGCTTCGGCAGCGACCAGGACGAGATTCTGATCGTGCCGCTGGACACCGCGCGACGGCGCCTGATGGGGGCGATGGGCCTGCCGGCCGGCGCAGTCATGGATGTATCGCTGACGGTCGCCGATGCCGGCGACCTGGGCTATGTGCAGAACGAGGTGGAATCGCTGCTGCGCCAGCGCCACCGGATCGGCCCGGGCGAGCCGGACGACTTCCAGGTGCGCAACGTCTCCCAACTGGTCGCCACCCGCAACCAGACCACGCGCCAGATGTCGTGGCTGCTCGGCGCGGTCGCGACGATCTCGCTGATCGTCGGCGGCATCGGCATCATGAACATCATGCTGGTCTCGGTGACCGAGCGGATCCGTGAGATTGGCCTGCGCATGGCTGTCGGCGCGGGGCCCTCGGACATCCGCCGCCAGTTCCTCGCCGAGGCGATGCTGCTGTCGCTGGGCGGCGGCGTGCTGGGCATCGCGTTGGGCGTGATCGGCGCGTTGCTGGTCGGGCACTACAACACCGAGTTGCCGATCCAGCTCAACGGCAACGTGGTGGCGCTGGCAGCCGGGTTCTCGGTCGCGACCGGCCTGTTCTTCGGCTACTACCCGGCCCGCAAGGCCTCCGAACTCGACCCGATCGAGGCGCTGCGCCAGCAGTGAGCCAGGGGCAGGCGTCCTGCGCGGGGCGCGGCTATGCTCCGAGGCATGCTTGCATCTCGTCCCGATCCCACGAGCGGCGCCCTGCCCGGAACGCCGGCGATCGACGCCGCCCTGCTGCGTCGTCTGCGCGCGCAGGCGGCGCGCCTGAGTCGGCGCGCGGCCGATGTCGACGATCTCGTGCAGGAGGTCCTGCTCGCCGCGATCCTGGCCGGCCGCACCGATGCGGCATGGCTGGCGGGCACCCTGCGACGGCAGGCCGCCCTGGCTGCGCGCAGTGCGGCGCGACGGCGGCGCCGCGAGGACGAGGCCGGCGACTGTCTGCATACGCGCGAGGCCTGCGACGTGACCGCCTTGCCGCGACTGCCGCCGATGCCGCCCGCGGCCCGGCGCGTGGCCCGGCTCGTCCTGCACGGCCTCGATGCCGTCGAGATCCGTTGGCTGCTCGGCATCTCGCCGCAGGCGTTCCGGCAGCGGTTGGCCTCGATCCGCAAGTCCGTCGCCGCGGCGCCCGCAGAGGTCCGGACGGCGCTGCGGGCGTTCGCCGCGGCGCCGGTGCCGCACCGCGCGCCGATGCCGCGACTGATGGGGCCGGCCCGCCGCGTGCTGCGGAGTGCGGGGTTGGGCGATGCGTTCGGGACGCAGGATCCCAGTGGGCACCTGTTGTTGATCCGACGCGGTGCTCACGGTCGGGCCCCCGGCGGCAACGTATCGGCGTAACCCACCTTCAGGAATCGCCATGCTCGCAAACGCCCGACTCGAAACACTCGTGTTCTTCGTCACCGACCTGCCGCGCAGTGCGGCTTTCTACCGCGACGTGCTCGGCCTGCCGCTCACGCTCGAGGACAGCCACGAGGGCCCGATGGCCATCGCCCAGGCCGGCAGCGTGACGCTCGTGTTGCTCGAGCGCGCTGTCCGGGTGGGCGACACGCCGATCCCGGTGTTCTCGCTCGATGGCGGCATCGACGATTGCGCCGATGCGCTCGTCGCCCAGGGCGTGGACATCGTGACCCCGGTCAGCGAGGCGCCCGACGGCGGACTCACCCTCGATTTCCTCGATCCCGACGGCATCGTGTTGAGCCTGCATCAGCCAAAGGGGGCCGCCAGGCGACGTTGATCGGTCGAACCGCGGACAGACGGCCTGCGCTTGTGCGCGCAGGCCGATCGCCCGTCGCATCACGTGGGCGTCACGTCGCCGGCGACGTGACCACGGACGTGGCCGGAGCGGGCGATGAATAGGACCTGCGTCCCGGCTAGGGTCGATCCCAGATTGAGCGGGCAGGCCAGGGCGGCGACAGTGCATACGTCGCCCCGGTCACCGGGGCCTGCCAGACGTCCTTCCGGAGGCACAGCGATGACCGCGATCGGCAGCACCTCGTCCCACCACATCGCCTGGGGCGATACCCTCAGCGCACTGGCCGTGCGCTACGGCACGTCGGTCGATGCGCTGATGTCGGCCAACAGCCAGATCCGCGACCCCAACAAGATCTACGCTGGCGACACGCTCCTCATCCCGGGTGGCGCAGGCGGCGCGACCGGCAACCAGGGGGCCGGCGGCGTCGGCGGCACCGGCGCGGTCGGCGATACCGGGGCGGTCGATGCACGCAACCCAGCTGCGATCGCCGAGCAGTTCATCGGCCGCAATGCGGGCGAACTCAAGTACAGCGACGAACTCCCGATGCAGTCGTGGGTGCCCAACAACGTCAATTGCGCGAACTTCGTCTCGGCGGTGCTGCAGAAGGCGGGCGTCATTGACGCCAGCCAGGCCAGCGCATCGGTCGACCAGTTGGCCAACAACCTCAAGGGCGACGGTTGGCAGACGGTGTCGCTGGCCGATGCCCGACCTGGCGATGTGGTGCTGATGCAGAAGAACGGCCAGTCGCACGTGGTGCTGTTCGCCGGCTTCGAAGGCGGCAAACCGCAGTTCATCGGCTCCAACAACGTCAATGCCGATGGCTCGCAGCGCATCAGCTGGGGCGGTGCCTCGGGCAATTACGAGATCATCACGCCGCCGCGCTGAGGCCTGGTCGCGGATGCATCAAGGCCGGCATTCGCCGGCCTCTTTGATGTGTGCGGACATCGTGCGAGCGCCGCGCGCCTTGCGGCGCAAGGATGGCGCCGACGCTAGAACCCGAACAACTGGCGGGGCGCCGCGTACGTCTGCGGCCAGGTCAGCCACGCCACATCGGATGGCCCGATCGCATGGTCGAGCACCGTCCATTGCGTCGCGGCGGGCTTCGCGGCCGTTGGCGTCCCGTCGTGGGGCGGGGCTTCCGACGCTGCGTCGGCGGCATGGGTCTGCGCGGGCTCGACGCGCAGCAGCGCCACATAGACATCGGACATGCCGCCGGCCGCGGCACGCTCCGCATACGGCGTGCCGGCGTAGTCCGGGCGACCGCCCCCGGGGGCGCGTAGCGTGCCTTGCAGGAACGCCCAATCGCCCAGCCGATCCAGACGTTCGACGTCGACAGCCACGCGGTCGCCGAGTGCGCTGCGCAGCGGCGCGGTGGCGGCGTCGAGCAGCGCGTCGTAGCCAGGTGCGCCGGGGTGTTGCGGCGCGACGGTCGATTGTGCGAACGCATGCGACATGGGAACTCCCAGGGTCAGCGCGGCCAGCAGGCCGGCGGCGAGGCGGAGGCGCATGGCCGTGCTCCGGATCGATACCCGGCGCAGTCTCGCCGGGCACGCATTCGGGCCGGGTGAAAGCCCGGCGTCAGCGGACCAGGTAGGGGCCGATGATCTCGCGCCACAGCGCGTAGCCGGCGGCGTTCATGTGCAGGCGATCTTCGATGAACAACTCCTCGCGCGGCACGCCGTTCGCATCCAGCATCGGGGTGAAGACGTCGATGTAGGCGACATTGCGCTGGGTCGCGGCCCAGGCGCGCAGCGCCTCGTTGGCCTCGCGCTGGACGCCCAGCAGGTTTGCGCGTAACGGGCTGGGCTTGATGCCGAGCAGCGCGATCTGGGTGCCGGGCAGTTCGGCATGGATGCGCCGGACGAACACCTGCGTGTCGGCCAGCACCTGTTGCGCGGATCGGCCGTCGGCGGTGTCGTTGTCGCCGGCGTAGAGCACGATCTGGCGCGGGCGGTAGCGCAATGCGATCTCGTCGGCGTACCACACCGAATCGCGCACCTGCGAGCCGCCGAATCCGCGGTTGAGCACCGGCACGTCGGGGAAGTCGGTCGCCAGCGTGTCCCAGAAGCGCACCGACGAGCTGCCGGTGAACACGACCGGCCGCTCCGGCGGCGGCGTCGCGGCGTCCTGGGCGGCGAACCGGGCCATGTCGGCCGCCCATTCGGGCGACGACACCGGGTCGAGGCCGGCGGTGAAATTGCGCGGACTGCTGGCACAGGCAGCCAGCAGCAGGGCAGCGAGCGAGAGGACGGCAGCGGCGCGGAAACGGGCGAAAAGCGGGGCATGCATCAGGGACAGGACCAGGTTCGAACGAGCCGCCAGTCAAACAGCCCCTGTCGCGCGATGCAAACCACGGCCGGCCCGAGGCCCGGGATGTGGCAGAATCGCCCGGTCGCGACAGTCCTTCCGATCCGGTCTGCCAATGCTTTCGACCCCTCCGCGGCCCGTGCGCCGAGTCCCGCCGGTGCGCATCTGGCGTTCGGCGATGACCCATCGGGCGCGGGCGTGAGCGATGGCCGACGAGACCGGACATTGGCCGCGCGGGCCGGTACGGATGCTCAAGGCCACGGTGTGGTCCTGCCAGGGCCTGCGCGCCGCCTGGTTGCACGAGTCGTCGTTCCGGCTCGAGGTCTGCCTGCTGGTGGTGCTCGCGCCGCTGGCCTTGTGGCTGGGCGCGACGGGCGTGGAGCGGGCGCTGCTGCTGGGCAGCTGCCTGCTGGTGCTGGCGGTGGAGTTGTTGAATTCGGCGATCGAGGCGGTGATCGAGCGTTACGGCGCCGAGCATCACGAGCTCGCCGGGCGGGCCAAGGATATGGGATCGGCCGCAGTGTTCGTGACGATGATCAATGTGGTGGCGGTATGGACGCTGATCCTGCTGCCGCGCTGGCTGTAGACGCCGCCGCGAGCCCCGCGGTGGCTGGACCCCAAACGAGGAAGCCCTCCCCATGATGGAACTGCTGACCGACCCCCAGGTCTGGATCCTGCTGATCACGCTCAGTGCGATCGAGATCGTGCTCGGCATCGACAACCTGGTCTTCATCTCGATCGCGGTCGGCAAGCTGCCTGTCGAGAAGCGCGAGTTCGCGCGCAAGTTCGGTATCGCCGTGGCCTGCATCACGCGCATCGGCCTGCTGCTGACGCTGGCCTGGCTGGCGCGGTTGACCGATCCGTTGTTCGAGCTGTTCGGCCGCGGCATCTCGGTGCGCGACCTGATCCTGATCCTCGGCGGCCTGTTCCTGATCGTGAAGGGCGCGATGGAGATCCGCGAGCAGCTCAAGGGCGAGGATCCCGAAGCCCATGGCAGCGTCGGCAAGGCGACGGCGTCGTTCGGTGCGGTGATCGCGCAGATCGCGGTCATCGACATCGTGTTCTCGCTCGACTCGGTGATCGCCGCAGTCGGCATGGCCGGCGAGTACGTGCCGGTGATGGTCTGCGCGATCCTGCTGGCGGTGACCGTCATGCTGCTGGCCGCGCAGCCGCTGGGCAAATTCATCGACGCCAACCCGACGGTCAAGATGCTGGCGCTGGCCTTCATCGTATTGATCGGTGTCTATCTACTGCTCGACGGGTTCGGCCTGCACATTCCCAAGGGCTACATCTACGGCTCGATGGGGTTCTCGGCGTTCGTCGAGATGCTCAACCTGTGGGCCAAGCGCAATGCGATGCGCAATCGCGGCGAAGTGACGCCGCCGGTCGACGAGCCCACGCATCCGCTGCCGCGCTGATTCGATGATCATCCTTCACCAGATCGATCCGATCGCGCTGCAACTGCCGCAGATCGGCCCGTTCCATCCGTCGGTCCACTGGTACGGCGTCATGTACCTGCTGGGCTTCGGCATGGCCTGGTGGCTGGGGCGGCTGCGCATCCGTGCCGGCCGCCTGCCCGGCGTCGATGTCGAGCGCTTCGGCGATCTGCTGTTCAACGGCATCCTCGGCGTGATCCTCGGTGGCCGCATCGGCTACGTGCTGTTCTACACGCCGGGCGAGCTGATGGCCGACCCGTTGATGCTGTTCAAGGTCTGGGACGGCGGCATGAGCTTCCACGGCGGCCTGCTCGGGGTGCTGGTGGCGGCTTGGTGGTGGGCGCGGCGCCAGCGCCTGCACTTCTTCGACGTGATGGATTTCGTGGCCCCGCTGGTGCCGCCGGGCCTGGGCTTCGGCCGGCTGGGCAACTACATTGGTGCCGAACTGTGGGGCAAGTACACCCAGGCTGGCTGGGGCGTGGTGTTTCCGACCGATCCGGCGTTCGCCGGCTGGTCGGCCGAGCGCCTGCAGGCCGAGTTCGCGACCGGCGCGCTGGATCAGTTCGCACGCCACCCATCGCAGCTCTACCAGGCGTGCCTGGAGGGACTGGCGATGTTCGTCATCCTGTGGCTGTTCTCACGCAAGCCGCGTGCGCGCTACGCGGTCTCGGGGATGTTCGCGCTGCTCTACGGCGTGTTCCGGATCCTGGTCGAGTTCGTGCGCGTGCCCGATGCCAACATCGGCTATCTGGCGTTCGGCTGGGTCACCCAGGGCCAATTGCTGTCGCTGCCGCTGGTCGCGCTGGGCCTGTTCCTGCTGTGGCGTTCGCGCAGCGCGCCGGTGCTGCAGCCGGCCACGCCCGTGCAGGCGGGCTGAGCATGCGCCAGTACCTGGATCTGCTGCGCCATGTGCTCGAGCACGGCAGCGACAAGGCCGACCGCACCGGCACCGGCACGCGCAGCGTGTTCGGCTGGCAGATGCGCTTCGATCTGGCCGACGGCTTTCCGCTGGTCACGACCAAGAAGCTGCATCTGCGCTCGATCGTCCATGAGCTGCTGTGGTTCCTGAAGGGCGAGACCAACATCGGGTATCTCAAGGCCCACAAGGTCGGCATCTGGGACGAGTGGGCCGATGCCGACGGCGAACTGGGGCCGGTCTACGGTAAGCAGTGGCGACGCTGGACCGGCAGCGACGGTCGCGAGATCGATCAGATCCGCTGGGTCGTCGACGAGATCGTGCGCAACCCCGATTCGCGCCGGCTGATCGTCAGCGCCTGGAATGTCGCCGATCTGCCGCAGATGGCGCTGATGCCCTGCCACACGATGTTCCAGTTCTACGTGGTCGACGGCCGCCTGAGCTGCCAGCTCTACCAGCGCAGCGGCGACATTTTCCTCGGCGTGCCGTTCAACATCGCCAGCTACGCGTTGCTCACGCACATGGTCGCGCAGGCCACCGGCCTGGGCGTCGGCGATTTCGTGCACACGCTCGGCGACGCGCACCTGTACGCCAATCACTTCGAGCAGGCCCGCGAGCAACTCACGCGCACGCCGCGCTCGCTGCCGCGGCTGCGCTTGAATCCGGACGTGACCGACCTGTTCGCATTCGGCTACGACGACATTGCCTTCGACGGTTACGACCCGTGGCCGGCGATCAAGGCGCCGGTCGCGGTATGACGGCGCGGCAGTCGGCCGCGGGGGACCGTGTCGGCGAACGCGGTGCGCCGCGGATCGTGTTGATCGCAGCGCTCGATCGCAATCGCGCGATCGGCGGCGGCAATGCGCTGCTGTGGCATCTGCCCGACGATCTGAAGCGCTTCAAGGCACTGACGCTGGGCCAGCCGGTGCTGATGGGGCGACGCACCGCCGAGTCGATCGGCCGCGCGCTGCCCGGTCGCCGCAATCTGGTGCTGACGCGCTCGGGCCGCGTGCCATTCGACGGGATGGAAGCGGTCGCGTCGCTCGATGCGGCGCTCGCGCTGGCCGCGGGCGATGGCGCCCAGGCGCTGTGCGTGATCGGCGGCGGCGAGGTCTACGCGCTGACGCTGGCACGCGCTACACACCTGGCGCTGACCTGCGTCGATACCGAGGCTGACGGTGCCGACGCCTGGTTTCCGGCCTTCGACGCCGGCGACTGGATCGAGACCGCGCGGCAGGCGCACGCTGCCGACGCGCGCCACGCGCACGCGTTCGTGTTCGTCGATTACCGCCGCGCCTGAGCGGCCGACTCCGGCACGAGCGCCGGTCGGTAATGGCCGATGATGCGCCAGCGCAACAAGACGTTCTCCTCGCGCGTGCCGCGGGCGATGTTGTGCAGCACCAGCGGCGTACGGTCGTCGGCCTTGCGGTCGGACACGATGCCGATGTGCAGCAGGCCGTTGTCCAGGCGCCAGGCGACGATGTCGCCCGCTCGGTAATCGCCGCGGGCTTGCACGACGGGACGCGACCAGCCCTGGCGCGTGAACCAGGTCGTCTGGTTGGGCACGCGTCGATGGTCGATGTGCGGGTCGGCGGCCAGAAGCCGCCACTGGCGAGGGTAAGCCTGCGGATGGGCGCGTTTGTCCTGGTGGATGCGCTGTTGCAGGTCGATCCCCTGCGTGCGCAGTGCGCGCACCACGACATCGGTACAGACGCCGCGATCGGCCGGCACGTCGCCGCCGGGATAGTCCAGGCGGACGTAGGCCGGATCGTAGCGGACGGTGACGCCGACCTGACGCCGGGCGGCGTCTGCCAGCGGATGCGCGATCGCGCTCGCCGACAGTACCAGGCCGATCAGCACGAGCGCTGCCAGCCGGGGCTGCAGGCGCGGACGCCGGTTCATCTGGCCGGCGGCGGTACGTCGCGTCCGGGCACCTGCACGATGCGCAGGGTCTCGGCGTCGAGCTGCAGCGCGGTCAGCTTGCCGCCCCAGACCGCGCCAGTGTCGAGCGCGTGGATGCCGTGGCCGATGAACAGGCCCAGCGTCGACCAGTGGCCGCAGACGATCTTCAGGTCGCGCTCGGCACGGCCCGGGACCTCGTACCAGGGATAGAGCCCCGGTTGCTGGGTGCCGGGGGCGCCCTTCTCCTCGAACGCGATGCGGCCCTTGGGCGCGCAATAGCGCATGCGGGTGAAGATATTGATGATCGCGCGATCGCGGTCGGGCCCGGTCAGGTTCGGCGACCATGCGGGGCGATCGCCGTACATGTTACGCAGCAGCTTGCGATAGCCAGGGCTGCGCAGCTTGCGTTCGATCTCGGCGGCGTGCTTCTCGGCCAACTGGGTAGTCCAGCGCGGCGCAAGACCGGCGTGCAGCATCATCCAGCCCAGCGTGCGGTCCACGTGCAACAGCGGACAGGCGCGCAGCCAGTCGAGCAGCACATCGCGGTCGTGCGCAAACAGCACGCCGCGCAGATCCGGATTGACCTTGCGCTGGTCTTCTTCGCGACGCTCGGCGATCGCCAGCAGCGACAGATCGTGGTTGCCCAGCACACTGACGACGTTCTCGCGCAGCGAATGCACCAGCCGCAGCGTCTCGACCGACTCGCCGCCGCGATTGACCAGGTCGCCGCAGAACCACAGCCGGTCGACGGCCGGATCGAAGCGGATCGCCTCGAGCAATCGCGCGGTCGCACCGTAGCAACCCTGCAGGTCGCCGATCGCCCAGATCGCCATCAGTGCAGGGTACGCGGAACCGACAGCGTGAACGGCGGAATCGGGGCGTCGAAGTGCGCGCCGTCGTCGCCGACCATGTCGTAGCTGCCCTCCATCGTCCCGACCGCCGTCGACAGCACCGCGCCGGAGGTGTAAGTGAAGGCCTCGCCGGGCTCGAGCCGCGGCTGTTCGCCGACGACGCCGTCGCCATGCACTTCCTCGACGCGGCCATTGGCGTCGGTGATGATCCAGTGGCGCGAGACGAGCTGGGCCGGCAACCGGCCGACATTGCGGATACGAATGGTGTAGGCGAACACGTAGCGATCGTCGTCGGGCGTCGATTCCTCGTCGAGGAAGCGCGTCGCGATCTGGATTTCGAGGGTGTAGTCGGCAGTCTCGTCCATGGCGCGCTCAGTGTAGCGGGCGGCAATGAATGCTTCGACTATGGCGTGGCCGTATGGTTGGCCAGACGCACGAAATCGGCCACCGACAGCTGCTCGGCGCGTTGCTGGGGATCGATGCCGGCTGCCGTGATCGCTTCGGCGTCCATCGTGCCGCCCAGTGCGTTGCGCAGGGTTTTGCGGCGCTGGCCGAATGCGGCGCGGACAATATCGGCGAAGCGCTTGGGGTCGATGATGCCGATGCGCTCGGGCGCACGCGGCACCAGCCGCACGACCGCCGAGTCGACCTTCGGCGGCGGGCGGAACGCGCCTGGTCCAACGACGAACAGCGCAGTGACGTCGCAGTAGGCCTGCAGCATCACGCTCAACCGTCCGTAGACCTTGCTGCCAGGGCCTGCGGCCATGCGCTCGACGACTTCCTTCTGCAGCATGAAGTGCATGTCCACGATCGCGGCCGCATGCGCCAGCGCGTGGAACAGGATCGGCGAGGACAGGTTGTAGGGCAGGTTGCCGACCAGCCGGATCGGCGTGCCGTCTGCGAGCGCGGTCAGATCGACATCGAGCACATTGGCATGCACCAGAGTCAACGCACCGTGCGCGGCCGCCTGCGCGGTCAGTGGCGTCAACAGGTCGCGGTCGAACTCGATCGCCGTCAGGCTGCCGTGGCGGTCGAGCAACGGGAACGTCATCGCGCCCTGGCCGGGCCCGATCTCGACCAGGCGGTCGCCGGGCTTGGGGTCGATCGCCAGCACGATCTTGTCGACGACACCGCGCTCGTGCAGGAAGTTCTGGCCGAGCGATTTCTTCGGCGGTTCGGTGAAGCTGCCAGAGGCGGCGGAGGATCGGATCATGGGGCGGGTCGCAGAAAAAGAAGAGAGGTCACAGCAGCCGGGTGCCGGGCGCGATGTCGCCGTCGGGCACGCACAGCCGGACCTTGCCCTCGGTGTCGTGGAAGCCGGTAATCAGGCACTCCGACATCAGCGGGCCGATCTGTTTTGGGGGGAAGTTCACCACACCCACGACCAGCCGGCCGACCAGGGCCTCGGGTGCGTAGTGGTCGGTGATCTGCGCGCTGGACTTGCGCACGCCGATCTCGGGACCGAAGTCGACCTGCAGCACATAGGCCGGGCGCCGCGCCTTGGGAAACGCCTCGGCGGACACCACGCGGCCCACGCGCAGGTCGATGCGCAGGAAATCGTCCCAGCCGATCGGCGCGCCGGCGCTCATGCCACGGCCCGGCGATGGCGAGCGAGCGCGGCGCATTGGTCGATCGCACAGAACAGGCTCGACGGGTCGGCGCGGCCGCTGCCGGCGAGCGCGAGCGCGGTGCCGTGGTCCACCGCGACGCGGGGATACGGCAGGCCCAGGGTCAGGTTGACCGCCGATTCGAAACCGCTGTGCTTGAGCACCGGCAGGCCCTGGTCGTGGTACATCGCCAGCACCGCATCGACATCGGCCAGACGCGTCGGCAGAAACGCAGTATCGGCCGGCAGCGGGCCATCGAGGGCGAGCCCCTCGGCACGCAGCCGCGCCAGCACCGGGGCGATGATGTCGCGCTCCTCGAAGCCCAGATGGCCGTCTTCACCGGCATGGGGATTGAGGCCCAGCACCACGATCCGCGGCGCCTGCAGCCCGAAGTCGCGACGCAATGCGGTGTCGAGGATGTGCAACACGCGCTCGAGCACGGGCGCGGTGATGGCATCGGGGACGGCGCGCAGCGGCAGATGGGTGGTCGCGAGCGCCACGCGCAGTTGCGGGTTGGCGAGCATCATCACGACATCGCAGCCGGCGTCGTCGGCCAGCAGTTCGGTTGTGCCGGTATAGGGCACGCCGCCGGCATTGATCGCGGCCTTGTGCACAGGGCCGGTCACCAGGCCGTCGAAGCGGCCTTCGCGGCAACCGGCGGCAGCGTGCAGGAGCGCATCGAGAATGCTGCGCGCGTTGCGCGGGTCGGGCGTGCCGAACGCGGGGACATGCGCATGCGGGAGCTCGATCAGGCGCAGCGTACCGGGGGGCACCTGCGGTGCTTGGGCATCGGCGAAGGCGATCGGCAGCGCGATCGCGTCGGCGGCCCGACGCAAGGCCTCACGATCGCCGATCGCGACCAGGTCGGCCTCACAGGCGCGCCAGGCGGCGCGCACGCACAGCTCCGGGCCGACGCCGGCCGGCTCGCCCGGCACCAGCGCCAGCCTGGGCCGGGTCATCGCTCAGCCGCCGCCGCCGATCTCAGGATCGGGGTTGGGGCCGATGCGGACGCTGACATAGGCCTCGCCGCGCATCTCACGCACGTAGCGATCCCACTCGTCCTCGAGCTTGCGCTGGCCGATGGCCTCGCGCGCCTGCGCACGCCTGTTGTTGTCGTTGCCGGCCGACTGGCGGCTGGCCATGCGCTGGACGATGTGCCAGCCGGCCTGCGTGCGGAACGGCTGGGAGACATCGCCGTTGCCGAGCGCGGCAACCTGGCCGCCGAAGTCCGGGCCGAACTCGTCCTGCGTGAACCAGCCCAGGTCGCCGCCGTTGGCCTTGGTGGCATTGTCCTCGGAACTGTCGCGGGCGATCTGCGCGAAGTCGGCGCCACCCACGATGCGTGCGCGCAGCGAATCGGCACGCGCCTTGGCGGCGCTGTCGTCGTCGCCCTGGGCACGGATCAGGATGTGACGGGCCTGGTACTCGGTGACCGTGCCGGCGCCGCCGTTCTGGCTCGCGTCGCGCACGTCCACCAACTGCAGCAGCTGGAAGCCGCTGGGGCCGCGGATCGGGCCGATGACCTGGCCCGGCTGCAGCGAGGTGACCGAGGTCGCGAACGCGGCCGGGATCTCGTCGGTCCGGCGCCAGCCCAGGTCGCCGCCTTCCAGTGCGTTCGGGCTGTCGGAGTAGCGCACCGCCGCGGCCGAGAATTCCATCTCGCCACGGTCGATCAGGCCCTTGATGCCATCGATCTTCTGCTGACCGGTCTGGATCTGCTCGGGCGTGGCGCCCTCGGGCAGCGCGACGAGGATGTGCGCCAGGCGGTACTGAGCGCCGGTGGCCTGCGCCGACAGGGCGGCATCGACCTCGGCATCGCTGACCGAGATGCGGGTCTGTGCGAAGCGCTGGCGCATGCGCTGGATCAGCAGTTCGTCGCGCAGCGAGGCACGGAAGTCGTCGAACGACATGCCGTCGCCAGCCAGCTGACGACGCAACTGGTCCATCGAGAAGTTGTTCTGCTGCGCGATCGCCGCGATCGCCTGGTCGACTTCTTCGTCGCTCACGCGAACGCCCGTCTGCTGGGCACGCGCGGTCTGCAGGCGCAGCGTGATCAGCCGCTCGAGCACTTGGCGCTCGAGGATATCCTGCGGCGGCAACTGGTCCTGGCGGGTCGCGTACTGGGTACGGATGTTGTTCACCGCACGCTCGAGTTCGCTGGCGAGGATCACGTCCTCGTCCACGACCGCAGCGATGCGGTCGAGCGGTTGCAGGGTCTGGGCATGCGCGGCGGCGGCGCACAGCACGATGGCGGCCGCGAGGGAACGGATCAGTGTCTTCATTGGCTCAGGCCGGGAGTGATGGATTCATCGTCGTCGCTGTTGCGCAGCTCCGACGGCGGCACGAGATAGAGGTCGTCACGGTAGTAGCCGAGAATAGCACGGCGCAGACGGCCCTCCGTGTCGGGGCCGGCCGACCCCAGGCCCTTGAGTTCGATCTCGAACATGATGGCGTTGTTCAGATCACCCTGGCGGTTGCGCAGGTAGCGCCGGCCGACCACGCGAGCGGCCAGGCAGCAACTGTCCCACTGCACGCCAGCCACCGCTTCGAGCAACTGGTTGTCGGCGAGCGAGTAGTAGTAGCGCCCGACCAGGCTCCAGGTCGGGTTGATCGGATACAGGAATGACAGGTCGGCCTGCTCGATGAGGTTGCTGCGGCGGCGGTAGGCGAAGTTGACGATGCCGTCGTCGCCGATCAGATACCGGGTGCGGACACTGGCCAGGTCCTCTCGGCGGAACTTCGGGTCCCACTGGTAGCCGGCGCTGATCGTCCAGCGGTCGTTGATCGCGTACGTCGAGTCGGCGACCCAGGCCGAGCGTCCGCGCTCGATCTGGGTTTCGTTGCCGACTGTCACCCGCGAATCGTCCAGGTAGACGATCTGGCCCAGGCTCGCGCTGAGCTTCTC
The DNA here is from genome assembly GCA_002240395.1 of Xanthomonas citri pv. mangiferaeindicae. Classification (NCBI taxonomy): domain Bacteria; kingdom Pseudomonadati; phylum Pseudomonadota; class Gammaproteobacteria; order Lysobacterales; family Lysobacteraceae; genus Xanthomonas; species Xanthomonas citri. Next base: position 2,397,151 of record CP016836.1, read on the forward strand.
GCGGCCGTCGGACTCGCGGATCAGGCGCGTGCTCACTGCCAGCGTCACCTGGTTGGCGTCGGCCTGGCGGTCGGCACCCGAGTAGCGGTTGTCGCGGAACAGCTGGCCCCAGCCGAAGGTCAGCGGGCTGGTGTCGAACAGCGGCAGCGCCGACTGGTCGCGATAGGGCGAGTGCAGGTAGTAGATCCGCGGCTCGAGCGTGTGCAGGTAGTCCTCGCCGCGGAACCGGGTGTTGCGGTCGAAGAACAGCCCGGCATCGAGCGAGGTGATCGGCTGGCTGCGGCTGGGCGCGGTGTCGCGCAGTTGGCCGAAGGCCGCCTGGTATGGGCCTTGCAACTCGGCGGGAATCGGTTCGTTGGCGTTGAGGCCTAGCGCCCCGCGCGCGCGCTGGTCGGCGATCGAGTCGGCCAGCTCCCGGTCCAGCCCGTAGGCGGTATGCCGCCAGGCGAGAGTGGGGCGCAGGAACCAGCTCGGGCCCTCGAGCGGCATCGAGATGTAGGGCTTGAGGTCGACCCGGCTGCCGCCGGGCTTGGCGACATCGTCGACGTGCGAGAACCGGGTCGCGGTGGCGTTGACGCCCGCGGTGAACCAGCGCCCGTACGGCCGTTCCCAGGTGAAGTAGGCGTGCGGCAGCCGGTTGTAGGGCAGGATCGACTCGGGCAGCGTGTAGTCGGTCAGCAACTGGTAGTCGGCCAGCACGCCAGCATTCCAGTAGCCCTGCGGGCCTGATCTGCCCTGGCCGAAGACGCCGAGCTGGCTGACGCCGCTGATCGACGAGATGCCGTCGACGTTGTTGCTGGAGTCCTCCAGATACCGCGGGTCGCTCATCCAGGTCAGGTTCGCGCGCGCCTGCCAGGTCGGATTGAGATCGGCCGAGCCGCTGAAGGCCAGGAAGCCGCGGTCGTTCTTGCGGCGGTTCTCGGCGATCGGCACCTGGATCTGCTCGAGTTCGCGCTCGCGGCTGGCGAGCTTGTCGGACGGCAGATAGGCCACGTCGAGCACGCCGCGGGTGGCGTCGGTCATGAACCGGAATTCGGTGCCCAACTGCAGGCCGCGCTTGCTCATCCAGCGCGGCTCGAGCGTCATGTCGTAGTTCGGCGCCAGGTTGAGGTAGATCGGCTGCGAGTAGTCGAAGCCGTTACGGCTGGACTGCGAGATCCGTGGATAGAGCAGGCCGGAGATACGGCGCTCATCGATCGGGAAGCGGAACCAGGGCACGTACAGCACCGGCACCTTGCCCACGCGCAGGGTCGCGCTGCGGGCTGTGCCCATGCCCAGGTCGGTGTCGACGTCGATCTGCCGGGCCTTGAGTTCCCACCAGCGGTCGCTCGGCGGGCAGGTCGAGTAGGTCGAGCCCAACAATGCGCCCTGGGCACCCTCCATGCGGATGTGGTCGGCGCCGCCGTTGCCGCGCCGGGCCGTGAGCTGGTAGCGCACGTTGTCCATGCGATAGGCCTCGGCAATGGTGTCGCCCTGCAGCTTGTCGGCGACCACCCGCATGCCGGCGTCCTGGTAGCGCACGTTGCCATCGGCCACGAACGTGCCATCTTCCTCGGAATAGTCGAGGTCGTCTGTCCCCAGGAACTGGTCGCCACGCCGCAGCGTCACATTGCCCGAGAAGCTGCTGCTCTCGCCGGTGACCCCTTCGAAGGCGTCGCCGTCGATATCGGTCGGCTGACTTTCGCGATCCTCGACCGAGCCCACCGGTGCCTGGGCGTCGGCGAAGGCCGGGACGGCATCCTCGACCGGGCACAGCGCCCAGTAGTTGGGGCGTGGCAGGTCGTCGGCCTGGGCCGTGAGCGACAGCGCGATGCAGAACGGAAGGGGCAGCAGGCGGAGGGCGGGGCGCACGGTCGATCCGTTCGGCCAAAACGGGCGCCAGCATGCCGCATCCCTTGTGCAGCGGCAATGCAGCCCCTCGGCCTTCCGTTCACGTCCGCAGGCGCGGCCCGGCGCTCAGCTGGCCAGTGCCTGAAGGTGAGCGACGGCGCATTCGCGCAGCGCCTGCAGGTCGTAGCCGCCCTCGAGCATCGACACCAGGCGCCCTTCGGCGTGGCGGTCGGCCAGCACGACCAGCTCGCGGGTCAGCCAGGCGAAGTCCTCGGCCTCAAGCTCGAGTTGGGCCAGCGGGTCGAGGCGATGGGCATCGAAGCCGGCCGACACCAGCACCAGCTGCGGGGCGAACGCGTCGATCTCGGGCAGGATCCGCTCCCGCCAGGCCTCGCAGAAGCGGGCGCTGCCAGTGCCCGGCGCCAGCGGGATATTGACGATATTACCGACCCCGCGCTCGCGGCGCAGGCCGGTGTCGGGAAACAGCGGCAACTGGTGTGAGCTCAGGTACTGCACCCGCGGCTCCTGCTCGAAGATCGCCTGGGTGCCGTTGCCATGGTGCACGTCGAAATCAACGATCGACACCCGCATCAGCCCGTAGCGCTCCAGCGCATGGGCCGCGGCGACGGCGATGTTGTTGAACAGGCAAAAGCCCATCGCGATGTCGGTGGTGGCGTGATGACCGGGCGGGCGTACGGCGCAGAAGGCCCGGCGCAACTCGCCGTTGCAGACCAGATCGACCGCGGCGACACCGGCGCCCGCGGCATACAGCGCGGCCTGGGCCGAGCCGGGCGAGAGCACGGTGTCGGCGTCGAGCGGAATGCGTCCGGTCGGCTGCGATTCGAGCACGGTCTGCAGCAGGGTTTCGTCGTGCACCCGCAGCAATTGTCCGCGGGTGGCGGCCGGGGCCTGGCGCAGATCGAGGTCGGGGAACGCGGCCCGCAGTGCTTCGATCACCGCGACCAGCCGCTGCGGCCGCTCGGCGTGGTCGGGGCCAGTGTCGTGGTCCAGGCACGCGGCATGTGAGAACACCGGCACCTGCCGGTCGTCGCCGCCGAAGCCGATCGGGTGGTGCATGTCAGGCGCGCCGCCGGGGTTGCCACAGCACCTCGCCGTGGCCGTCGCCCCGGGCGATCACCCGGGCCAGCACGAACAGCAGGTCAGACAGGCGGTTGAGATAGCGCAGTGCCTGCGGCCGGACCGTCTCCACGCGCGACAGCGCGACAGCCTCGCGCTCGGCGCGGCGCACGATGGTGCGGACGAGATGGCAGCGCGCCGCGGCCTCGCCGCCGCCGGGCAGGATGAAGTCGCGCAGCGGCGGCAACGCGGCGTTGTGCTGGTCCAACTGCGCCTCTAGGTCCGCCACGTCCGCATCCTCGATCGCAGCGTGGCCGGGGATGCACAACTCGCCGCCCAGGTCGAACAGCCGGTGCTGGAGCGCGGTCAGCAGCGTGCGCACGTCCTCGGGCAGCGGCGTGGCGAGCAGCAGGCCGAGGGCCGAGTTCGCCTCGTCGACAGTGCCGTAGGCCGCCACCCGCAGCGCGTCCTTGCCGGTCCGGCTGCCGTCACCCAGGCCGGTCGAGCCGTCGTCGCCGGTGCGGGTGTAGATCCTGGAGAGGCGATGGCCCATCGCGTACTCAGTCGGCGCCCAGCGCGCGGGCCGTCGCGAACCGCGGCGCGACGCGCGCCAGCACCAGGTGGGCCATGACCGCGGCACCGACATAGAGGGCTGTCGTCCACAGGTAGGCCGGCAACCAGTCGGTGTAGTTCTTCCACCAGCCGGCCAAGGTCGGCGCCATGATGCTGTCGCTGATCCAGTAGAAGCTGCCCTGCGCTACCAGGTGGCAGAGCGCGACCGACACGATCAGCGCGGCTGCGAGCCTGGCCAGCGCCACAGCCGCACGTCCACCGCGGTATCGGCGTAGCCAGGCCCCACCCATCCACAGCGAAAAATGCGCCGGGATCAGGCACCAGTAGGCCGGCGATACGCAGTAGTGCTGCCAGAACGACAGGCCCTGGGCCTGGATGACGAGGGCATCGATCGCCACCGCCAGGACCATCAGTGCCGGAAATGCCAGACGCGTCCAAGGCCGCAAGTAGAGGCCGCCGAGGAAGAACACCGCCCAGGAGGCATCGGGGACCGCTGCAAAATGGTGCACGCGGGTGGCAGCCATCAGCAGGGCCAGCGAGGCGAGGATCGTGGCGCGACGGGCGGTGGCGGACATGCTGCGACTCCCGGCGGAGACGGATGAGACGGTCATTCTATCGGAGCGTCGGTCAGGCGGCGTGGCACGGCGGCCCATGCCGAACGCTTATCATCGCGCCATGAACCATGCACATCAGGTCCTGATCGTCGGTGGCGGGCTGGTCGGTGCCAGTCTGGCGATCGCACTCGATCGCGCCGGCGTCGACACCGGGCTGGTCGAGGCGACGCCGCCCGAGTCGATGCCGGCGGTGTTCGACGAGCGGAATCTCAGCTTCGCCGAGGCCACGGTCAACGCGCTGACCGCGCTGGGTGTGCTGCAGAAACTGCAGATGCCGCCGGGCCCGATCCGCCGCATCCATGTCAGCCGCCAGGGCGACTTCGGCCGCCTGCGGCTGGACGCCGCCGACTACGGCCGCGAGCAGTTCGGGCAGGTCGTGGTCGCCCGCGACTTCGGTCAGGCGCTGGAGTCGCGGCTGGGCGAACTGTCGCATTTGACCCGCTATCGGCCCGCGCGCTTCGTCGGGCTGGAGCCGGAGGCCGACGGCCGGCGCATCGTGCGCATCGCGGGCAGCGTGGGCGAGCAGCGGATCGGCGCGGCCCTGGTCGTCGCCGCCGACGGCACGGCGTCTGCCGTCCGTGCGGCATTGGGCATCGACACTCTGGAACACGACTATCGCCAGGATCTGTTCGTCGCGCGGCTGCGCACGGCGCGGGCGCCGGACGGCGGCGCGTTCGAACGCCTGACCGACAGCGGCCCGACCGCGCTGCTGCCACGTGGAGATCGCCACTACGGTCTGGTGCACGGCGTCGATCGCGACGCCGCCGACGCGGTCGCCGCACTCGACGAGGCCGCGTTCCTGACCCGCGTGCAAACGGCGTTCGGCTGGCGTGCGGGACGGTTCGAGGCCGTCGGCCCGCGCAGCCGCTACCCGCTGCGCCGCGTCGTCGCCGAACGCACCACCGCTGCGCGCGTGGTGCTGGTCGGCAATGCGGCGCAGACCCTGCATCCGATCGGCGCGCAGGGCTTCAACCTCGGCTTGCGCGATGCGCTGACGCTGGCCGAACTGGTCGCCGACGGTGGCGATCCCGGCGCGCCAGCATTGCTGGCGGCCTGGGCGGCGCGCCGGCATGAGGACCGTACGCGCACGCTGGCGTTCTCCGATGGCCTGGCGCGGCTGACCGCCAACCCCTCGCCGCTGCTGCGCCCGTTGCGCAGCGCCGGGTTGCTGGCGCTCGACGCCGACCGCGGCCTGCAGGCGATGCTCGCCGGCGGCGCGATGGGCTACCGCGGCGACGTGCCGGCGCTGTGTCGCGGAGCCACGGCATGAGCCGGCGCGGCGTGCGCGATGTCATGGTCGTCGGCGGTGGCGTGGTCGGTGCGGCCTGTGCGTTGGCGCTCGCTGGCCAGGACCTGGACGTGGTGCTGGTCGAGGCCAGGCCGCCGGCCGGCTGGACGGCGGCCGAGCCGGACCTGCGCGTCTACGCATTCGCGCACGACAACGCGCGGTTGCTGGCGCAGGTCGGCGTCTGGGACGCGGTGCGCGCCGCACGCGCGCATCCCTACCGACGCATGCGGGTCTGGGATGCCGGCGGTGGCAGCGAACTGGACTTCGACGCCGATGCGCTGGGCATGCGTGAGCTGGGCTGGATCGTTGAGCATGGCCTGCTGGTGGATCGGCTCTGGGCACGGTTGGCTGCGGCCGGGGTCGAGGTGCGCAGCCCGGCGACGGTCGAGGCGCTCGAGACTGCCGCAGACTCGGTCGCGCTGCGGCTGGCTGACGGGCCCCGGATCGAGGCGCGATTGGCGATCGCCGCCGACGGTGCCGGCTCGGCGCTTCGCCGCTTGGCTGGGATCGGTGCGCAGGCCCACGACTACGGCCAGAGCGGTGTGGTGGGGTATGTGCGCGGCGAGCAGCCGCACGAGGACACGGCCTGGCAGCGCTTTCTGCCGACCGGCCCGCTGGCGCTGCTGCCCTGCGGTGACGGCAGTTGTTCGATTGTCTGGACCTTGCCGGCCGACGAGGCCGCGCGCATGCGCAGCCTGGACGATGCCGCCTTTTCCGACGCATTGACGCGCGCCGCGGAAGGACGCTTCGGGCGGCTGACGCCGGTCTCGACGCGGGCGGCCTTTCCGCTGCGCCGCCAACTGGTCGACAGCCAGCACGCCGGGCGTGTGCTGGTGGTCGGCGATGCTGCACATGTGGTTCACCCGCTGGCCGGACAGGGCGTGAATCTGGGCTTGCGCGATGTCGCCGGCCTGGTGGAGACGGTGGCGCAGGCCCGCCGCCGCGGCGCGGTCTGGGATGCGCCGCACCGGCTGGCGCGCTGGGCGCGTACCCGGCGCAGCGATAACACCGTCGCGGCCTACGCGTTCGAGACCATCAATCGCGTCTATTCGACCGACGCGCTGGCACCGACGCTGCTGCGCAGCCATGCGCTGGGCATCGCGCAGGCGCTGCCGCCGCTGCGCAACCTGCTGTGGGCGCGCGCCGCCGGTCGCTGAGCCGGCGCGGCGTCGCCTGCCTGCGGGCGGCGACCTGCGTGGCCGCTTGGCTGGGCGCGGCGCCCGCGTTCGCGCTGCGGCAGTGTCCTGCGGTCAGCGACGATGCGGGCCTGTTCGCGTTCCTCGGCGTCGCCTGTCTGGTGCTGGCGGTCGTCGTCGGCGGCGCGTTGCCCTGGATCACGTTCCGCAGGCTCCGCGGGCAGCCGGCCGTCGCGGTCGTCCTCGGGCTGCTGCTGGCGATCATCGCGATGCTGGCGATCTGGGTCGCGGGTCTCTGGGTCTGGGGCGCCTGGGCGGTCATGCGCTGCTGACCGCGCTGGGCCCGCTGTCGCGTCAGCCCGCCGGGGGCTGCGCCTTGCCCGTCCGCAGCCGACGGATGCCCGACACCACCGCGACCGCCAGACCGCCGGCGACCACGCCCACGACCGCATTGATCAGCGTCGGCAGCAGCGCGCCGAGCACGGTGCCGACCGTTGGCAATGCGCCCAGGCCGGTTGCTGTCTCGTCGATCCAGGTCGCCAGGTCGTGGATGGCGTGGGTGATGATGCCGCCGCCGACCAGGAACATCGCCGCGGTGCCGACGATCGCCAGGCCTTTCATCAACCAGGGCGCGGCGCGCAGGATCGCGCGGCCTGCCGCCTGCGCCGCCGCCGAGGCGCGACGGGTCAGCGCCAGGCCGGCGTCGTCGAGTTTGACGATGCCCGCGACCAAGCCGTAGACCCCGACGGTCACCAGCGCCGAGATGCCGACGAGCACGCCCAACTGGGTCGCAAAGGGCTGACCGGCGACGGTGCCCAGGGCGATCGCGATGATCTCGGCCGACAGGATCAGGTCGGTGCGCACCGCACCGCGGATCTTGTCGCGCTCGAATGCCACCGGGTCGACATCGGCCGCGGCCAGCGCCGCGGTGCGCGCGGGTTTGTCGGCATCGTCTCGCGCGCGGTGCACGAGCTTGTGCAGGACCTTCTCGAAGCCCTCGTAGCACAGGAACAGGCCGCCAACCAGCAACAGCGGGGTGACCAGCCACGGCAGCCAGGCGCTGATCGCCAAGGCGCCGGGCACCAGGATCAGCTTGTTGCGCGCCGAGCCCTTGGCGACCGCCCAGACCACCGGCAGCTCGCGGTCGGCCTGGACGCCGGTGACCTGCTGCGCGTTGAGTGCCAGATCGTCGCCGAGCACGCCTGCGGTCTTGCGCGCGGCGACCTTGGTCATCAACGCGACATCGTCGAGCACGGTCGCGATGTCGTCGAGCAGGGTCAGCAGGCTGAAGGCCATCGCAAGGGCGCCGAAAAAGGAGAGGTCGGCGCGCAGTATCCGTCAGCGCGGTGAGCGCGCAATCACGCGCCCCGGAACATCACCGGGCCAGTGCGTAGGCGGCGAGCGCGAAGGCCAGCGCCGCGGCGGTTGCGGCGGCCACGGCCAGCCGGTTGGACAGCACCAGCCGCCGCTCCAGGCGCTCGGCACCCAGTTGCAGCACCTCGATGGTCTTCTGCATGTCGACGGCGAGCTTGGTGATCGAGTCGGCGTTCTGGCTCGCCGCATCCTGCAGTTCGCCGATCTGCGCGTCGATCACGTCGAGTCGCCGCTGCTGGCCGAGGTCAATCTGGGGCGGCGTGCGGGTGAAGATCGGCCGTGCCAGCCGGACGATCTCGGGCAGGTAGGGGGCGACGGCGGTGATCCAGCCTGCGGCCATGGCATGTCCTCCGGTGCGCGTCTACTCGACGCTGGCGTAGACCGTGATCTCTTCGCGGTCGTGGTAGAGCTGGCGGGCACGCAGCGTCAGCGTCGCATGCTCGCCGGCGTTGTTGGCGAACAGGTCCAGCGCCAGCAGCGTTTCCTGCCAGCGCTTCTTCATCGGCAGCTTGAGATTGAAGATCGCGTGCCGGCACCAGCCCTCGCGGAACCAGGTGGCCATGCGTTCGGCCACGCGGCGCGGCTGTTCGACCATGTCGCACACCAGCCAGTCGACCGGGCCGACGGGCTGGTAGCGGAAGCCGTCCACGCGGTGGTGATCGACCAGGCCGGTGTCGAGCAGGTCGGCCTGCATCGGCCCGTTGTCGACTGCGACCACGCGCATGTGCTCGCGCGTCAGCACCCAGGTCCAGCCACCGGGGGCCGCGCCAAGGTCGACCGCGCGCATGCCCGGCTTGATGCGGGCATTGCGCTCGCGCTCGGTCAGCAGGGTCATGAAGGCCTCTTCGAGCTTCAGCGCCGAGCGCGACGGCGCCTCGGTGTGCGTGCGCAGGCGCGGGATGCCCATCGCCCAAGGGGCGCTGTCGCCGACGATCGATTGCGCGATGAAGGCGTGGGTGCCACTGACGAAGAAGACGTGCAGGCGCGGGAAACGCGCTTCGTCCTTCTGGCTCAGGAAACCGCGCTTGCGCAGCGCCGGACGCAGCGCGTTGCCGAAGCTGCGTGCCAGGCCGGCGAGCTGTTTGCCGTCGTCGGAATCGGGATGCTCGACGATCAGCTCGCCATGACGTCCGCGGCCGGCCAGCGCCTCGAAGATCGGCGTGATCCGGTCGGTCGGGTCCAGATCGCGCAACTCGGCCAGCAACATCAGCTTCTGGCGCGCGAAGATCAGTTCGCGGAACGGTAGTTCGTGGGTCAGGGCCGGGCCATTGTCGGAATGGAACAGCACGTAGCCATCGCCGCGCCTGGCCTGCGCATAGCCGGCGACGCGCACGCCGGCGGCACGTTCGGTCAGCTCTGCGGCGAGATCGGATTCGAAGCCAGGGCGGCAATAGCACAGCAGGCCGCTGACCGGCGCGGCCGTGCCGAGGTCCGACTGGACCGGGTCGATGTCGTGCATGTCAGTACTTCGCTCCTTCGGATTCGCCGTAGGTGCGCAGCACCGTGCAGGCCTCGTCGCGCAACAGGTCGCGCACGACCGCAATGCCGCGGCCGGTCAGGGCGCCGACCCAGTCTTCGGGCAACGGGCCTTCGTCGAAGGGCGTCAGCGCCTCGACGTCCTCGGCGCGCGCGCCGATCAGCAGCCGGTCGATGCCGGCCCACACGGTGGCGCCGTAGCACATGCAGCAGGGCTGCGACGAGGTCGCCAGCGTTACCGGGCCGATGCGCTCGTTGAGCCGCGGCGTCTGCAGCCGTTGCTGCGCCAGCATGTAGGCCATCGTCTCGGCGTGGGCGACCGAGCAGGTGTGCGGCATCACCCGGTTCACGCCGACCGCCACGATGCGGTCCTGGCCGTCGAAGACCGCCGCGCCGAACGGGCCGCCACTGGCGGCCTCGACATTGCGCCGCGACAGCGCGATCGCGAGCGCGACCTTGGCCTCGTCGCCGGGATAGGTGCGCGCCGTGTCGACATGCTCGTGGACCCAGGCGGGCAGGGTGAGGTGGACTTGTGCGTACAGCATTGCAGATACCTTGGAAGAAGCCAGGCGGCGAAGCCGCGGTCAGCGCGTGTGCACGCCCATCGGCGCCGCTTCGCAGCGGTTGGAGACGCAGCGGCAGGCCTCGATCTGCCGGAAACCGCAGACCGAGGCCAGCCCGCGCGCGGCGCAGTCGGCCGCGACGGCCTGCGGATCGACCGCGGCGTCGCGATGGACGCAGGCCGGATAGACGCCGCAGCAGTTGCCGACATTCTTGACCACGCAGTCGGCGTCGACCTCGCAGCCGGTGTCCGGGGCAAGCGGATTGCCGGTGCCGACCGACAGGGCCGGGGGCGCGCCGGCCGGCACGCCCGCCGGCGGTGTGCTCGGTGTGTGCGGCGCGGCGCAGGCCGCGAGCATGAGGACCGACACGAGGGCGCAGAGGCCGAACAGGAAGGGGCGCAAACGATTCATCGGCGCGATGGTACCGCCCTGGCGCGTCGGCCGTGTCGAACGCGCGCTGCGGGCGCATGTCGGCACGCGCAGGTTGGGGGAGGGAGGCGCCGGTGTCAGACCCAGCCCTGGTACAAAGTGAACACGCCCCAGGTATCGATGAGGCCGTGGGCGAGCACCAGCGCCCAGAGGTTGCGTCCCGAGCGCAGATAGGCTGCACAGAACAGCGCGCCGACCAGGCCAGTCAACACGATCCCCGCCAGTCCTTGATCTGCATGCATCAGGCCGAACACGACGCCGCCGACCAGCGTCGCAAGGGCGCCGCGCACAGGCGTGGCGCGGAACAATGCCGCCAGCTGATGGACCAGAAACGCACGGAAGACGAGCTCCTCGCCCAGCGCGGCACTGAGCCAGGCCCCCAGCACCAGATCGCGCGCCATCGGAACGTTGCCGCGCAGCGCGCCGTAACCGCTGTAGTCCACCGGCGTTCCGGTCAGCCGGTCGACCAGCGGCTCGAGCACCGGGCCGATGATACCTGCGACCAGGATGACCAGCGCAGCCGTCCAGCCGAGTGTTGCCCACAGGCTCTGTCGCCCGAAGCCGGCGGCCCGCCACCGGCGTGTCTCGACCAACACCCAGGTCACGCCGAGCGCCCCGACGATCGGCATCCGCCAGGGAAACGGCAGCCACTGGACGTAGGCCAGCGACAGGACCACTGCGATCGCCCCCAGGCGAACGAGCGGGTGCGTCATCCACGACGGACCCATGTGCATGTCCGGCGCCGACGTGGGCGTGTCGGCCATCAGCCGCCGGGCTTGGCCGAGGTCCAGACGTCGCGCAAGGTGACGCTGCGGTTGAACACCGGCTTGTCTGTGGCGTGGTCGTAGCGGTCGGCGACGAAGTAGCCCAGGCGCTCGAACTGGAACGCCTGCTCGGGTGCGGCCTGCGCGGCGGCCGGCTCCACGTAGCCGGTGGTGCTGCGCTTGGACTCGGGATTGAGATGGTCGTGGTAGGTCTTGCCGGTGGACTCGTCATCAGGCTTTTCGACGACGAACAGGCGGTCGTAGAGCCGCACCTCGGCCTGGACCGCATGCGCCGCACTGACCCAGTGGATCGTGCCCTTGACCTTGCGGTTGGCGCCTTCCATGCCGGGCCGCGACTCGGGATCGAGCGTGCCGCGCAACTCGACGATCGCACCGTCGGCGTCCTTGATCACCTCATCGACGCGCACGATGCCGGCGCCGCGCAGGCGCACTTCGCCGCCGGGCACCAGGCGCTTCCATCCCTTGGGCGGCACTTCGGCGAAATCCTCGCGCTCGATCCACAGCTGCCGCGAGAACGGCACCTCGCGCGTGCCCTGCGCCTCGTCCTTGGGATGGTTGGGGAAGGTCAGCGTTTCGGCATGCCCCTCGGGCAGGTTGGTCAGCAGCAGCTTGAGCGGGTCGATCACCGCCATGCGCCGCGGCGCGCGTGCATCGAGGTCGTCGCGCAGCGCACCTTCGAGCACCGAGAAGTCGATCACCGAGTTCTGCTTGCTGATGCCCACCCGATCGACCAGCAACCGCAGGCTCGCAGGCGTATAGCCGCGGCGACGCAGCCCCTGCAGCGTGTACATGCGCGGGTCGTCCCAGCCGTCGACCAGGCCGTCGGCGACCAGTTGGGTGAGCTTGCGCTTGCTCATCACCGTGTAGTTGATGTTCAGGCGCGAGAACTCGATCTGACGCGGCTTGGCCGCGACGACCGGCAGGCCACGCGCAGTCAACGATGCGAGCAGTTCGGGATGTCCGGCCAGGTCGACTCGGTCGACGACCCAGTCGTAGAGCGGGCGATGGTCTTCGAACTCCAGCGTGCACAGCGAGTGGGTGATGCCTTCGACCGCGTCGCCCAGCGCGTGGGCATAGTCGTACATCGGATAGATCGGCCACGCATCGCCGGTATTCTGGTGGGCAAGATGCTTGATCCGGTAAAGCGCCGGGTCGCGCAGATTCATGTTGCCGCTGGCCATGTCGATCTTCGCGCGCAGCGTGCGCGTGCCGTCGGCGAACTCGCCGGCGCGCATGCGCCGGAACAGGTCCAGGTTCTCGTCCACGCTGCGGTCGCGGAACGGCGAATTGCGGCCCGGCTCGGTCAGCGTGCCGCGGTACTCGCGGACCTGCTCGGCGGTCAGGTCACAGACGAAGGCATCGCCCTGCGCGATGAGCTTCTCGGCGGCCAGGTAATAGACCTCGAAGTAGTCCGAGGCGTGGCGCAGTTCGGCCCAGTCGAAGCCCAGCCAGCGCACGTCGTCCTCGATCGCACGCACGAACGCCAGGTCTTCCTTTTCCGGGTTGGTGTCGTCGAAGCGCAGGTTGCACCGCCCGCCGAACTCGTCGGCGATGCCGAAGTCCAGGCAGATCGCCTTGGCGTGGCCGATGTGCAGATACCCATTGGGCTCAGGCGGGAACCGGGTCCGGACCGTCGTGTGCCGGCCGCTGGCGAGGTCCTCGCGGACGATCTGCCGGATGAAGTCCTGGCGCACCGGAGCGGCGGCGTCGGTGGGCGGGGCGGCGGATTCGATCGGACCTGCGGACATGGGGCGGACGGCTCGGGAAAGGCGGAATGAACTGCGCAGTGTAGCGGACCGGTCGGCAGGGCCGGCGGTGGCCGAGCCTGCCCGGGGCGCGGCGCTTGTGTGACCGCCGATGACATAATGTTGTGACGGAGTACGGATTTCCGACGGGAAGGAGCAGGATGCAGCGCGACAGCGACAAGGCGCGCGGGCGGCGCGTGGGCGACGATGTGTCGGCCGCGCGCCGACGTGTGCGAGAGGGCCCGCCGATGACGAGCAGCGAACGTGCGCGTGCGATTCCCGGCCACGGTTGGGTGCTGGCCGGCTGCCTGCTGGTATTGCTGGGCCTGTTCGTCGCGCTGGTCGCCTCCACCCAGTTGCGGCCGGGCGAGCGCCGCGCGGTCGAGGTCCTGCCACCGGCGCCCGACGCGTCCCCCGGGGCAGAGGCACGCCTGCGCTTCACGCTGCCGAGCGGCGATGCCGCCGGTGGGCGCTGGGCACTGTGGTTTCCCCGTGAGATGGTCGAGGGGCTGCAGTTGCAAGCCGCCGATGGCTGGCGCAGCGAGCCGCGTGGCTTTTTCCAGGTCGGCGACGACGAGGGCATGTTGCCGACTGGCTATGGCTTCGTGCTGCCGGAGTGGCAGGGCCCGGTGGAACTGACGCTGCATGCCGACCGGCCGCTTCCGGCGACGATGCGGCCGGTGCTGGCCCGCGCCGTCGACGTGCGGCGGATCGAGCGCTCGGGCGTCGCGCTGGCTGGCGCCGTCTATGGTGGGTTGCTGGCGTTGGCGGCGATGGCGCTGGCGCTGGCGCACGCCTCGCGCGACCGCCTGTTCGTGGGGTTCTTCGGCTATGTGGTCGTGCTGGTGCTGCTGCTGCAGGCCCGCAACGGGCATCTGTACGGGCTGCCCGGCGCATCGCTGCTGGGGGCGTGGCGCGAGCAGGGCGTTTCGGCACTGGCGCTGCTCTATGCCGCGGTCTGGCTGTCACTTGTGCGTGCCTACGCGATGCCCGGACGTGACGACCGTCTGGTGCGTATCGTCCGCGTACTGGCGATGGTATTGGCGGCGCTGGCTGCGGTCTGCGCCCTGCGCTTGCCGGCGCTCGATGGCGTCATCGAGCGCATCACTGCCTACGGCTGGCTGCTGGCGGGCATCGCGGGGCTGGCGATGCTGGTCGATGGTGCACGCCGCGGCGTCGTCTTGGCCGGTTGGTTGCTGGTGACCGCATTCGTGCCAGTCATCGCCGCTGCCTGGGCCGCCCTGGTCCGGCACGGGCTCGCCGCCGACGTGCCGCTCGTCCACCTGGGGTATCAGGGCGGCGCGGTCGCGTTCGTCCTGGTGCTGGGGCTGGCCCTGGTGCAGCGGATCGGCGACTACCGCGACCAGCGCGATCGCGACCGGATCGCGCGGATGGAGACCGAGCGCCGCATGCGCCGCGAGGCGGCCCGCGCGAATCTGTCGGCGGCCCTGCAGGCCCAGCTCGACGGGCTGGATGCGGGGGAGCTGCCGGCCTGCGGCTTTCGCTTGCTGGTCGAGCACCTGATGCCGCTGGTGCCCGCCGAGTCGTGTGCGGTGCTGTTGCGCGGCTATCTCGGTGTGGACCAGGTCTTCGTCGAGCCGGCCGGCGTGGCCGGGCGCGTCGAACGCAGCCTGGCCTCGCGCGAGCAGGCCTTGCGCCGGCTGGCGGTTGCCGGCGTGGCGACCCAGCAACCTGCGCCGGACGAGGGGCGCGGGCCGGCGGTCGAGGCGTGGGTGCCGCTGCAGATGCGCACGCCGGTCTGGGGCGTGCTGGTGATGCGCCGTGCCGGCGACGCCGGGTTTCTGCCTGAGGACATGGCGCTGATCGCCGAACTGCTGCGGCTGGTGCAGCAGCACGTCGACCAGGCGGCGGCCGCGCTCAAGCTGCGCCGCTCGGCCGAGATGGACGCACTGACTGGCACCATGAACCGCCGCATGCTTGACCAGTGGGTGGCGCGGATCTTCGCCGATGCGGAACGCGACGAACGGCCGGTCTCGGTGCTGTTCGTCGACCTGGACCACTTCAAGTCGGTCAACGATCGCTACGGCCACGCCTGCGGCGACGACTGCTTGCGCCGGGTCGCGGCCGCGCTGCAAGGCGCATTGAGCGACGGCGCGGTGTTCGGCCGTTACGGCGGCGAGGAGTTCATGGTCGTGCTGCCGGGCCTGGAGGGCGCGCGGGCGCGGGTCATCGGCGAGCGCATGCGCATGGCGGTCGAGGAGGTCGATGTCCGCCACGAGGGCACGCGCGTCGGGCTGTCGGTCAGCATCGGCATCGCGACCCGACGTCGCGGCGAACGCACCGCCGCCGAGACGCTGGCGCGCGCCGACAAGGCGCTCTACGCCGCCAAGCACGAGGGCAGGAATCGCGTCCGGATGGCGCCGGCCGTCTTCGCCTGAGGTGCCGGCCGGGGGCAGGGCGCTGCTACGCTGCCGCTCCCCCATCGCTGGATCGGTGCCATGCAGGACGTTCCCGCCGGCCGCGCTGCACTCGCGAGCATGTTGGCCGGCGCCGTGTTGATCGGCAGCAACGGCCTGATGGTGCGCTTGGCCGGCACGCCGCCGACGATCTCGGCGTTCTACCGCATGCTGTTCGCCGGCGCCCTGCTCACGCTCTGGGTCGCGCTGCGTCGCGATTGGCGGCCGATTCCGGCACGGCTATGGTGGCTGGCGCTGTTGCCCGCCGCCGCGTTCGCGGCCGACCTGTGGCTGTGGCATCGCAGCATCCTGCTGATCGGCCCCGGCCTGGCAACGCTGCTGGCCAATGCGCAGGTGTTCTTCATGGCGCTTGCCGGGATGGTGCTGTTCGGCGAACGCCTGGGACCGCGCTTTCTGGGCGGCATCGTGCTCGCCTTCGCGGGGCTGTGGCTGCTGCTGGGTGCCGACTGGGCCGCGCTGCCGGCCGACTACCGCTGGGGCGTGTGGCTGGGGCTGGGAACCGGACTGTGCTACGCGGTCTACAACGTCGGTCTGCGCCAGGTGCAGCGCGCCGGACAGCGGCTGGCGCCGCTGCGCGCCGCGCCGATCGCGCAGGTGCTGGCGCTGGTGTCGCTGCTGTGCGCGGTGCTGCTGGGGCTGGCGGGTCTGGCCGAGGGCGTGTCGTTCGCGATCCCGAGCTGGCGTGCCCTGGCCTGGTTGCTGTTGCTGGCCGGGCTCGGGCATTGCCTGAGCTGGATGCTGATCTCGCGGGCGATGCAGCAGTTGCCGGTCGCACTGGTGGGCCTGTTGCTGCTTGCCCAGCCGGTGTGCGCGTTCGTGCTCGATCTGGTGGTGTTGCAGCGGCCGACGGTGCCGCGCGAATGGCTGGGGCTGGCCTGCACGCTGGCGGGCATCTTCCTCGCCGGGCTGAAGGGCAGCGATCGCGCGCGGGCATCTGAGCCGCAGCGCCCTTGAACCCCGGGTCGGCATGCCGCATCCATGAGAGGCGGCGACCGGCCGCATCCGCAGGAGGGTTCGATGATGCTGGGAATCGGAGCGTGGAAGCAGCGCCTGCCGCGGGCGCAGGACGCGCTGCCCGGCCGCGACACGCCGCTGCCGCTGCACAACGTGCATGCCGTGCACGGGCGACCGCTGCGCGATGCCTTCGACGGTATTGAGCAGGTGCAGTTCGGCATGGGCTGCTTCTGGGGCGCGGAGCGCAAATTCTGGTCGCTGCCGGGCGTGGTGACGACGGCGGTCGGCTACGCCGGCGGGCTGAGCCCGAATCCCACCTATCGCGAGGTGTGCTCGGGCCAGACCGGCCATGCCGAGGTTGTGCTGGTGGTCTACGACCCGGCGCAGGTCGCCTTCGAGCATCTGCTGCAGCTGTTCTGGGAAGGCCACGATCCCACCCAGGGCATGCGCCAGGGCAACGACGTCGGCACCCAGTACCGCTCGGCGATCTACTGCACCACTGCCGACCAGCACGCGCTGGCGGTGCGCAGCCGCGATGCCTACCAGGCGCAGTTGCAGGCCGCGGGCTTCCCGGCGATCACCACTGAGCTGGCGGGACCGCCCGCGCCGACGTTCTACTACGCCGAGGACGAGCATCAGCAGTACCTGCACAAGCACCCTGGCGGCTATTGCGGGCTGGGTGGTACCGGCGTCGCCTGCCCGGTGGGTGTGGCGCTGTAGCGTCGCCGATGCGCGGCTGGCTCAGGCGGCGCGTGGCGCCGCCGGGTCGAGCAAGCCTGCCGGCAGCGCACGCAGCGCTTCGGCCAGCCGCAGCAGGAAATCGTGCATCGCCGAGCTGCGCCGCCATACCATCGCGATCCGCCGTGTCGGGCGGGTGTCGCTGAAGTCGAGCAGGTGCAGATGCGGTGACGGCGCCACCGGCGGCTTGGTCGCGAGCACCGGCAGCAGGGTCACGCCGACGTTCGCGGCGACCATCTGGCGCAGCGTCTCCAGACTCGTGGCGCGGAATTCGGCATGCTCGGCGGCGCCGGACAATCGGCACACGTCCAATGCCTGCTCGCGCATGCAGTGGCCGTCCTCGAGCAGCAGCAGCTTCTGCTGCGACAGCGCCGGCAGGTCCAGCCGGTCCTGCGCGGCCAGCGGATGCCGGTCGGACACGGCGAGCACGAACGGCTCCTCGAACAGGAACTGCGTGTGCAGTTGCTCGTCGTCGAGCGGCAACGCAAGAATCGCCGCGTCGAGCCGGCCGTCGTGCAGGCGCGACAGCAGCACGTCGCTCTTCTCCTCGATCAGCAGCAGCTCGAGCTCGGGGAACCGTGCACGCACCAGCGGCACGGCGTGCGGCAGCAGGTAGGGGCCGAGCGTGGGAAACACGCCGAGTCGGATCGAGCCGGCCTCAGGATCGGCGCTACGTCGCGCGACGTCCTTCATCTGCTCGATGTCGGCGACGATCCGCCGCGCGCGCTCGGCGATCTGCTGGCCGGTCGGGGTCAGCATGACCTTGCGCGGCGCCCGTTCGACCAGCGCCACGCCCAGTTCCTCCTCCAACTTGCGGATCTGCGTCGACAGCGTCGGCTGGCTGACGAAGCAGCTGGCCGCGGCGCGGCCGAAATGCCGATGTTCGGCCAATGCGACGAAGTAGCGCAGATCCCGCAGATTCATCGCTGCGTGCCCCGCGCCGACGCGCTGCCCGGTCGCCGCGAAGCGACGACCGGGCAGGCCGCATGGTCTGCGGGCGCGCCCATGCTCAGGCGGCCGCGGCCTGAGCGGCCGGCGCGGAGTGCCGGATCAGATGGTCGAACGCGCTCAGCGCCGCCTTCGACCCTTCACCCATCGCGATGACGATCTGCTTGTAAGGCACTGTGGTCGCATCGCCGGCGGCGAACACGCCCGGCACGCTGGTCTGGCCGCGGGCATCGACGACGATCTCGCCGCGCGGGCTCAGCTCGACCACGCCCTTCAACCATTCGGTATTGGGCAGCAGGCCGATCTGCACGAACACGCCTTCGAGCTCGACACGATGGTCGCTGCCGCCAACGCGGTCGCGGTACACCAGACCATTGACCCGGCTGCCGTCGCCGAGCACCTCGGTGGTCTGCGCGCTGGTGACGATGCGCACATTCGCCAGGCTGCGCAGCTTGCGCTGCAGCACCTCGTCGGCGCGCAGCTGCGCGTCGAACTCGATCAGCGTGACGTGGGCGACGATGCCGGCCAGGTCGATCGCAGCCTCGACGCCGGAGTTGCCGCCGCCGATCACCGCCACGCGCTTGCCCTTGAACAGCGGTCCGTCGCAATGCGGGCAGTAGGCTACGCCCTTGTTGCGGTACTGGTCCTCACCCGGCACGTTCATCTGCCGCCAGCGCGCGCCAGTGGCCAGCACGACGGTACGCGAGCGCAGCGACGCGCCGTTCTCCAGTTGCACCTCGATCAGCCCGTCGTCGCCGGCCGGCACCAGCCGCGTGCCGCGCTGCAGGTTCATGATGTCGACCTCGTACTCACGCACGTGTTGCTCGAGTGCAGTGGCGAGCTTCGGGCCCTCGGTCTCCTTGACCGAGATGAAATTCTCGATCGCCATCGTGTCGAGCACCTGGCCGCCGAAACGCTCTGCGGCGATACCGGTACGGATGCCCTTGCGCGCGGCGTAGATCGCCGCGGCCGCGCCAGCCGGACCGCCGCCCACGACCAGCACCTCGAACGGCGCCTTGTCGGCGATCTTTGCGGCCTCGCGTTTCGCCGCACCGGTGTCGAGCTTGGCGACGATCTGCTCGAGCGTCATCCGGCCCTGATCGAACTTTTCGCCGTTGAGGAACACGGTGGGCACCGACATGATCTCGCGCGCCTCGACTTCGTCCTGGAACAGGGCGCCGTCGATGGCCACGTGGCGGATGCGTGGATTGAGTACCGCCGCCAGATTCAGCGCCTGCACCACGTCCGGGCAGTTCTGGCACGACAACGAGTAATAGGTTTCGAACAGGTAGTCGCCCTCGAGCGCGGCGACCTGTTCGAGCGTCTCCTGCGCGGCCTTCGACGGATGGCCGCCGACCTGCAGCAGCGCCAGCACCAGCGAGGTGAACTCATGCCCCATCGGCAGGCCGGCGAAGCGCAGCGAAATGTCGTGACCGGGCGAGGTCAGCGCGAACGACGGACGCCGCGCGTCGTCGCCGTCCAGGTCGATCGTGATGCGATCGCTGGCTTCGGCGAGGTCGTCGAGCAGGCTGCGCAGCTCGGCGGACTTGGGGCCGTCGTCGAGCGAGGCCACGATGTGGATCGGGCGCACGGCGCGGGCCAGGTAGCCCTTGAGCTGGGCTTTGAGGTCGGCTTCCAACATGGTCGGCTCCTGGAGGCAGGGTGGGGCGGTACGCGACGTGCCGTGATGGCACATCGGACGGCGGGAGGGAGGCGAACCGGAGACCGCGCGAGCGCACACGGGCTCCGGTTCGCCTCCATCCCCGAAACGGGGACGGAGGCGGCCGCGGCAGGCGCCGCGGCCGGCACGCGGATCAGATCTTGCCGACCAGATCCAGCGACGGTGCGAGGGTCTTCTCGCCTTCCTTCCACTTGGCCGGGCAGACCTCGTTGGGATGGGCGGCAACGTACTGGGCGGCCTTGAGCTTGCGCAGGGTCTCGGTCACGTCGCGGGCGATCGCGTTGTCGTGGATTTCCAGCGTCTTGATCACGCCGTCGGGGTTGATGATGAATGTGCCGCGCAGTGCGAGGCCTTCTTCCTCGATGTGCACGCCGAACGCGCGCGTCAGCTGGTGGGTGGGGTCGCCGACCAGCGGGAACTGCGCCTTGCCGACGGCAGGCGAAGTCTCGTGCCACACCTTGTGCGAGAAGTGCGTGTCGGTGGTGACGATGTAGACCTCGGCGCCGGCCTTCTGGAACTCGGCGTAATGCTCGGCCGCGTCCTCGACCTCGGTCGGGCAATTGAACGTGAAGGCGGCCGGCATGAAGATCAGCACCGACCACTTGCCCTTCAGGCTCTCGTTGCTGACTTCGACGAACTCGCCGTTCTGGAACGCGGTGGCCTTGAACGGCTTGATCTCGGTGTTGATGAGGGACATGAAAACTCCTTGGGTGAAGAGGGTGCGGCCGTGGACGGCCGGCGGCCGGAGAGACCGGCTGCGCATAGGTTAGGCGCGCTCTATCGATATGTAAAATCGATAAGTCGAATCCTATCGATAGGTTCAGGCTATCGATTGTGGGTGCGGCGAGTACGACAATGAAAACGCTTGCAATGACTGCTGCACTGCAGCAATATCAGGCGCAAGGGGCTGGTCGACGTGCTATCGCCGCCCAGCCCAGGCGGTCCAGGCCGCACACCCCGTTCCGTGTCCGTACCTCCCTCCCACACGTGTCACGGAATCTTTGAAGGCGGCTTCGGCCGCCTTCATTTTGTCTATCTGCAGTGCGAGGACGGGCTGATGGGCAGCCGCCTGCTGGCCGGAAACCGCTCTCCCCTCTGCAAGGCCGCTGCACGGTCCGGCCACGCAAAGCGCGCGTGGCGCTCGCATGGATGCGCGGCAATGCCGCGCACACCATCCATGCTTTCCCTGCCTTGACTCGGGCGCGCACCATCCATGGCGCGCTTGACGCGGTCACCGGTCACCAGTCCGCTGCCATGAACGCTTGCAACCCGACTTCGGATGGACGTCGTAGTCGCCCGCTGGACGAGTCGCTGGCCGTCGGCCTCAGTGTGTCGTAGTGGCCGCCGAACACGACCCGGCTCGATCAGTCAGCATAAAACCGGGGTCAGAGTGCAATTTCGCGGGACGAAAATTGCACTCTGACCCCGGTGTTGTGAGGTGCGCGCGGTCGAGTCAAGGCATGCGAACGCGAGGCGTGCGTCGCGTGGCCGGACCGCGTAACGGCCGTGAAAGAGGAGAAGGCGGCTTCTGTCGGCGGGCAGCAGCCTGTCCGAACTGGAGAATCAGTCTTCCCTCTACCCCAAAAGAAGACCCTCAGTCGGTCAGCGCGCGCGCCGCGTTGCGGGCTGCATCTGGTCCGGACGCTGATGTGGGCCCCGTCGTGGACACGAAGTCCAGCACCGCAGGCAGCACCGTTGGCGATCGCGCCGGGTTGTAGAACGCCGCTGCGGGCGCGAAATGATGCGCGCCGGGCAAGACCCGCAGCGTCGAGGCCTCGCCGTGACCGCGTAGCGCGGCGTCCAGGCGCCGGCTGTTGTCCACGTCGACCGTGCGGTCGGCATCGCCGTGCACCAACAGGAATGGCGGCTCGTCGCCATCGACGAACCGCAGCGCCATCGCGTCGGGCCATTGCGTGCGCGGCCCGAACACCGGCGCCAGGCGCGGTCCGATCGAAAAATCGTAGGGACCGGCCAGACCGATCACCCCGGCCAGATCGCGCGGCACCATGCCGACTGCCGCAAGATGGCGCGCATCGGTGCCTAGCAATGCTGCGATCTGCGCCCCGGCCGAGTGCCCGGCGACAAACAGACGGCGCGGATCGCCGCCGTAGACCTGTGCATGGTCGCGCGTCCAACGCACCGCCTGCGCCGCATCGCCGACGAAATCGGGAAAGCCGGCCGCCGGATACGTGCGGTAGTCGGCGACGATCGCGACGACGCCGTGCTGCGCCAACCGGCTGCCGACGAAGCGATACTGCGCGCGGCTGCCACGCCGCCACGAACCGCCGTAGAAGAACACCACGACCGGGGCGCCGCTGACCGGTGCAGCCGGCCGATAGACGTCGAGCGACAATGCGCGGTCGGCGTCGTAGACCACGCTGATCGCAGGTCGGTCGCTGTGCCGGTTGACGACTGCGAAGAACGCGCTCTGACAGGCGGACAGCGAGAGCGCGAACAGCGCCGCAACGCAGATGCGCAAGGTGGAAAGCATCGACAGTCGTTCGAGCGGAAAAGGCGACCACCATGCACGACGCCCGCACCGCTACGATGTGAAGCCATGGATACGCCTTCCCCCCGACTCGATGCAGCGCTGCGCGCCGCCGCGTCGCGCATCGACGCCACCGATGCGCGCTGGCTGCTCGCCCACGCCCTCGGGCGTCCGCACAGCTGGCTGTTCGCGCATGGCGACGACCCGATCGAGCCGGCGCAGGCTGCGCGTTTCGAAGCACTGGTGGCGCGTCGCGCTGCCGGCGAGCCGGTCGCCTACCTGATCGGGCGTCGCGGCTTCTGGCGGTTCGACCTGGCGGTATCGCCGGCCACGCTGATTCCCAGGCCCGAGACCGAGCGGCTGGTCGAACTGGCGCTGGCGCGGCTGCCGGCCGGCCCCGGTGCCGCGGTTGCCGACCTGGGCACCGGCAGCGGTGCGGTCGCGCTCGCGCTTGCGGTCGAGCGCCCGGACGTCGACGTGGTCGCCACCGACCTGAGCGAGGCCGCGCTCGCCGTTGCGCGCGCCAATGCCGCCGAGCTGGGGCTCGCGCGCGTGACGTTCCTGGCCGGCGATTGGTACGCGCCGCTCGCAGGCCGCCGCTTCGATGTGCTGGTCAGCAACCCGCCGTACATCGAGGCGGACGATCCACACCTGGCGCGGGGCGATCTGCGCTTCGAGCCGCCGACCGCACTGGCCTCGGGCGACGACGGCCTCGACGCGATCCGCGTGCTGGCCGGCGGGGCCTGCGCGCACCTGCGGCCCGGTGGTTGGCTGTTGGTCGAACACGGGCTGGCGCAAGGCGCGGCGGTGCGCGCGCTGTTCGAAGCGGCAGGCCTTGGCGATGTGGAGACCGCGTGCGATCTGGAGCAGCGCGACCGCGTGACCTTCGGACGCGCCGGGGGCGCCTGACCGCGGCTGTTAGAATGGCGGCCGGTTCCTTTCGGATGCCCGTGCATGCGACAGCTCTATCCCGCCATCGAACCCTACGACACCGGTTCGCTGGCCGTCGACGATCGACACGTCCTGTACTACGAACAGTGCGGCAACCCGAAGGGCAAGCCGGTCGTGCTGCTGCATGGCGGTCCGGGCGGCGGTTGCAGCCCGAAGATGCGCTGCTTCCACGATCCGGCGAAGTACCGCATCGTACTGTTCGATCAGCGGGGTGCCGGACGCTCGACGCCGCATGCCGATCTGGTCGCCAACACCACCTGGGATCTGGTCGCCGACATCGAGCGTCTGCGTGAGCACCTGGGCATCGAGCAGTGGCAGGTCTTCGGCGGCTCGTGGGGGTCGACGCTGGCGCTGGCCTATGCCCAGAGCCACGCGCGCCGGGTTACCGAACTGGTGTTGCGCGGCATTTTCATGCTGCGTCGCTGGGAACTGGAATGGTTCTACCAGGAGGGTGCGTCGCGTCTGTTCCCGGAAGCCTGGCAGCAGTACATCGCGGCGATTCCGCACAATGAGCGTGGCGACCTGATCGCTGCGTTCCACAAGCGCCTGACCAGCGACGACGAGGGCGTGCGCCTGGACGCCGCCCGCGCGTGGAGCGTCTGGGAAGGCGCCACGAGCTTCCTGCATATCGACGAGGACTTCGCCGACAGCCATGCCGATGCCCGGTTCGCGCTCGCGTTCGCGCGCATCGAGAACCACTACTTCGTCAACGGGGGCTTCTTCGAAGTCGACGACCAGCTGCTGCGCGACGCCTACCGCATCGTCGACATCCCGGGCGTCATCGTGCATGGCCGCTACGATGTCGTCTGCCCGGTGCAGAACGCCTGGGACCTGCACCAGGTCTGGCCGAAGGCGGAACTGGTGATCACGCCGGCCTCGGGCCACTCGGCGTTCGAGGCCGAGAACATCGACGCGCTGGTCCGCGCGACCGACCGCTTCGCCTGATCCACTGCGCCCGCGCACGCGGGCGCGAGTACCCGCGCCCACGCATCCGCGTGTGGCGTGCCTCCATCGATGCGCCGGACGCCGGCGCGCACCACGGGACATCGCACCATGTCGGAAGAAGACACCCTCGTCGTCAAGGACAGCAACGGCACCACGCTCGCCGACGGCGACTCGGTCACGCTGATCAAGGACCTCAAGGTCAAGGGCACCAGCGTCACGCTCAAGCGCGGGACGCTGGTCAAGAACATCCGTCTCACCGACGACGCCGACCTGATCGAGTGCAACGCCGAGAAGGTCAAGGGCCTGGTGCTGCGCACCGAGTTCCTCAAGAAAGCCTGAGTGCAGACGGTGCCCGGCGTAGCCCGGCACCGTGACCGTCAGTCGACCGGCATGCCGTCGGGCTGGTGGTCGATCATCCACAGCCCCGCCCAGAGTTTGAGGTCGAGCTCGTAGCCTTCGGCATGCTTGCGCATCAGCCAGGCCGGCGCGGTGGCGCGCGGCACGGTGTGGACGATGATGGCCTCATCGTCGATGCCGCCGCCGGCGCCGACCCGGGTCAGCTCGCGGGCGCGGACGAAGGCCACGCGCTCGTTGCTCATGCCTGCCGTCGTCGGGCCGGTCAGCAGCACATCGACACGCCCGGCCGACCAGCCGGTCTCCTCAATCAGCTCGCGCCGGGCTGCGTCCTCGAGCGAATCGGAGCTGCCGTGGTCGCCGACCAGGCCGGCCGGCATCTCGATCGTGCGCGCACCCAGCGGCACCCGGTACTGCTCGACGAACAGCACCTCGTCGTCCGGCGTGACCGCAATGATCAGCACCGCCATGCCGTTGCCGCCGTGGGTGCGTTCGCACGATTCCCACGTGCCCCGGCGCACCAGCCGCAGCCAGTCGCCCTGGTAAAGCACTTCCGCCGCGTCGGCGGGTCCTGCATCCGGATTCGTCATGCGTCGATGGTAGTCGCCCGGCCGCAGTGCCGGTAGCACGCTGCGGCGCGCCGGTCAGGCTTCGGCCACCGGCGCCCACGTCAGCCCGGCCGCGGCGTACAGGCGCCGCCGGGTCAGCGGGCCGAAACGCAGCGCGGTGCACAGCGCCGACAACGCCTGCGCATCGCCGTCGCGCCGCGCGAAGCCGTCCGCGCCCTCGCCCAGTGGCGCATCGCAGGCGATCGTCGTCAGCTGTCGATACAACTGCGCGGCTTCGGCATGCTGGCGCAACTTCGCCCCCGCCTGGGCGGCACCACGGAAACGCAGGAACGCGATCTCGTCGCTGCGCGCCAGCAGCGCGTCAAGCGTGCCGAAGTGGTGCAGCAGGCTGGCCGCGGTCTTGCAGCCGATGCCCGGCACGCCGGGGATGTTGTCGATCGCGTCGCCGCACAGCGCGAGGTAGTCGGCGATCTGGTGCGCCTCCACGCCATGGCGCGCACGTACGCCGGCCGCCGTCCAGCGTTGGCCGCGAGCGTAGTCCCACTGCTCGTCGGCGCCCTGGAGCAATTGCGACAGGTCCTTGTCGGCCGAGACGATGACGCCGTGGTGCGCGCGGTTACGACCGGCCTGCAGCGCGCTGCCGATCAGATCATCGGCCTCGTACTCGGTGTCGGCGAGCACG
Source organism: Xanthomonas citri pv. mangiferaeindicae (assembly GCA_002240395.1). Classification (NCBI taxonomy): domain Bacteria; kingdom Pseudomonadati; phylum Pseudomonadota; class Gammaproteobacteria; order Lysobacterales; family Lysobacteraceae; genus Xanthomonas; species Xanthomonas citri. Next base: position 2,422,789 of record CP016836.1, read on the forward strand.
ACCAGGCCGAGCGCGCGGCACAGCGCCTTGCAGTGCGCGAACTGCCGGCGCAGCGCGTCGGGCGCGGGCGGGCGATTGGCCTTGTAGGCCGGGTACAGGCGATTGCGGAAACAGCTGTCGAGCGCTTCGTCGAAGGCGACCGCGATGTGGCGCGGGCGCTCGCGCTCGATCAGTTCGGCGAGAAACCGTGCGAAGCCCTGCACGGCATTGGTCGGCCAGCCCTCGGCGTCGTGAAACTCGTCGGGCATCGAGTGCCAGGCGCGAAACACGTAGAGGCTGGCGTCGACCAGGTACAGCGGGGCGGTCGGCGGCGTGGCGGGCGACTGGACGGCGGGGGGCGTCAGGCTCACGGTGCGACCCAGTCCTGCAGCAGCGCGGCCGGGTCCGGGCGTTCGCGTTCGGGCGGATCCAACCGCGGGCTGCCGATGTGGATGAAGCCGGCGATGCGCTCGTGCTCGCCCAGGCCAAGCGCGGCGAGGATCTCGCCGTCGTAAGCCGGCCAGCCGGTCAGCCAGGAGGCGCCGAAGCCACAGGCCTGCGCGGCCTGCAGCAGCGCAAAGCACACGCTGCCGGCGGTCAGCAGGCGCTCGATGTCGGGGATCGCGGTGTCGTGCGGGTCCAGGATCGCGACGACCGCGATCACCAGCGGCGCGTGCGAGAACCGGTGGCGGTCCTTGTCGAGCGCGGCGGCGCCGATCTCCGGATCGCGCGCACGGGCGCGGGCCACCAACCGTTCACCGAGTGTGTGGCGCGCATCGCCGGCGATGCGCAGGAACCGGAACGGCACCCGCTTGCCGTGGTCGGGGACCCGCACCGCCGAGCGCAGCATGCGCTGCAGGGTCGCGTCGTCGGGTCCTGGCGCATTGAGCTGGCGCGCCGGCACCGAGCGCCGCGCATCGAGCGCGTCGAGAAGGCGTTCAGCATTTGGGAGTATCGTCACGGACTTGTGCCTCTGGTTTCGGAAAGCTAAGTGCGGGGGCGCTGTGCCCCATCCCCCGATTCTCCCCCAAGATGACGCATCCCCACGACATCGGTCCGGCGCCGCCTTCGCGCCGACCTACGCCGGGCGAGCCCGAGGCGGTGTTCGACGCACTGCGACGCGACGCGGTGACGGCGCTGGGCGAGGTGCTGTCAACGCTGTGGGACGAGGTCGAGACGCAAGTCGAACGCGATGCGCTTGGCGCCGCCGCCGACTACATGGCCGCACAGGACGCACGATTGGCTGCGCGCGCACTGCGCATGCGGGCGCCGGTGCTGGCGGCGAGCTTCCGTGCCGCGATCGAGGCGGCGTTCGAGCGTTGGCGCGGCGCGGCGCCGTCGCGGCCGGCGCACGATGCGATGGCGCTGATGTCCGAGGGGCAACTGGAGCTGCATCTGGCGGTCCAGCAGCAGGTCGACCTGCTCGAACACCAGTGGCTGGGCCCGCTGACCGTACTCGACGGCCGGATGGCAATGCTGGCATCGCGCCTCGGGCTCGCCGACGGCGCGGCGCATCCGCTGCGTCCGGCCGTGCCGGTCCAGGCGTTCGCCGGTCTGCTCGATCCCGATGTGCTGCCACGCGATCTGCGCGCCCAGCTGTTCCAGCAACTCGGTGCACGGCTGCCGGCGGTTCTGGCCGGTCTCTACGCTCGCGCCGATGCCCTGCTCGACGCCGCGTTCGGGCCGGTGCCGATGACACCGGCTGCCGACCGTGGTGATCGCGCACCCGCGTGGCAACCCGAGGGCGGGCTGGCCGAGGCGCGGGTCGATGCGGCCGACGTCGCGCGCGCGACCGCCCAGCCGGCGCAGGGGCCATTGTCTGCGGATCTGGCACGGCTGTTGGCTGCCGGTGGTCCTGACACGACCGATCCCGATCCGCAGGGCGCTGAGCTTGCGCTGGTGCGGGCGCAGTTGCATCGCTGGCGGGCGCAGCTCGCGCGCATGCCGGCGCCCCACTCGGAGGAAGCGCCCGCGCGCGATGTGCCACCCCTCGCGATACCGGCCGTCGAGGCAGCGAAGCTGCTCAGCGTTGCGCGGCTGCTGCAGGGCGACGACCCCTCGCCGTATGCCCGCGTGCTGGCCGGGGACGACCGCCGACGGCTGGGCGAAGTGATCCGGCTCGAGCTCGCGCGCGGTCTGCGCGGTGTCGGCGTCGATCCCGACCGCGCACCACTGAGCGATGACGACGAGGACGCGATCGACCTGGTCGGCCTGCTGTTCCAGGCGCTGTTCGAGGCCAATGACTTGATGCAGCAGGCGCGCGATCTCTACGGCCGACTGGTCATGCCCTGCCTCAAGGTGGCCTTGACCGACGAATCGATGTTCAGCCAGCGCGGCCATCCGGCGCGCCGGCTGCTCGATGCGGTCACCGAGGCCTGCGACGGCAATACCGGCGATACCGCGCTCGACCGCGACCTGCTCGAGCATGCTGGGCGGCTCGTCGACCGGGTTGTGGAGGAATACGAAACCGACCAGGCGGTGTTTGCGCTCGCGGCCGAGGAATTGCGCGAGCGGCTGGACCAGCAACGCCGTCGTACGGAGGTCGCCGAGCGACGCGCCGCCGAAGCGATCCATGGTCGCGAACGCCTGCAACAGGCACGCCGCGGCGTGGCCGACCTCGTGGCCGAGCGCATGAGCGCGCAACCGCTGACCGAAGCCGTCGCTCGCTTTCTCGACCAGCACTGGCGCCACCACTTGACCCAGACCTGGCTGCGCGACGGCCCCGATTCGCCGCGTCACCGCGCCGCGGTCGCGATCGGCGACGCGATGATCGGCATCGACCTCGATGCCGCCGCGGCCGATGGCGCCGCGGTGGCCGCGTCCCTGCGCGCGCTGCAGGGGCCGCTGGCCGATTGCTACGCCAGCGGTGGCCTCGATGCGGCCGCCGCGCGCGAGGAGGTCACGCGCATCGTCGCCGCACTCGCGCGTTGCGATGCGCCCCGGCGCATGCACACACCGTTGCCGGAGGACGAGGCGCTGGACGAGCCGTCCGATCCGCTGCTGCGCCTGGTGGACGGCACTGCGACGCCGGCATTCGATCCGACCATCGCGGCACGGATGCGCCAGTTGCGCCCCGGCCAGGGCCTGCGGCTGATCGACGAGCACGGACGCCAATCGGTGGCCCGGGTGGCATGGATCAGTCCGCTGACCTCGCGGCTGCTGATCGTCAACCGGCGCGGTGTGCGTCGGATGGTCGTCTCGCCCGAGGAACTGGCCGCCTTGGTCGGGGCCGGGCGTGCGCTCGTGCGTTCGATCGATGCCCCGTTCGACGAGGCCATGAAGCATCTCTGGCAGCACCTGAGTGCGGCCAACGACGACGGCGACAGCATGGCTGTGGGCTGATCGCCGCGTCCGGCAGCGACACGCAGGCCGGAGTCGGTGTCAGTGCGGGGGCCTTGCCCCCTCGCGCGGCTCGGGTGCCGGATTGGCCTGCGCCCAGCGGCGGCGCTGTTCGGGCGTCATCTGTTGCCAGCGTTCGCGCAGCGCGGCGCGCTCGGCCTCGGGCAGCGTGCGCAGCCTGGTGTACAACGCGCGGGCTTCCTCGCGCTGTTCCGGCGGCAGGCGCTTCCAGCTGTGCATGCCGTGGCGGGCGTTCGTGCGCTCGGTCGGCGTCATCGCCTGCCAGCGCCGGGCGTGCTCGATCATCCGATGACGCTCGTCAGCGTCGGCGTGGTTCCAGCGGTCCCGGATCGGCGCCACGAGCTGCTCGCGTTGTTCGGGCGTGAGCCGGTCCCAGTCGGGCAGGGCCGGGCCGGGCTGGGCGGCCGCAAGGCCGGTCACCGACAGGCTGCCCAGCAGCAGGACCGTGCGCAGGAAGCGGGAAGGCAGGTGCATGGGTCACTCCATCGCAAGCAAGGTGGACTCGTTGGCGGCGAGCCACAGGTAGAAATCCGGCGATTCCTCGTACGTCGCCAGGGCATCGGCCATGCCGTCGTCGAGCGCGGCAGCGCCTTCGGCCTCGGCCAGGACCGGTGTGGGCGCGGCGCTGTGCGGCGGCGGGGCAAGCGACTGCATGCCGATCGCCAGCGCGAACAGCGCGGCGAAGCCGGCGGCGGCCGGCCAGGCCCAGCGACGTCGCGCCGACGTGGCGGTTGTGGCGGCATGACGCGCGCGATGCAGGCGCGCGGTGGTGCCGGCCGAGATCTGCGCCTGCGCATGGCCGTAGAGCGCACGCAGTGCGGCGTCCCCGTCTGCGGCGGTGTGCGGTTGATTCGGGCGGATCATCGAAACTCCTCCAATTGCGTCTGCAGCGCCTCGCGGGCACGGAACAGATGGGTTTTCACCGAGCCCTCGCCGCATCCCATGATGCGGGCGGTGGTCCCGACGTCGAATTCCTCCAGCACTCGCAGCGTGAACGCCTCGCGCTGGCGGCGCGGCAGCTGGCGCAGCGCCTCGGCCAGCCGCTGCCAGGCCTCTCGGCCGTCGTGTGAACGCGACGGGTCGGGGCCGGCATCGGCCCAGTCGATCTCCTCGCCATCAGGTGTGCGTGCGTCGGTGAGCCAGCTCAGCCGGAAGGTGCGCCGGCGCTGGGTGTCGACGATCCGACTGCGCAGCACGGTCCAGAACAGCGGCGTCCATTCCGACGCCGGCCGGTCGCGATAGCCCAGCATCCGGATCATCGCGTCCTGCACCACGTCGAGCGCGTCGTCGCGATGGCGCAGGCCGAGTTCGGCGAAACGGAACGCCCGACGCTCCACGCTCGCCAGGAACGCTTCGATTGTGGCCGGCGGCCCGGGGTCGGGGGCGGCCGTCGCCGCGGGCAGGGGAGCGCTCACCGGCGCCAGCCTACCGTGCACGGCATGCGTCTGCGGGTCGAACGGGCGGCTGCCATCCATCGTCGGGTCGTTGCGCCACGGGCGGGGTCGTCCTGAACAACGCCTCATGGCGTCGACGGTTGACGCGGACCCGGCAGATCGTTGGGCGAGGCGCCACGGTTCATCGCCGATTACGCCGGGCGGCTCGGCATGCGGCCATCACGACCTCTGGTCAGGTGTGACGGTCGGGGCAGAAACGAACGGCCGCACGCCAACGGCGGGGCTAATGCCCGCCGTCGAGCGCCTTGAGCTCGGTGACCAGGGCGCCGGCCACCTCGGCGCCGTCGCCGTAGAGCATGCGGGTATTGTCGGCGTAGAACAGCGCGTTCTCGATGCCGGCAAAGCCCGTGCCCTTGCCACGCTTGATGACCACGACATGCTTCGAATCGATCACGTCCAGGATCGGCATGCCGTAGATCGGGCTCGCCGGGTCGGTCTTGGCGACCGGATTGACGACGTCGTTGGCGCCGATGACCAGGGTCACGTCGGTGTTGGCGAACTCGGGGTTGATGTCGTCCATGTCGACGATCAGGTCGTAGGGCACCCCGGCTTCGGCCAGCAGCACGTTCATGTGCCCGGGCATGCGCCCGGCGACCGGGTGGATCGCAAACTTGACCTTGACCCCACGCTCGATCAGGCGCTGGCTCAGTTCGCGGATCTTGTGCTGCGCCTGGGCCACGGCCATGCCGTAGCCGGGCACGATCACCACCCGCTCGGCATAGGCCATCATCGCCGCCACGTCGCCGGCCTCGATCGGCTTCTGCGTGCCCTCGATCGCCTGCGCCTGCGCGCCGGGGCCGAAGTTGGAAAACAGCACGCTGCGGATCGAGCGGTTCATCGCCTTGGCCATCAGCCGGGTCAACAGCATGCCGGCCGCGCCGACCATCGTGCCGGCGATCATCAGCGCCTCATTGCCCAGCACGTAGCCTTCGAAGGCCACCGCCAGGCCGGTCAGCGCGTTGTACAGCGAGATCACCACCGGCATGTCGGCGCCGCCGATCGGCAGCGTCATCAGCACGCCCAACGCGAGCGCCAAGACGAAGAACGCGACGATCGCCGGCAGCTCAAGCGCATGCACGACCAGCCCGCCTATGATGAGCGCGGCGACGAACACCGCCAGGTTGAACAGTTGCTGCCCGGGAAAGGCGTAGCGCTTGTCCATGCGCCCGTCGAGCTTGGCCCAGGCGATCACCGAGCCCGACAGTGCGATCGCGCCGATCAGTGCGCCCAGCGTCGCCAGCACCAGCGGCACCGAGGCGGGTGCGCCGGCATGCTGCGACCAGCGCAGCAGCTCGACCGCGCCGATCGCTGCCGCCGAGCCGCCGCCCAGACCGTTGTAGAGCGCGACCATCTGCGGCATGTCGGTGATCGCGACTTTCTTGCCCGACACCCAGGCCAGCACGGTGCCCAGCGCGATCGCCGTCGCCATCAGGCCGAGGTTGTGCAGGCCCGGCACGAAGAACGTCGCCGCGGTCGCCAGCAGCATGCCCACGCCGGCCCACTGGATGCCCGAGCGCGCGGTCTTCGGCGAGGCCATGCGCTGCAAACCGAGCAGGAACAGCGTTGCGGCGATGAAGTAACTTGCCGCGATCAGTCCTGCGCGCAGATCGAGGCCGCTCATCGTGTCGTCACCATCGTGGCGCCCGTCATCGGAGACGGGATGCGGTCGAGTCGATGGTGCTCACGCATTTCCATCGCGGTCTTGAGCAGGCCGATCATCCCTAAGCCGAACGCGAGCAGGCCTAGCGACAATTGGCCGACCACCGGGTCGCCGGCCACATAGGCGCCGATCAGGCCCAGCGCCATCGCGCCGAGCGCATAGACGGCCAGCAGTCCCAGCATCCAGCGCCCCTTGCGCGGGTCTTCCCAGACCCGACGCGAGAATGCGTTCTGAGTCTTGGTCGGGTCCTGCAGCGACGACAGGCCGATGCCGATGCCGGCATGCAGCAACACCATGTTCGCCGCCTCGTAGACCGGCCCCCAGCCGGCCCGTCCCGAGGCGCCGGCGGCGAGGCCGGCGCGCACGGCGTAGTACAGCGCCACCAGTAATGCCGGGTACTGGAGGTAGCTCAGCCACTGGAACACGCTACGGGCCGAGGGCAGGCGCCGCGACGGTGGAAAGACGGGCAGGTCGGTCACGGCGCGTCGCTCCGCTTGGCGGTGGGCTTGAACATCTCCAGCATCCGCTCGGTGACGACATAGCCGCCGGCGGCGTTGCCCGCGCCCATCAGCACCGCGAGGAAGCCGATCGCCTTCTCGAGCGTCGTGTCGGCATGGCCGAGCACGACCATCGCACCGATCAGCACGATGCCGTGGATGAAGTTCGACCCCGACATCAGCGGCGTGTGCAGGATCACCGGCACGCGCGAAATGATCACGTGGCCGGCGATCGCGGCCAGCATCACGATGTACAGCGCCACGAATCCATCGATCATGCGGGAGCTCCGGAAGTGGGGGCGGTGGCCGGCACCTGCGGCCACACCGTCCGGGCCAGCAGTTCGTCGGTCCAGTCGAACGCGAGAGCGCCATCGACGAGCAGCAGCGATACGAAGTGCTGGACGTTGCGTGCGTACATCTCGCTGGCGTGGGTCGCGCCCAGGCTCGCCAGATCCAACGGGCCTGTGACCGTGACGCCTGCGACCTCGACGGTCTGACCGGGCACGGTGACCGCGCAGTTGCCGCCGGTTTCGGCGGCCAGATCCACGATCACGCTGCCCGGCCGCATGCCGGCGACCATGTCGGCGTCGATGATCGTCGGCGCCCGCCGGCCAGGCACGGCGGCAGTGCACACCACGACATCGATGCCGGCCAGATGCGCGGCCAGGCGGCGTTGCTGCTCGGCACGCTCTTCATCGGTCAGGGCGCGGGCATAGCCGCCCTCGCCGGCGGCGCTCACGCCGAGGTCAAGAAAGCGTGCGCCCAGCGATTCGATCTGCTCGCGCGTTTCGGGCCGCACGTCGAAGCCCTCGACCTGCGCGCCCAGGCGCCGCGCGGTCGCGATCGCCTGCAGTCCGGCGACACCGGCACCGACCACCAGCACCTTCGAGGGCCGGATCGTGCCGGCGGCGGTGGTCAGCATCGGGAAGAACCGCGGCGCCAGTTGCGCGCCGATCAGCACCGCCTTGTAGCCGGCCATGCCGGCCTGCGAGCTGAGCACGTCCATCGCCTGCGCGCGCGTGGTGCGCGGCAGCCGTTCGAGCGGAAAGGCGAGGATGCCGCGTGTGCGCAGCGCCTCGGCGCGTGCCGGCTCGGCATCGGGTTGCAAGGTGCCGATCAGGGCGGCGCCGGGCTTGAGCCGAGTGATCGCGTCGCTGGATGGGGCCTGCACGCATAGCACCAGGTCGGCCTGCGGCAGCGCCTCGTCGCCGACCAGATGCGCGCCGGCCTCGGCATAGGCGGCATCGGCGAAATGCGCGCCTTCGCCCAGGCCGCGCTGGGCGAGCACGGTGGCCCCGGCGGCGGTCAGTTTCCGGACCGTCTCCGGCGTCAGCGCCACCCGGCGTTCGCCAGGTGCGGTTTCCTTTATCGCAAGCACGACGACCGCCATCACCACTCCCCGTGGGTCAAGGACACCGGACGATGCCGTCCGAACCGGACACGCTGTTGCCGGTGTCGATCCTAGCCTGAATGCTGCTGCAGGTCAGCGGGTGCGCGATGGATGGCGGCAATGGGATCGGTCAGCGCCAAGGGCGCGAGGCGAGTTCCAGGCCGAGCAGCAGCAGGCAGACCAGGAACCAGACGCGAAAGCGCGCTGGCGGGATGCGCTGGCGCAGCCGTCCGCCGAGCCACATGCCGGCCAGCGCGGGCACGACCGCCAGCGTCGACAGACCGGCCTGTTCGAATCGGAACGCGCCATGGGCGCCCAACCCGATCGCCAGCGCCAGCGTCGAGACCGTGAACGAGAGTCCCAGTGCCTGCACCAGCGTATCGCGCTGCAGCCCCAGCGCCTGCAGGTACGGTACGGCTGGAATCACGAACACGCCGGTGGCGCCGGTGACCAGTCCGGTCGCGAGACCGGCCGTCGGCGACCACCAGCGCTCATGGCGTGCAGGCACGGTCAGCGGCGGAGCGAGCAGGGCATGGCCGGCGTAGGCGATGAGCGCCAGCCCCAACGCGCACCCCGACCAGGTCGGATCGGTCGTGGCCAGTGCGCCGGCACCGGCGATTGTGCCGACCACGATCGCCAGCAGCATCGGCCAGAGCCGGCGTGTCAGCGGTCCCAGGTCGGGGCCGGCAGCCAGTTGCCAGACATTGGTCACCATCGAGGGCACCACCAGCATCGCCGCCGCCGCTGCGGGCGGCATGCCCAGCCCGAGCAGTCCCATGGCGATCGTGGGCAGGCCCATCCCAGTCAGGCCCTTCACCGCGCCTGCGAGCAGGAAGATGCCGACCAGTGCTGCGAGGGGGAAAGCGATCGCCGTGTCCATGGCGCCATTGGGCGCCGGGGCGGGGCCGGGCACAATGCGGTTTTGACCGCGCGCCCCTTCGGATGGACCGAAGGTCGTGTCCTGGAGGTCTCGTGCGAATCGACCTGTCCGACCTGCGCCTGTTCCTGCACATTGTCGATGCCGGCAGCATCAGCCAGGGGGCGGCGCGTGCGCACCTGGCACTGGCCTCGGCCAGCGAGCGGCTGCGGCGGATCGAGGCCGATGCCGGCATCGCCTTGCTCGAGCGGCACGCCCGCGGTGTCCGCGCGACCGAGGCCGGCGAGGCGCTCGCGCACCATGCGCGGCGCATGCTGCGACGGCACGGCATGCTGCGCGACGAACTGCAGGCCTTCGCGGCGGGCGCGCGCGGAACCTTGCGGCTGTACGCCAATACCGCAGCGGCGACCGGTTTTCTGCCGGAGGCGCTGGCGCCGTGGCTGGCGGCGCGTCCGGCAGTCCGCATCGAGTTGAAAGAACGTACCAGCGCAGAGATCGTGCGTGCGGTCGCTTCGGGCCGTATCGAGGCCGGTGTGGTCGCCGACAGTGTCGATGCCGGAGATCTGCATCTGGCGCCGGTGGCGGACGACCGACTGGTGCTGATCGTGCCGGTCGACCATCCGCTCGCCGCTGTACGCGAGGCGGCATTCGCCGATGCGCTCGCATTGCCGTTCATCGGCCTGGCGCCGGGCAGTGCATTGCAGGATCACCTCGACGCGCACGCGGCGGACGCCGGACGCGCGTTCGCGTTCCGCATCCGTGTCCGGACCTTCGAGGACCTGTGCCTGCTGGTCGCGCGCGGCGTCGGCGTTGGCATCGTGCCCGCTGGCGCCGCGCAGCGTTACCGTCGCCGCCATCCCCATCGCGCGATCACGCTGCGCGAGGCTTGGGCATGTCGCCGGCTGTGCGTCTGTGTTCGCGACTGGCGAGGCCTGGCGCCGCCGATGCGCGACCTGCTCGTCCACCTGGGGGCCGGTCCGCTGCCCGACATCGACGGGTGACCGCCGCGGCGTCCGTGCCGATCAGAGCGCCGGCTTGGCGGTCATCAGGTAGAAGATCGCCAGGAACGAGAACAGCGCCGGCACGCCCATCGCTGCCCAGGTCCCCAGGTGCCGGTCGTAAGCCGGCGGCAGCGGCTGGCCGCTGGCGACGGCCCGCTGCGCGATGTCGCGCAGCCGGATCTGGATGCCGACGACCGGCAGCCAGCACAGCCCGGCGATCACGAACAGCACGATCGACCAGTACAGCCACGGCGTCGACAGTGGAATGTGCAGCCGGTGCGCCAGATAGAGGCCGGTCAACGGCTGCACGACGATCGTGGTCGCCGTGAACAGCCAGTCGGCGATGACCACCAGCCGGGCCACCGCGGCGACCACCACCGGATCGCGCTGGCGGCTTGCGAACAGCAGGTAGAACGCCGTGCCCACCCCGGTGCCGAACAGGAACGTCGATGACAGGATGTGCAGGAACTTAACGAGGGCGATGTCCATCGGGGGCGTCCAGTTTCAGTAGGGCATAGATCAACGCGAGCACCGGCAGGTTCTTGAGCACCGGTCCATAGGGATGCGCCCAGTACTCGGGCAGCCAGAGGCTGATGATCAACGTATAGAACGCGATCAGCCCCAGTTGCGCGCAGTAAGCGGCGCGCCGCCAGCGGGGCCGCCAGACCGCCAACCCGAGCAGCGCATCCAGCGTCGCTGCGCCGTAGAGCGAGGGCAGGGCGAGCGCATCGGGCACATGCGCGCGCTGCAGCAGCTCCAGGCTGGCCTGCACCGGATAGACGAAGGCCGACACCCAGGCGGTGACCAGCCACATCAGTGAGTTGCCTGTTCGCAGGATCGGGAGCAGCACGCGCAGGTGGGCAGCGCGGCGCACGTCGGCGCGCGCGCCGGGCGCGAGGAAGCGGGTCGCCGGGCGCAGCGGCCGGGCGAGCAACGCCTGCCAGGGGGCTGCGTCGCCATGATTGCCTGCCTCGAGCATGCGCAGCGCATCGGCGTCTAGGACCTGGGCGAGCCCCGGGATCGGCCACCGCACCGCCATGCGCACTGCCCAGGCCGGCGCGGACAGCACGCGCAGCCGTTGGCCCATCTGCGTCGCCAGGGTCCGCAGATAGTCGGCGAACGACAGTGGTGCGGGCCCGACCGCCTCGATCACCGGTGGCGGGTCGGGGTGCTCGACCAGAGCGGTCACGCCATCGAGCAGGTCGTCGAGGTGAATCGGCTGGACGCGCTGCCGGCCTCCGTCTGGCAGGGCGATGAGTGGTTGCGCAGCCAGCGCCAGGAACAGGCGCGTGCTTGTGCCGGACTCGGCGAAGACCAGCGACGGGCGAACGACGACACTGCGGCCGGGAAAGGCCGCCACGCAGGCATCGCCCGCCGCCTTGCTGCGCCAGTAGGCCGTCGCGGCCTGCGCGTGGGCGCCCAGCGCCGAGATCTGCACGATCCGTGTCACGCCGGCCGCTGCCGCCAGCGCGAACAGCGTGCACGGCCCGCTCACGTGCACCTGCTCGAAACTGGCCCCGTCCGTTTCCCGGAAGATGCCCGCGGCATTCACCACGACATCGACCGTCCGCAACACGTCCATCCACTGATCCTGGCACGGTCGGGCGAGGTCGAGCGCGACGCGTCGCCCGGGGCCGGCATCCTCCGTCACATGCCGCATGGCGAGGACTACCGCATGGCCTGCCCGCTCGAGCCGTTCCGCGATCGCACTGCCGATCAGCCCATTGGCGCCCACCACCAGCACGGTCAGCGGCTGCGCTGGCGTCTTGCCTTCGTGCGTGCGCTGCGTTCCGGGACTGCGGCCAGCCTGCTCTCCACTGTGGTCGTGTCCTGGCTCAGTCACCGGCGCACCCGCGCACCGGCTGCGGGAACCAACGCCACCAGCCAATGGGTCTGGGGACAGGCGGCGCATCGCCAGGACCGGCCGTCATGGACGTACACCGGGATGGGCTACGGCATTCATCATGCGTGTTCCCTGTTCTGGGCCTCGGGCTTCGAGTACGCCCGGCGCGGCCGCCGCACGCCGGGGCGGGTCGCCGCACTGGCGGCGGCAATGGCAGTGGCGGCGTATGTGGTGGACTACAAGGTCGTGCCGGCGCGCCTGTCGCCCGGATTCGACCAACGCTTGCGCGACCGTGACCTGTTCGCCGTGTATGCGGCGTTCGGGGCCGGTGTCGCGCTGCCCTGGTTGCTGAAACGAAGGGCCGGACGCTGATGCTCTCACGCTACGCAGGCCGGTCTGCTTGCGTGTCCGACACCGCATCACAGGTCTAGCGGGCGAGGACCGCCGCGATCACCAGCCCGGCGCCGAGCCAGGCCAGATCGGCCGGTGTGTTGGCCAGGCCGGCGAGGGTCCAGGCGTGGTGCGGGCCGAGTTTGAGTGCCGACTCCCAGGGCATCAGCCCCATCGGGCGGGCGAGTTGGGTGGCGACGATGCCCCAGTTGGCGATGACGATCGCCAGCAGCGTCGCGGCTGTGCCCGCGAGCGCGCGCACCAGGCCGGGGCGGAGCCGGGCCAGGCGGACCAGCAGTGCTGCGTCGAGCGCGGCGACCACGGCCATCCAGGCGCCTTGCGCGCCCAGCGCATCGGCCAGCAGGATCCAGGCGGCGGCAATGCCGGCGCTGCCGAGCAGCAGCAGACCGATCGCCAGCGGCCAGCGCCGGGCGCGGGCGGGTTCGGACATGGAAGACAGCATCGCGGGAATGGTGGGTCAGCATACCGGCGGGCAGCGATACAATGACAGCCTTGTCGCGGCCGCTTCCGGCCCTCATGTCCTGGGCCATGTACTCCCGCAGCAGCGAACCCGTCCGTTTCGAACGCGATTGCGAAGCCGTCCTCGTCCCCCAGGGCGAGGAGGTGACGCTGCCGGCCGGCAGCGCCGGCTACATCACTCAGGCACTGGGCGGCAGCTACACCGTATTCGTCGAGGGCAATCTGTTCCGGATTGCCGGCCGCGACGCCGATGCGATCGGCAAGGAGCCGCCGGTGCCGCTGGAACTGCCCGACGACGCCGACGATGCCGCGGTCGAGCGCATGGTCTGGCACCAGTTGCGGACCTGCTTCGACCCCGAGATTCCGATCAACGTCGTCGATCTGGGTCTGGTCTACGAGGCCGTGGTGATTCCGGTCGACAACGGGCACCGCAAGGTCGAGGTGCGGATGACGCTGACCGCGCCGGGCTGCGGCATGGGCGAGATCCTGGTCGACGACGTGCGCAGCAAGCTCGAACTCATCCCGACGGTCGACGAGGCCGATGTCGAACTGGTGTTCGATCCGCCGTGGAACCGGTCGATGATGTCCGAAGCCGCGCAACTCGAGACCGGCATGCTCTGACGGCGCCGCCGCGCCGTCCATCCTCAGATCCACGGCGCAGGCGCGCAGGGCGTGCGATTGCGTGCCGGTGGACGCGCTGTTCGACGCCGACCGCACGGCGCTGCTGGCATGCCGGGCATCCGCTTCAATGCGTTCTGCCGTGATCGCGTGCTGTTTTTTGCGCGTGACTTGCCCGCGCCCACGTCCCCGTTGTGCGGCATATGCAGCGCCGCTCACATGGCTGAACGCAGAGCATCATGCGAAAGTGTGATGCTCGCCGCATTTATTATCTAAAAATTAACGGGAACGGCCATTGCACGCGAACATGACTGTCGCGTAGCGTCAGTTTGCGGTCAGTTTCGTCATGCCGCATACGTTGCGGGTCGGCCATCGCCCATCGCGATGTGTCCGACTCCGGCCCCGCGCCGCAGCGTCGGCGCGCCCACCGTTTCGGGGTTTCCCATGTCGAAGATGTCCATTCCCTCCCGTCGCCTTCAGCGCCGCGCCCTTGTGGCGGCAACGCTGCTGGCGCTCGCAGCGCCGCTGGCCGCGGCGCAGGCGGTCGAGCGGCTCGATCTCGCCGGGCTGCAATCGGCCGAGCAGCACGATCGCTTCATCGTCAAATATCGGGACGGCAGCGCCGCGCAGGCGCAGCCGGCCTCGATCAATGCGGCGCTGGGGACCGTGGCCGGTCGCCTGGCCGTCGGCGGCGGCAAGCAGCTGCGGCTCGAGCACCTGCGACGCACCGCGGTCGGCGCCGATGTCGTGCGCACCAGCCGCAAGCTGGATCGGGCCGATGCCGAATCGGTGATGCGCCAACTCGCCGCCGATCCCGATGTCGAGTACGTCGAGGTCGACAAGCGCAACCACGTGCTGTGGACGCCCAACGATCCGCGCTTCAGCCAGCAGTACGGGTTCGGCACCGGAGCCGGAGGCATCCGCGCGACCACCGCCTGGGACGTGACCCGCGGTGCTGGCACCGTCGTCGCGGTGCTCGATACCGGCATCACCTCGCACAGCGACCTGAATGCCAACATCCTGCCCGGCTACGACTTCATCAGTGATCCGACGATCGCAGGCGATGGCAATGGCCGCGATGCTGATCCCAGCGATCCGGGCGATTTCGACGGCATCTATGCCTCGAGCTGGCATGGCACGCACGTCGCGGGCACGGTCGCGGCGGTCACCAACAACGGCGTCGGCGTGGCCGGCACCGCGCCGCTGGCCAAGGTGGTGCCCGTCCGCGTCCTTGGCCGGGGCGGCGGTTACGACTCCGACATCGCCGACGCGGTGATCTGGGCCTCGGGCGGTACGGTCTCCGGGGTGCCCGCCAACCAGAATCCGGCCGAGGTCATCAACCTGAGCCTGGGCGGACGCGGCACCTGCGGCAACACGATGCAAAGTGCGATCAATGGTGCGATCGGCCGCGGTACCACGCTTGTGATCGCCGCTGGCAACAGCAACGCCAACGTCTCGGGCTTCTCGCCGGCCAACTGCGCCGATGTCATCGCGGTCGCTTCCAATACCAGCACCGGTGCGCGGTCGAGCTTCTCCAACTACGGCACCGGCATCACGCTCTCGGCGCCCGGCTCGGGCATCGTCTCCACGCTCAACAGCGGCCAGACCACGCCGGGCAGCGAGAGCTACGCCTCCTACGACGGCACCTCGATGGCCGCACCGCATGTCGCCGGTGTGGTCGCGCTGGTGCAGTCGGTGTCCAATCCGGCCAAGACGCCGGCCCAGATCAAGGCCCTGCTGATCAGCACGGCGCGCGCGTTCCCATCGACCCCGTCCCAGCCGATCGGCGCGGGCATCGTCGATGCGAAGGCCGCGGTGGATGCCGCGTCGGGCGGCGGTACCGGCCCGGGACCCGATCCGGGCGACGGCAGTCTGGTCGTGGGCACGCCGATCACCGGGCTGTCGGGCGGCACCGGCAGCAGCCAGTTCTGGACGGTCAACGTGCCGTCGGGGGCGACCAACCTCGTCATCGCACTGTCTGGGGGCAGCGGCGATGCCGACCTGTACGTCCGGCGCGGCGCGCAGCCGACGACCTCGACCTGGGACTGCCGTCCCTACCGGTCGGGCAACAACGAAAGCTGCGCGTTCGCCGCGCCGCAAGCCGGGACGTACCACGTCCTGGTGCGCGGTTATTCATCGTTCTCGGGGGTCACGTTGCGCGCCGATCACAACTAGCGCGGCGGGGATGCAGGGCTCGGGGATAGAGGGCAGGCGGCACGCCGTGATCGTCGCGCGTGTCGCCGGCGGAGCACACCGGTCTTCGGCGTGCTCCGTTTTTTCGGTGCAATCCAACCAGGGGTAGAAAGGGATGAAGACTCTGATCGCAAGCCTCACCGCCGGCGCGTTATCGCTCGGCATCGCGACGGCGGCGCCGCGCGACGCGCGACCCGCGGCGTTCGCCAATCGGTTGCCGGCCGAACACACTGTCGAGCTCAAGCGCATGCCGGGTGTGGACGTCGCCCGGCTGCGCGCCGAGGACGCCCGGCAATCGCGCACCCAGGGCCTGCGCCCGGTGCGGTTCGCCGCGCCGCTGGCCGTGGACCTGACGCCGGCCGATGCCGGCGACTGGGACGAGATCGCCGGCGGCAACCTCGTCTGGCGGCTGCGTGTGGAATCGAAGGATGCGCTGTCGCTGAACTTCGGTTTCTCCGAGTACCACATGCCCGAGGGCGGGCGCCTGCTGATCTATCCGGCGGGGCTGGACCGCAACGCCGACCCCGAGGCGATCCGCGCCTTCGACGCCGCCGACAACAAGCCGCACGGCGCGCTGTGGACGCCGATCGTGCCGGGCGACAGTGCGGTGCTGGAAGTCGTGGTGCCGAAGGCCAAGCTGCCCGAACTCAAGCTGCGGCTGACCAGCGTCAACCACGACTACGTCGGCTTCGGTCGGCTCGCGCGCGAAGGCGCGCTGGCACAGACCAAGGGCGTGTCGGGCAGTTGCAACGTCGATGTGGTCTGCCCCGACGGCGACGACTTCCGTGAGGAGATCCCTTCCGTCGGCGCGTACTCGCGCTTCGGTACGTTCTACTGCAGCGGCTCGTTGCTCAACAACACCGCCGGCGATCGCAAGATGTACTTCCTGACCGCGCACCATTGCAGCATGGGCACCGCGGACGCGGCGGCCAGCATCGTCGTGTACTGGAACTACGAGAATTCGACCTGCCGCACGCCGGGCAGCTCCGCCAGTGGGGCCAACGGCGATGGCAGCCTGGCGCAGAACCAGACTGGCGCGGTCGTGCGCGCGACCCATGCCGGCTCTGACTTCACCCTGCTCGAGCTCGACACCCCGGCCGACCCGGCGTTCGCACTGAGCTGGTCGGGCTGGGACCGCCGCGATCTCGCACCGAGCGGCGCCACCGGCATCCACCATCCGCGGGTGGCCGAGAAGCGCATCACCCATTCCGACAATCCGTTGCGCGTCGAGGGCTACCTGGGCGCCAGTGGCAACAGCCATCTGTGGGTGCAGTGGAACCCGCGTGGCACCACCGAAGGCGGATCCTCGGGCTCGCCGCTCTACAGCCCCGAGGGCCGTGTGATCGGCCAGTTGCATGGCGGCTACGCCTCCTGCACGACGACCGGCGCCGACCACGTCGACTGGTACGGCCGGCTGTTCACCTCCTGGACCGGCGGCGGCACCGCAGCGACCTCGCTGGCGAGTTGGCTCGATGCGGGCGGCACCGGTGCGCAGTTCGTCGATACCCTGACCGCCGACGGCGGCGTGGAACCGGGTGCGCCGACCGCAGACTTCACCTATGCGATCGATCCCGACACGCTGACCGTGACCTTCACCGACGCCTCCACTGCAGGCGAGGACGCGATCGACAGCCGGTCGTGGACGTTCGGCGATGGCGCCAGTTCGACCCAGGCCAGCCCGGTGCACACCTATGCCGAAGCCGGGACCTATACGGTCACGCTGACGGTGACCGACACCGAGGGCCGCAGCCACAGCCATAGCGAGTCCCTGGAGGTTGGGGACACCGGTCCGGACGCAATCGCGATCGAGAACGGCGTGGCCGTTCCGGGCCTGAGTGGCGCGGCGGGCAGCGAGCAGCTTTACAGCCTGGTCGTGCCCGAAGGCGTCAGCGGCCCGCTGCTGATCACGACCTCGGGCGGCACCGGCAACGTCTCGCTGTACGTCAGCCGCGACGCCGAGCCTGGCCCGGACGCGGCCGATTTCCGCTCCCAGCGGCCCGGCAACAACGAGTCGATCCGGATCGTCGACCCGGAAGCCGGCACCTACTACATCAAGCTGGTGGGCACCGCGGCCTTCGCCAACGTCAGGCTCCAGGCGCGCCATGCCGAGCCCAGCGACGGCGGCGGCCAGGGATCGCTGCGCAACGGCGTGCCGGTGACCGGCATCTCAGGCGAAGCGGGCAGCGCGCAGTATTGGACGGTGCAGGTGCCAGCCGGCACCATGAGCCTGGATGTGACGATGAGCGGCGGCACCGGCGACGGCGACCTGTACGTGCGCTACGGCGAGCAGCCCACGACCAGTGCCTACGACTGCCGACCCTATCGCTTCGGCAACGAGGAAAGCTGCTCATTCGTCAATCCGCAGCCCGGCACATGGCATGTGATGGTGCACGCCTACTCGGCGATTTCGGGCGTCACCTTGACGGCCGAATACTGATCGTGAATGCCTGATCGGCGGCGGTTGCAGGCAGGGATGCCTGTAGCCGCCGTGGATCGAGCGTGCGATGCGGCGCCGGCGGCTGTCTGGCGGGACAGTGCAGCATGTCGCGCAATCGTCTTGCGGCCTTCATCCCGGCATCGCCAGCATGAAGGCATGCTCGACCACGCCGCAGTCCGCGGTTTCGACAGGGCAGGGTCATGCGTCCGATTTCGATGGGCTACGCCATTCTGGCCGTGGCGGTGCTGTGCGCACCGGTCGCGGCGCTGATGGCCTCGCGTGGCCCCGACGCGCCCGCGCCGCACAATGAGCCCGCCATGCAGCAGCGTTTCATCGTCAAGTATCGGGCCGGCACCGAGCCGGCGCGCGACCCGCACGCCGTGCAGACGCACCTGGACCAGGTGGCCGAGGCCCTGCCGCAGACTGGCAAGGCGGCTTCGGCGCCGAAGCTGTCGTGGCTGCGCCGACTGGCCGTCGGGGCGGATGTGTTCTCGGTCGACCCCGCGCTCGACGCGGCCGGCACACGCCGCCTGCTCGAGGCGTTGCAAGCCGATGCCGATGTCGACTACGCCGAACCCGACGGCGTCATGACCATCCAGCGCTGAAGGGCGGGGCGCTTCCTCAGGCCACCGGCTCGAAGCGGTTGGCCTCGACATTCTTGCGGACCTTGAGCGGGTCCCAGATCCGGCCGTTCATCGCCACGTAGACCCCCGGTGGCTTGGACTGGACGGCCCCCACTGCGGTGCCGATATTGAATTCGGCGTCCGAGCCGCGGAAGCGCGCCGGGCTCAGTGCCCCGGTCAGCACGATGGTCTTGTCGGTGATCGAGGCCAGCACCTTCGCGGTCTCGACCATCGAGTCGGTGCCATGGGTCAGTAGCACGTGGCGTGCAGGCTGCGCGGCGATCGTCGCGCGGATCAGCTCGCGGTCGTCGTCGGTGATGTGCAGCGAATCCTTGCGGATGATCGGAATGACCCGGAACCGGAACGCGACGCCCAACTCCTCGAGCATGCGTCCGATCTGCGGTTCGCCGACCTGGTAGTCCGATTTGTCGTCGAAGTAGATCTTGTCGATCGTGCCACCGGTGGTGACGATCAGCAGCTCGTCCATTGCCATGACATCTGTGTGGAGTGGGGGGAATGATAGCGGGGCCGATCGTGACTGCGCGATCAGCGATCCAATGCTCGGCACGCGGTGCCCGGCCTTGCGCCGTCGCCGCTCATGCGTCGCTGCGCTTGCGCGAGAAGCGCGCGCGCATGCCCGGCAGGCTGGCCGAGAACACGACGATCAGCGACAGCGCGATGCCGGCCCAGGCAAAGTGCCCCTGCTCGGGCTGCGACCAGGCGTACATCACCCCGTGCGAGAACCAGAACAGCGCTGCAATGCCCGACCACAACGGCGCGCTGGGCGCGCCGCGCAGCACGCCGGCGAGCAGCAGCAGCGGCGGCAGCACGAATACCAGCAAGGCCGCGCCGAAATGCGCATCGCCCCAGTGCCAGGCCAGGTACAGCAGCGCGATCGCGGCGAGCGCGCCGGCGAGCACGGGGCGCGAACCTCCGGCCCTCATGCCGCGAGCTTGCCGGCCAGCATCGCGATCCGCCGGCCCAGCGCGCGGGCGAGCACGGCCTCGTCGTCGCTCGGCTGTGGGTCGTCCTGCTGACCGGCGACGTGGCTGGCGCCGTACGGCGTGCCGCCGCCGCGCGTGCTGGTCAGCGCGGGCTCGGTGTAGGGAATGCCGGCGATCACGCAGCCGTGATGCAGCAGCGGCACGAGCATCGTCAGCAGCGTCGCCTCCTGGCCGCCATGCTGGGTCGCGGTCGAGGTGAATACCCCGGCCGGCTTGCCGACCAGCGTGCCGCTCGCCCATTCGGCGCCCAGGCCGTCGAGGAAGTGCTTGAGCGGGGCGGCCATGTTGCCGAACCGGGTCGGGCTGCCAAGCAGCAGGCCGGCGCACTCGGCCAGGTCGGCGCGTTCGACGTAAGGTGCGCCGTCCTCGGGCACCGGCGGCGCGGCGGCCTGGGTGATGGCGGCGACCGGTGGCACGGTGCGCAGCCGGGCCTGCATGCCGTCGACTTCGCCGATGCCCCGCGCGATCTGGCGGGCGAGGCGGGCAACCGAGCCGTTGCGGCTGTAGTAAAGAACGAGGATTTCGGGCATCGATACGATCTGCGGTGCAGGACGTTCAGTGTGACAGGCCCAGGCGGCGGTGTCCGGCCGCGGGCACCGGGACCCTCCGCGCTGCCCGCGTCATCGCTTTGCTACGCTGCGCCGATGGAACCGCTCGACACCCTGAGCCGCTGGAGCGAGCGCATCACCGACCGCGCACGGGCGCTGTCGTTCGCGCGTTTTTTGTGGCGGCGCTTTCTCGACGACCGCTTGTTCGAGGCGGCCGGTGCGCTGGCCTTCACGACTGTGTTTGCGCTGGTACCGCTGTCGATGGTGGTGTTCGGCGTGCTGACCGCGTTCCCCGCATTCGGCCAGTGGCGCGACCAGCTCAGCGATTACATCTTCTCCAACTTCGTGCCCAGCAGCGCGCGCGCGGTGGAAGCGGTGCTGCTGCAACTGTCGGCCAATACCGGGCAACTGACGACGATCGGCGTGGTGGCGCTGGTGATCTCGGTGTTGGTCACGCTGCTCAGCATCGAGGGCACCTTCAATCGGATCTGGCGGGTGAAGTCGGCGCGGCCGACGGTCGGCCGCTTCCTGGTGTACTGGACCGTGCTCACGCTTGGCGCGCTGATCGCGACCGCGAGCCTGGCGGTGTCGGCGCGGTTCTTCGCGCTGGAGATCTTCAGTACCGAGTCGGGGCGCTGGTTGCGCGGCGCGATGCTGTGGGCGGCGCCGATGCTGATCGAACTGACGGCATTCGCGACGATCTTCCGGGTCGTCCCGCACCGCACCGTGCAGTGGCGGCATGCGTTCGCAGGCGCCGCGCTGTCGGTGCTGCTGTCGGAACTGGTGAAGTGGGGCATCGGCCTGTATCTGGGCAGCTTCAGTGCCTACGAAAAGATCTACGGTCAGATCGCGTTCCTGCCGATCTTCCTGCTGTGGGTGTATCTGGGCTGGGTCGCGATCCTGCTCGGCGCCTCGTTCGCGTCGTCGATCTCGGCCTTCCGCTATCAACCGGCGCACCTGCGCCTGCCGCGCGGCTACGAACTCTATGGCCTGCTGCGCATGCTCGGCCGCTTCGCCGAGGCGCGCCCGTCCGGGCGCGGCCTGCACAGCGACGAGATCCAGGCGCTGGAGCCGATGCTGACCGACGCCCTGGTCCAGCAGATGCTCGCCCAACTGGAGGAGATCCAGCTGCTGCGTCGCGCCGAGACCGGCGAATGGCTGCTGGCCCGCGACCTCGACGGCCTGAGCCTGGCCGAGCTCTACGAAGCCTGCCATCTGCGCATCCCGATCGAGGAAGCGCTCCTGCCGTGCCGCGACGACCCTCTGGGCGTCGCCGCGTCGGCCGCCCTCGACGACCTGCGCATTCCCTTGCGCGACCTGCTCAAGCGCCGGGTTGCCAGCGTCTACGCCCCACCGGAGACTTCCGCATGATCCGCCGCCTCGTTCCCTGCCTCGCCCTCGCCGCTGCCCTCGTCGCCTGCCAGCGCGGCGATGAGGCTGCCGCCCCGGTCGACGATCGCGCCGCGGCCACGCCTGCTGGCGATACCGCGCCGGCATCGTCGCGCGAGCAGCCGGCGCTACGGGTCGAGACGATCGACGGCGGTACGTTCGATCTGGCCGAGCACCGCGGGCAATGGGTCGTCGTCAATTTCTGGGCCACCTGGTGCGCGCCGTGCCTGAAGGAGATGCCCGAGCTGTCGGCACTCGACGCGATGCGCGAGCATGTGCAGGTCGTGGGACTGGCCTACGAGGACACCACCGCCGAGGATCTGCGCACGTTCCTTGAGGCACGCCCGGTGGTCTATCCGATCGCGATCGTCGACACCTTCGAGCCGCCGGCCGATTTCGAGACGCCCAAGGGCCTGCCGATGACCTATCTCATCGGGCCCGACGGTCGGGTGGTCGAGAAGATCCTCGGGCCGGTCACTGCTGCGAGACTCGAGGAACTGATCGCGCAGGCGGGCGGGCCCGCAGTCGGCTGAGCTGCGCGACGCGCCCCGGCACGTGCCGGGGCGTCGGGATCATTCGGGCGTGGCGGCGGCGCGGTGCGTGGTGCTGCCGCCGCTGGGTGCATGCGTCGGTGCGGGACTGCGCTGGGCGTGCAGCAGCTCGATGTTCGGGTCGACGTCGAGCCAGCGCTGCGGCGGCAGGCCGATGGCGCGGTCGAGGATCGTCGGCATCAGGCCGGACGGCAGGCTGCTCTCGCTGTTCCACAGCACGACGATGCCCAGGTCGCGCTCGGGCATCATCGCCATCAGGCCGCGGTAGCCCTGCACGGCGCCGCCGTGGAAGACCACGCGCTCGCCCGAGTAATCGAACACGCGCCAGCCCAGCCCGTAGCCGGCCGCCTCGAGCCGGTCGCGACGCCAGGACGAGTTGCGCATCTCGGGTGGGGTGCCGACGATCGGGGCCTGCAGCGTCGCCAGCAGCGGTGCAGGCAACACGTCGGGGCGGTGCCCGGTCTGGCCGAGCATCCACTGGGCCATGTCGGCGATGCTGGCGTTGACGCCCGCAGCCGGGGCGAGCCGGTAG
The DNA here is from genome assembly GCA_002240395.1 of Xanthomonas citri pv. mangiferaeindicae. Classification (NCBI taxonomy): domain Bacteria; kingdom Pseudomonadati; phylum Pseudomonadota; class Gammaproteobacteria; order Lysobacterales; family Lysobacteraceae; genus Xanthomonas; species Xanthomonas citri. The sequence goes on from CP016836.1 coordinate 2,445,615, forward strand.
TAGGTCGGCTTGGGCATCAGCGAGGTCCAGCCGCCGCCCGCGCGCACGTGCGGCTTGGCCCAGCGCGGACTGGCCTGGATGCCCTCCAGGCCATAGCTGGCGTCGTTCATGCCCAGCGGCTTGAAGATCCGCCGCGACACCGCCTCGCTGAAGAACTGGCCGGAAGTCGCGAACACGACGTCGCCGATCAGGCTGAAAGCGACGTTCTGGTAGGCGTAGCAGTTACCGGGCTGGCAGGTCATCGGCGCGGCCGAGAGCCGCTGCACCAGATCGTGATAGTCGGCGTTGCGCTCGATGTCGCGGTCGTAGGTGTTGCGGCCCAGGCCGACGCGATGGCTCAGGACGTCGGCGACGGTGAGCTGCTGCGCGGCCGAGGGATCGGAGAAGCGCAGCGACGGCATGTAGTCGACCACGTGGCTGTCCCAGCGCAGTGCGCCTTCGGATACCAGCAGGCCGGTGATGGTGCCGGCGAAGGACTTCGACAGCGAGGCGAGCCGGAACACGGTGTGCGCATCGACCGGCTCGGCCGACTTAACGTCGGTGATGCCATAGCCGCGCGCGCTCAGCACCTGGCCGTTGTGGACGATCGCCATCGCCAGGCCGGGCACGCGCTGATTGGCGACCAGGTCCTGCGCCATCGCCTCGAACAGCGCAACATCGAAGCCACCGGCCAGGGGCTTGGGCTGGCGCACCGGCATCAACGGCTTGGGCTTGACTGCGTCCTCGCGGCTGCGGGCCAACGGGCGTTCGTTCAATGGCACCACCGAGGCGACCTCGGCAATGTCGTCGGCGGCTTCGCTCTCCGCAGGCGGGCTCTGCGCCGCCGAGCCGAGCGCGGCGGGCAACAGCAGACCGATCAGGCCGATCCGGGCGAGCGGGCGACGAGCTGGATGTCGGCTTTTCATCGGGCCTTCCCCCTGCGTATGCTCCGGCGATAGCGGGGATGATATAGCGCGTCAAATCCGGTTTGCATGAACAAGGGGAAGTTTGATGGGTAGCCTGCTGATCCTGCTGGCTTTTATCGGTGTGCTCTTCGCACTGGTCTTGTGGGGTGTGGGGATCTACAACGGGCTGATCACCGCCCGCAACGCCTACCGCAACGCGTTCGCGCAGATCGACGTGCAACTCCAGCGGCGCTTCGACCTGATTCCCAACCTCGTGGAGACCGCCAAGGGGTATCTGCAGCACGAGAGGCAGACGCTCGAGGCGGTGATTTCCGCACGCAGCGCGGCCCAGGCCGGACTCGCAGCGGCCAAGGCAGCCCCCGGCGACCCGGCCGCGATGGGCAGACTCGCGCAGTCGCAGAGCGCGCTCGACGGCGCGTTGGGCCGGTTGCTGGCGGTGTCGGAAGCCTACCCCGATCTCAAGGCCAGCCAGACCATGCAGCAGCTGACCGAGGAACTGACCAGCACCGAGAACAAGGTCGCCTTCGCGCGCCAGGCCTACAACGATGCGGTCATGGCCTACAACAATCGGCGCGAGGTGTTCCCGTCGAGCCTGGTCGCCAACAATTTCCGCTTCCGGCCGGCGGCGCTGCTCGATATCCCCGCCGATCGCGCCGAGGTCCGCGACGCGCCCAAGGTGCGCTTCTGAGCCACGGGGAGCGGGGTTTGCGCATCGGGGACGGGACGAGGCGCGCCGCCTGTCTGCGGTCCCGTTGCCCTGATCCCGGGCTGCCATGAACTTCTTCGAACGCCAGGCCCAGGCCAGACGACAGTCGACACGGCTGGTGGTGCTGCTGTCGCTGGCCGTGCTCGGGATTGTCGCGCTCGTCGACGTTGCGGTGTGGTGGCTGGTCGGGCCGCACGTCGCGACGCTGGCCTGGGCGACGGCGCTGACGGCCGGCACGATCGTGATCGGTTCGCTGTACCGCATCGCGACATTGCGCGGCGGTGGCGACCGGGTCGCGCGCCAACTCGGCGGCACGCCGGTCGTTGAGGACACTCAGGACGTGCAACTGCGCCGGCTGCGCAACGTCGTCGAGGAGATGGCGATCGCATCGGGCATCCCAGTGCCGAAGATCTACGTGCTCGAGGGCGAGCCCGGCATCAATGCCTTCGCCGCCGGCTACGCGGCCTCCGACGCCGCAGTCGCGGTGACCCGCGGTGCGCTCGACCGGCTCAACCGCGACGAACTGCAGGGCGTGGTCGCGCACGAGTTCAGCCACATCCTCAACGGCGACATGCGCTTGAACGTGCGGCTGATGGGCGTGCTGTTCGGCGTGCTGATGATCGGCGTCGCCGGTCGCAAGGTACTGGTGCACGGCCGCCATGCGCGTTACAGCCTGGTCACTGCATGGATGGGGCTGGCGTTCGTGGCGATCGTCGTTGGCAGCGTCGGTACGTTCTTCGCACGCATGATCAAGGCGGGCATAAGCCGCAGCCGCGAGGAATTGGCCGATGCCTCGGCCGTGCAGTTCACGCGCCAGACCGCCGGCATCGCCGGCGCCTTGAAGAAGATCGCGGGCACGACAGGCGGCTCGCGCTTCGAGCGCCGCGACGCGGCCGAAGAAGCCAGCCACATGCTGTTCGGCGATGGGCTGGGCCTGCGCGGGTTGTTCGCCACGCACCCGCCGCTGCTGCAGCGCATCCAGGCGCTCGAACCGGGGTTCGATGCCGAGCAGCTGACGCGGCTGCAGCTGCAGTGGTGGCAGTCGCCGCCTGACGGACTGGGAGAGGACGCCGCGCTGGGCCTGCTGCCCGCGGCGCAGGCCTTGCCGCAGGCCGGCGGCTCGATGGCCCTGGACCCGCGCGGGGTGTCGGCGCAGGTCGCCCAGCCGCACCAGGACGATTACGCGCGGGCGCATGCGCTGGTGTCGGCGATCGGTGACGACCTGCGTGCGGTGGCCCTGCATCGGGACTCGGTGATGCCGCTGCTGCTAGGACTGTTGCTCGACGACGATGCGGGCGTGCGCGGTCTGCAGCACGAGGCGATCGCGAGCCGGCTCGGTCAGGCCGCCGCGATCGAGGCCGATCACCTGCGCCAGGCCCATCTGCGCACGCTCCACCCGATGTTGCGCCTGCCGTTGGCCGCACTCGCCTTCCCGGTGCTGCGACGCCAGGCGAGGCCAGCACTCGCCGCGTTCCTGGACACGATCCACGCGGTGGTGCACGCCGACGACCACGTCTCGCTGTTCGAGTACTGCCTGGGGCGGCTGCTGAACGCGCAGGTCCGCGAGGCGCTCGCGCCGGCGCGCCATGTCCGCTTCGGGCGTCGCAAGCCTGGCGACGTCAAGCAAGAGTTCGCGACCTTGCTCGCGGTGGTCGCGCAGGCCGGCCATCCCGATGATCCAGCGGCGGCCCGGCGCGCTTATCTCGCGGGCATGCTGCGGGTGTTACCGGGCGACCACTTGCCGTACGCGCCGCCGGTCGCCGGCGTGCAGGCACTCGATACGGTCTGGGCGCCGCTCGACGCGCTCGACCCGTTGGCCAAGCAGGTGATGGTCGAGGCCATCACCGCGGCCGCCAGCCACGATGGCCGCATCGGCGTCGCCGAATCCGAACTGCTGCGCACGATCTGCGGCGTGCTGCACTGTCCGCTGCCCGCCGCGCTCGAGCCGGCGCCGGATCGGCTGTTCGGTGCTGCCTGATCAATTCTGCCTGAGCAGATCTGCCGGACCAGGCCTGCTGGACCAGGCCTGCTGGATCAGGCCTGTTGGATCAGGCCTGCTGGATCAAGGCGGTGGCGCGTTCGGCGAGCATGACCACCGGCGCATTGAGGTCGCCGCCGGGCAGCGTCGGCATGACCGAGGCATCGACGACACGCAGGCCGGCGACCCCACGGACCCGCAGTTGCGGATCGACGACGGCCTGGGCGTCGGTGCCCATGCGGCAGGTGCCGGCCGCGCGATGGACCGACTCGGCCTGGTCGCGCACGAACGCGGCGAGGTCGGCGTCCGAGGCTGCGTCGCCCGGTGGCAGCGGCGCGTTGCGGATGCCATCGAAGGCGGCTTGCGCCAGGATCGTGCGCGCGATGCGCGCGCACTCGACCAGCATCCGCAGGTCGAAGCCTGCCGGATCGGTGAGGTAGCCGGGATCGATGAGCAGCCGGTCGGAGATCCGGTTGCCGGTCAGTCGCACGTCGCCGCGACTGCGCGGTCGCAGGACGCAGGCGCGCAGGCTGCAGCCCGCATCGAACGACCGCGGGTCGTGGCCATCGAGCCGTGCCGGTGCGAAGTGGAGCTGGATGTCGGCGCGGTCGTCGCCGGCGAGCGGTGAGCGGAAGAAGCCGCCCGCCTCGAACCCATTGCTGGTCCCCGCACCGCGCCGGCCGCGGACGAAGTAGTCCCAGGCGATCGCCGCCTCACGCATGCGGCGGCGCGGGGGACTGTCGCTCGGGAGCGCGATGCGGATGCCGAGCGCATCGCGCAGGTTGCGCCCGACCTCCGGCGCGTCGTGCACCACTGGCAGCCCATGCCGGCGCAGCGCCAGCGCCGGGCCGATGCCCGAGAGCATCAGCAGTTGCGGTGAGTTGACCGCGCCACCGCACAACAGCACCTCGCGCGTCGCAGGCTGATGGAACGCGCCGCGCGCGCTCGCGTAGACCACGCCGGTCGCACGGTCGTGCTCGAATGTCACCCGGTTGACCCGCGCGCCGGTCACGATCGTGAGGTTGGGTCGTGCCCGGGTCGCACGGTCCAGGTACGCGGTCGCCGCCGAGCAGCGTGCGCCGTCGCGCTGGGTCACCTGGTACAGGCCCACGCCGAGCGGGTGGGGGCCGTTGAAGTCGGCGTTGGCCGGCAGCCCGGCCTGCTGCGCTGCCTCGATGAATCGCCGCGTGTGCGGGTCAACATGGCGCAGCTCGGAGACCGTCAACGGCCCCTCGCCGCCATGCAACATGTCGCCGCCGCGCACATTGCCTTCCGCATGCCGGAACCACGGCAGCACATCGCGCCAGGCCCAGCCCTCGGCGCCGTGGGCGGCCCAGTCGTCGTAGTCGGCCGGGGCGCCGCGGGTGTAGCACATCGCGTCGATCGCGCTCGAGCCGCCCAGCACCTTCCCATGCGGCCACCGCAGGGTGCGCCCGGCGAGCTGCGGCTGCGGCGCGGTGGTGTCGTCCCAGGTCATGCCGCGGCCGGGGAGCTTGGCCGCCGCCGCGGGCATGTGCAGGAACGGGTGGGTGTCGTTTGGGCCGGCCTCGAGCAGCAACACTCTGACCTGCGGGTCGGCGCTGAGCCTGTGGGCGAGCACGCAGCCGGCGGAACCGGCGCCGACGATGATGTAGTCGTAGACGGGCGGAGGCGTTGGGGGCATCGGATGCGTGGGCAGGGCGGGGCGACAAGGATAGGCGGGCGCGGTGTCCAGCGCTGGCGGTGGCTCGGGGCATCGGCTAACGTGCGCGTCGACAGCCGCCTCCCGCACGTGTCCCGATGACCGACGTTGACGCCGATGCTCCCCACGGGCGCGGCCAGTTCCGGCGTGCGCTGCGCGAGTCGCCGCCGCTGTGGTGGGCGCTGCTGTACTTCTTCTGCCTGCTGTGCGGCTACTACGTGCTGCGCCCGGTGCGTGATGCGATGGGCGCCTCGACCGACGCGGTCGCCATCTTCCCGGGCTTCATGCTCGACTGGGCCGCCGCGCGCGGGATCGCACTGGGCGAGTTCACGCTCCAGGTGCTGTTCACCGGCACCTTCTTCGTGATGCTGGTGTTGCAGCCGCTCTATGGCGCGCTGGTCTCGCGCTTTCCCAGGCGGGTGTTCCTGCCGGTGGTCTACCTGATCTTCATCGCGTGTCTCATGGCGTTTCGGTGGGCCTTCGACAGCGCCTTGCCTGGGCGCGGCGCGTTGTTCTTCATCTGGATCGCGGTGTTCAACCTGTTTGCGGTCAGCGTGTTCTGGAGCTTCATGGCTGACGTGTTCGACGATGCGCACGCCAAGCGCTATTACGGCTATATCGGCGCGGGCGGCACGATTGGCGCGTTCCTTGGACCCTTGATCACGACGTTGCTGGTCGGGCGTCTCGGGGTGCAGACCCTGCCGTTGATCAGCGCAGGCTTCCTCGCCGTGTGCCTGCTGTGCATCCTCAAGCTGCGGGCCTGGGCACGCCGCAACGAGGCGCGCCGCGCCGCGCATGACGAGCGTGCGATCGGTGGCTCGGTCTGGGCCGGGCTGAAGTTGATCGTCCGCGATCCGCTACTGCGTGGGCTGGCGCTGCTGATGTTCTTCGGCGTCGGCGTGGGCACGCTGCTCTACAACGAACAGGCGGCGATCGTGCGCGCGTCGTACGCGACCGCCGAGGCGGCCACGCGCTATTACTCGACGATCGACTGGGCCGTGAACGGGCTGACGATCGTCGTCCAGTTGCTGCTCACCCGTTGGCTGCTGCGCCGCTACGGTGTGGCGCCGTTGCTGCTGCTGCCTGCCTGCGCGATCCTGGTCGGCTTCTCGCTCCTCGCGGCCTCGCCCTATCCGCTGCTGGTGGCGGTGGTCCAGGTGGCGACCCGGGCCAGCGAGTTCTCGCTGTCGAAGCCCGCGCGCGAGACGCTCTATACCCGGGTGGACCGCGAGTCGCGCTACAAGGCCAAGGCGGTCATCGACACCGCGGTCTATCGCGGCGGCGATGTCACTTTCGTGTGGGTGCACAAGGCCTTGGCCGCACTGGGTTCGCAGGTGGTGTTCCTGGCCGGCGTGGGCATCGCCGCAGGCATGCTCGCGGGGGCCTGGCGTGTCGTCCGCGCCGAGCGGCGGCTGCCCGATCGCGGGCAGGGCCCCATCGTTTAGACGCGCCGGTGTAAGGGGCGCTTGACCGGCCTCAGCCGGATGCGAGCCCACCCACCGCCAGTGTGGTGAACATCAGCGCGCCGAGCAGGAACAGTGCGCTCAGTACATGCACCAGTCGATTGTGCACGCGGAGCCAGACGAACTGCAGCGTCAGCCGCAGCCACCAGAACGCCGCCATGCCGACGAGCACGGCATGCCCCAGCGGCGTGCCGGCGAGGGCGTCCGGCATCGCCAGACACAGCCACGCGACGCCGGCGAATACCAGCACCAGTTGCGCATTGGCGATCTGCAAGATCGCGCGGTTGGCGACCGTCGTCGTCTGCAGCGTGCGCGGCCAGCCGAACAAGCGCCAGAACGCAAGGTGGAAGACTGCAAAGGCCAGGCTGTGCACGCCGCACGCGATCAGCAGGGCGGCGTCGACAGCGGACAGGCTGCTCGATGGCATACGCGACTCCAGATACGAAAACGGGCACGGCCTGCAGGAGGACCGTGCCCGTTCGGGACGCGGATCGCGGCCTCAGGCCGCTTCGCGGGACCCGTCTTCCCGACGTCGTGCGACCAGGTCGCGGTAGCCGGCCGAGCGCAGCTCCTCCGGGTCGAAATCGTCGACGGTGATCGTGTCGAGCGTCAGCGTGCGCAGTTCCTCGAGCAGCGTACGTTCCTCGGCGCTGATGTGGCCCTCGCGCACCGCCTCGTCCAACTGGGCGTCGTAGTCCAGCGCCTCGATGCCCTTGCTCTTGAGCGCTTTGAGGAACTTGCGCTCCACCGGCTCGGCCGCGACCGCCTTGGCGAGGTAGCTGGCGATGCGGCCACCGGGATTGTGCTCGGTCGGCTGCAGGAACACACCGTCGGCCAGTCGCTCGCGCGCATCGTTGAGGCTCATCAGCAACGCCGCCACACGGTGCCCCAGGCGGTCGCCGGGCGCCTCGGCACGGCGGCCGAGCGGGAAGATCAGTGCCCACATCAACCAGCCGACCGGACGGATCGGGAAATTGCGCAGCGCCGCCGACAGCGCGGTCTCGATCTTGTGCACGCTGTCGTGGAATGCCCAGGCCAGCAGTGGCTTGTCGGCTTCGGGCGCACCCTCGTCGTGATAACGCTTGAGGATCGCGCTGGTTATGTAGATGTGGCTGAGTACGTCGCCCAGCCGGCCCGACAGCGACTCCTTGAACTTCAGCTTGCCGCCGAGCATCAGCATCGACACGTCGGCCATCAGCGCAAGATTGGCCGAGTAGCGGTCGAGCTTGCGGAAGTAGCGTCGGGTGTAGGCATCGCCAGGCGCGGCACCAATGCGCGCACCGGTCAGGCCGAACCAGAACGAGCGCACCGCATTGGAGATCGCGAAACCGATGTGCCCGAACAGGCTGCGATCGAACGCTTCCAGGCCCGCCGCGGTATCGGGGTCCTGTGCAGCCTTCATCTCCTTCATGACCCACGGATGGCACAGGATCGCGCCCTGTCCGAAGATCAGCAGGCTGCGCGTCATGATGTTCGCGCCCTCGACGGTGATCGCGATCGGCGCGGCCTGCCAGTTGCGGCCGGCGAAGTTGCGCGGGCCCAGGATGATGCCCTTGCCGCCGATCACGTCCATGACATCGCTGATGACTTCGCGACTCATCGTCGTGCAGTGATACTTGGCGATCGCCGACGGTACCGACGGCACATCGCCACGGTCCACCGCGGCCGCCGTGGCCTGCGACAGCGCGCTGATCGCGTAGGCCTTGGCGCCGATGCGCGCCAGCGCTTCCTCGACGCCTTCGAAGCGCCCGACCGACAGCCCGAACTGCTTGCGGATGCGCGCATAGGCGCCGGTGATCACCGCACCGGCCTTCGCACCGCCGCTGGCCGTCGACGGCAACGTGATCGAGCGCCCGACCGCCAGGCACTCGTTGAGCATGTTCCAACCCTTGCCGGCCATCTCGGCGCCGCCGATCAACTGGCTCAACGGGATGAACACGTCCTTGCCGCGGATGGGGCCGTTCTGGAACGGCGAGTTGAGCGGGAAATGGCGGCGGCCGATCTCGACCCCGGGCGTATCGCGCGGCAGCAGCGCCAGCGTGATGCCGATGTCCTGGGTATCGCCGATCAGACCCTCGGGGTCGTACATGCGGAAGGCCAGGCCGATCAAGGTGGCGACCGGGGCCAGTGTGATGTAGCGCTTGTCGAAGGTCAGCCGCACACCGAGCACGTTGGCGCCGTTCCACTCACCCTTGCAGACGATGCCGTAGTCGGGGATCGAGGTCGCATCCGAGCCCGCGAACGGACCGGTCAGCCCGAAGCAGGGCACTTCCTGGCCGACCGCCAGGCGCGGCAGGTAGTAGTCCTTCTGCTCCTGGGTGCCGTAGTGATTGAGCAGTTCGCCAGGACCGAGCGAGTTCGGCACGCCGACCGTGGAGCTGACCACGCTTGAGACCGACGCCAGCTTCTGGATGACCTTGTGGTGTGCGAGCGCCGAGAAGCCCAGACCGCCGTAGGCCTTGGGGATGATCATCCCGAAGAAGCGGTTCTCCTTGATGTAGGCCCACAGTTCAGGCGGCAGGTCGGCATGGACATGGGTCAGCTCCCAGTCGTCGACCATCGCGCACAGCGTCTCGACCGGTCCATCGAGGAAGGCCTGCTCCTCGGCGGTCAGCTGCGGCTTGGGGTAGTTCAGCAGGATGTTCCAGTCCGGATCGCCGGTGAACAGCTCGCCCTCGAAACCGACCGAGCCGGTTTCCAGCGCGATGCGCTCGGTCTTCGACAGCGGCGGCAGCACCTTGCGGAAGAACGTCAGCAGCGGCGTGGTGATCAGCGCCTTGCGCACCGGTGCGATCAGCAGCGGCACCGCGATCAGCGCGACGATGGCGGCCGCGACGACGGTAGCGGTGGCATTGGCGCCGAGCAGCCAGCAGGCCAGCAACAACGTGATGGTGATCGCGGCCCAGTAGGCGAGCCGCAGCCGGTGGTAGGCGGCGAACGCGCCGGCTAGGAGGAAGGCGAGGAAGGGGATCGCAACGCTCATCATGGACTCCGACAATCGGCGTGGCAGGCAGGAAGGCGACGGAGGACGTCGCGCGATGGGCCGATCTTGACCGTACGGTCGAGTATGGTAACGCGAACGACCGAAGTCAATGCTGCGCCGCGGCGCGTCTTCGCCACGTCGATACTGTTGTCGACGCAGGCGTATGGATAGACTGTCGCGATGAGCAGATCCGCTTCATCGCCCGCCGCGGGCACCGCCCGGACCGGCACCGCTGCGACCGAACGCCAGGGACGACTGAGCGCCGACGACTGGGCCCAGGCGGCGCTGGACCTGATTGCCGAAGCCGGCGTGCAGGCCGTCGCCGTCGAGCCCCTGGCCCGCCGTCTCGGCGTGACCAAGGGCAGCTTCTACTGGCACTTCCCGTCCCGCGACGCCTTGCTGCAGGCCGCACTCGAGCGCTGGGAGAACGTCGAGCAGGAGGCCCTGTTCGGCGCGCTCGAGTCGATGCCCGATGCCCGCGAACGCCTGCGCGCGCTGTTCCACATGGTCGCGCGCGAGTACAAGTCGCACGTCATCTACAGCGCCCTGCTCAAAGCGCAGGACCACGCCACGGTGCAGCCGGTCATCGAGCGCGTATCCAAGCGTCGCCTCGACTACCTGACCGCGTCCTTCCGCCAGGCCGGCCTCGGCCGCGAAGACGCCCAGCACCGCGCCCGCCTCACCTACGCTGCCTATGTCGGCTTCTTGCAGCTGAATTTGCAACTGCATCAGGCCCGCATGCAGCAGGAAGAATTCGATGCCTATGTCGAGCACTTGGCGCAGACGCTGGTGCCGAGGTAGGAAGTAGTCTGCCGATGGCGGAAGTCTTCGTTCAGACCGTCGGATGCTTTGATGTGCTTTGAACGCGCTCAACTGCCCGATAGGCCCGCGCGCCCTCGTCGTGCGTAATTGCTGACCCAGTAGTGATGCTGGCAGTGACCGATCGTCGATGGCGTTCTTCGAAAAGGACGACCACGGAAAAAACTACGGCCCCGTAAGGGGCCGTAGTTTTGACGCATTCGCCAGAATCAGAAGTTCTGGCGGTACTCCATGTAGTAGTAACGGCCGGGGGTTTCGTACTGCGGGTCGTAGGAGTTGTACGCCGCGCGCGTCGAGACCGGCGGTTCCTTCTCGAACAGATTGTTCACGCCGAGCGCAACCTGACCATTCCAAGGCAGCTTGTAACGGCCTTGCACGTCATGATAGGTGACCGAACCCAGGCGGTGGCGCGGTGAGGCACCACTTTCGATAACACGGTTCGGATCGCTGCACAGGGCCGCCACGGAGGGGAACTTGCAGCTCTCGTACATGCCCGAGTAGTAGCGGGTGCTCCAACTCATGCCGAAGTCACCCAGCGTCCAGTTGGCGTTCAAGTTGGATCGCACGCGCCAGATCGGCGAGCGGTCGCTGTACAGGCCGACTTCGGAGTCCCCCAGTCGGATTCGGGCGTGGACTTGCTGCGGTACGAGGACATGTAGGAGCTATCCCACACGAAGTTGAACGCACCGAAGTTCGTCTCCGGGAGGCCGTAGCGAACCGTAAAGTCGTAGCCCTCAACTTCCACTTCGCCAAGGTTCTGCAGGCCGCGAGCAAAGTAGGTGATTTCACCCAATGCGTTGCGGGTGATCTGACTGTTGTTCACGATCGAGCACCAACCCGCGTCGTTCTCCACGAAGCACTGATCCAGCATGTACGTGATGGTCGGGCGGGAAATCGCATCGGCGATGTTGATCTTCCACCAATCCAACGAGACGTCGAAGTTGCGGACGTAAGCAGGGCTGTAGACAAAACCCAGCGTCTTGCTGATTGCCGTTTCCGGCTGCAGGTCGACATTGGACACCCAGTCCAGCGGATATGCAGTCTGCGACCCATAACCGTCGCGCTGGGTGTACATGGGGACGCCGGCCGCGGCGCAGCGCTGGGCAACGCCTGCATTGTTGTAATACGGACTATCGATCGAGCAGGGATCACCATAGGTGTCGTACGAAGCACCGGCACCGCCGAACAAGTTGCTGATGGAAGGTGCGCGGAAGCCTTGCGCCCAGTTGCCGCGCACCATCAGGTCAGCAAACGGCTTCCACTTGAAGCCTGCCTTGCTGTTGAGCGTATCGCCGAAGTTGCTGTAATCGGAATAGCGCGTCGCCAGGTTGAGCTCCAGCAGGTCCATGCCCGGGAGATCTTTGAAGAGCGGGATCAGCAGCTCCAAGTAGGCGTCGTTGAGATCGTAGCCACCGGAAGTCGGCTGGCGGGCATTGCCCGAGCTGAGGCCTGCCGAAACAAACGCGTCGGGATTGTCATAACCAGACTCCTTACGACGCTCGATGCCCGCTGCGAACCCCATCATGCCGGCAGGCAGCTCGACCACATCGCCAGAGATGTTCGCAGTCACGCTGCGGCTCTTGTTGTGGTACTTGTCCTTCGCAGTGAACAGGATGTAGTCGATCTGTGCCTGAGACAGTTCACCCGGGCTTGAGAAGGGATTGAACGGCACGCAGCCGTCGATCACCGCACCAGGTGCGCCGCACTTCACGACGCCATCGGTATCGAGGAACGACGCCCCGGTGGCGAGGCGGAGGTTGCCCATGTTGATGTCGCCAACCTGGGTGTCGATCTGGTCAGTGCTGTTGTAGTTGAAGCCCACGTCCCAGGTGAAGAACCTCTTGCCGACTTCGAACGAGCCCTCAAGTCCGCCGTACCAGTGGAAGGTCTTGACGTCCTGCTCATAGAAGCGGTCCTGCTCGACCAGGCGACGACTCCAGTTGAGCTCGCGCGCATTCGCGGTGCCCTTCGTGGGGTTGTAATAGCTGCTGGCCAGCAAGCCCTGGTCGCCGCTCAGGTAGTTGCCTTCGCCCAGCGGGAATCCGGCCAGCTGCTGGGCCGACACGCGCTGATTGAAGAGCGCGTCCGTGCGAATGGCAATGGTGTCAGACAGGTCGTAACGGCTCTGCAGAAAGACAGAACGCCGTTCCTGCGGTGTGCGCAGGTAGTTATCCAGTGCGAAGTTATAGCGGTCGGCATTTGTGAATCGATGATAGTTACCGAGGTCGCGGCCGTCGGCACCCTCGTTGATGACCCACTGGTCGATGCCGGCGACGGGCGTGCGACCGGTTTGCCCATCGATGGCCGCTTCGCGCGACCACGCATCGATATCGTCGGTTGGGGTGCCGTTGACCGTGAGGTCCCAAAGCCGCCCGAATTTGCTCGTGGCGCTGTACTGGGACGAGCCGAGTCCGAACACGGGGTCGCGCGAGATCGCGCGGCTGCCGGCCATCACGGCACTTTCCTTGGTGTAGGACGCACCAAACACGGTGTTTCCGCGGTCGTTGCCGACACCGATAGTGATGTCGTGGGATTCGCGTTCGCCGTCACCCTGGCTGAACTGCCCGTAGTAGGTATGGGCCTCGACGCCCTCGAAGTTGTCGCGCGTGATGATATTGACCACGCCCGCGATTGCATCGGAGCCGTAGATGGACGAAGCGCCGTCCTTCAGCACCTCCACGCGCTCGATCATTGCAGCGGGGATGGTATTGAGATCCACGGTGCCGTCGAGTGCGGACACCCAGCGGCGACCATTGACGAGCACCAGCGTGCGTGCCGAACCCAGGTTGCGAAGGTCGACACCGGCCGAGCCGTCACCGCCGTTATTGAACTGCGTATTGATCGCTGCGCCGTTGACCGCGATCTGCTGCAGCACGTCGGCGATGCTGGTACGGCCAGTCTGCTCGATCGCTTCACGCGACAAGACGAGCACAGGCTGCTGGGTCTCGATATCGACCGAGCGGATACGCGATCCCGTCACCTGGATGCGATCGAGCGTAGTGGCATCGCCTTCCTGTGCAACGGCCGAGCCCGCACTGGCCATGGCACCTGTTCCTGCGATGAGCGCAAGAGTTACCGCGTCACGGAGCTTACTGGTCTTCAAAGACATCTCTCTCTCCAAGGTGAGTCTTGGGGTTGCCCCCAAGAAAGGAACCTGCTGCAGGCGTCAATCGAAACGCCAAATCCGGCAAGGTTGCAGCCGATACTAGCGAGGGCGAGAGAAAAATTAAAGGTCCGTTAACGGCGCGCCTACGTGACGTGAATTCATTCCGGGCGGCGACACCAAGCCTTTCAAGCTGAATAGGGGTTCAGGCTTGGCCCGTGCGCCGCGCTTGGATCAAGACAAAAAAAGGGCGCCAATGGCGCCCTTCACAGATCCTGCTGGTACCGGATGTACGGCACGGCGCCGTCGTCGTCGGGCAGGTCGGCCATGCGAGAGAACGGATTCTTTCCGCGGGTGACCACGTTCTCGGCGCCGACGGTGAGCTGGCCGCTCCAGGGCGTGCGCCAGCTCACGCCCACGCCCAGGCCTTCCCACTTGGGGAGCCCGGGGGTGTCGACGACCTGGCCGACGATATTGGCGCTGAAGCGCCCGATGCCGCCGCCGACGCTGACACTACTGCTCGTCCACTGGTCGCTGAGGTCGGGCGGTGCGGTTGCCGACGGGATCAGGGTCGCCTTGGCGAGCGTTCCGGCCAGCGAGACGTACGCGTCGTCGCCAATGTTCTTTCTGGCGAACACGGTCAGGTCGTGGACGTCGACCCGGCCGGCCGAGCCGCCACGTGCAGGCGTCAGCCAGCCCGGCAGCGTGTCGCGGCCTTCGCCGAAGGTCACGCCGGCACCACCGCCGGGTCGGCTGAAAGAGGCGGTCGCGGTGGCCCGACGGTTACCGGGGGCCGGATCGTCGAGCGAGGCGAGCTGGCAATTGCGCGCCAGGCTGCTGACGGCACCGTTGAAGCTGCTGCCGGGGCTGCACAACAAGGCGAGCGAGCTGCCGGGTTCGAGGCCGAAGGCGGCGTCGAATCGGTTCTCGCCCATGCGCCAGCGGCCGCCCGCCTGGTGCGGCGTGGCCGGTTCCAGGACGAGGAAGGCTTCGACCTTGCCGGAAGTATCGAGGACCGGCAGTACGGTCTGGTTGCGCTTTTCCTGCGCATGCGCACCCGCCGCCACGCAGAGCGCGAGGGACGAGGCGAGCAGCAGTGGCGTCAAAGACAGTCGCATGGCCGATGTGACCCGGTCGTTGCCGGGAAGTTCCCCAGATTCACCGACCCTACTCTAGAGGGTTTATGTTTATTTAACAATCCTGCCACTGTCCCGGCAGGGCCCCTACTGCAACCGGTCCGACGCCTCGCCGCTGGCCACCGGGGCCGCCAGCAAGTGCTCGATCTCGTCCTCGGAGAACCGGTAGACACGACCGCAGAACTCGCAGGTGACCGAGGCCTCGCCGTCAACGGCGGCCGCGCGGGCCTCCGTTTCGCCCAGCGAGACCAGCATCGCCTCCACGCGCTCGCGTGAGCACGAGCAGGCGAAGGCCAACGGACGTTCTCCGAGCACCTGTGGATCGTCGTCGGGAAACAACCGTGTCAGCAGCGTCTCCACGGGCCATCGAAGCAATTCGCTGGTCGAGAGCGTGTCAAACAGGATGCTCGCCCGGTTCCAGCCGTCCTCGTCGCCTTCGTCGCCCGGCAGCTTCTGCAGCATCAGTCCGGCGGCGTGGTCGCCCTCGACTGCAAGCAGCACGCGGGTCGGCAACTGTTCGGACTGGCGGAAGTAGTCCTCGAACGCGCCCGACAGCGATTCGGACTGCAGGCCGACCAAGCCCTGGTACCGCATCGGGTCACGGCCCTGTGCGGGGTTTTCGATCGTCAGCGCCAGGATCGCGTCATCGCCCAGCGTGCGCAGGTCGCGTGAGATGGTCTCCGCACCCGCCTCGGCGATCCGCGCAATGCCGCGGATGGTGCCGGCCGCGGTGCACTCGGCAAACAGCGCCCGCAGCGGCCCGGATGCGCGCAGTTGCACCGACAGCCGGCCGTCGACCTTGGCATGGCCGGTGAACAGCGCGGCGGCAGCACAGGCCTCGCCCAGCAGGACTTCGACCGAGGCGGGGTAGCGTGCGTTCGCCAGGACCCGGCGCCAAGTCTCGGTCAGGTGCACGCGGACGCCGCGCACGCCGGCGCGCTGGAGCAGGAAGCGGGACAGCCGGTCGCTGTCGGGAGCGGAGGTTTCGGTCATGAGGTCGTCGTGAGGCGGCGGCGATTGGCGGCATCGGGCGTGCCCGATACAGTGGCCGCCATGATGCAGTCGGTTCGAGAAGATGGGGGCGAGGGCGGCGCTGCGCAAGCAGGCGTCGCACATCGCCGCGTGGCGCCGCGTCGGCGCCGATGGCTGCGCAGGCTGCTGTGGCTGCCGGTGCTGGCGATCGGGTTCACCGTGTTGCAGGTCCTGGTGCTGCGCGTGATCGATCCGCCGTTCTCGACGGTCATGGCACTCCGCCAGATCGAGGCCTGGACCGGCGGAGAGGATGACTTCGTGCTCTACCACCAGTGGCGCGATCTGGACCAGATCGCGCCCTCGCTTGCGGTCTCGGTCATTGCCGCCGAGGACCAGAACTTCGCGCGGCATCGCGGCTTCGATCTCGAGGCGATCGAGCGCGCCCGCGCGCACAACGCCCGTGGCCGCTCGACCCGGGGCGCAAGCACGATCAGTCAGCAGACGGCGAAGAATCTGTTCCTGTGGAGCGGGCGCAGTTGGGTGCGCAAGGGCCTGGAGGCCTGGTACACGGTGCTGATCGAACTGCTCTGGCCCAAGACCCGGATCCTGGAGGTGTATCTGAACGTCGCGGAGTTCGGCGACGGGATCTATGGCGCGCAGGCTGCTGCACGTGCGCATTTCGGCAAGGACGCCGCCCAACTGTCGCGTGCGCAGAGTGCGAGGTTGGCAGCGGTGCTGCCGAGCCCACGGCGCTACAACGCCGCCCATCCCGGGCCTTATGTCCAGCGCCGGGCGCAGTGGATCGAACGCAATGCGCGCCAGATCGGCGGCGAGGCCTATCTGGACACGCTGCGATGAGCGCCGGCGCGCCGGCCGAGCGCCTGACGATCGTCATCGCCGCCTTCGACGAAGCACGGTCGTTACCGCTGCTGCACCCCCGCATCGCCGCGGTCATGGAGACGCTTGCCGACGATGGCATCGACGCGGGCGTGTTGTACGTCGACGACGGCAGTACCGATGGGACCTGGGAGGTGCTGCAGGCACTGGCGGTATCGGATCGGCGGGTGTCGCTGCTGCGGCTGTCGCGCAACTTCGGCAAGGAGATCGCGTTGACTGCGGGCCTGGATCTGGTGACCGAGGGGGCGGCGATGATCCTCGATGCCGATGGCCAGGATCCGCCGGAGCTGATCCCAAGCTTCGTCGCGCTCTGGCGCCAGGGCTACGACGACGTCCACGGCACCCGGCTCAGCCGAGAAGGGGAGCGGTGGTTCAAGAAGCTCACCGCGCACGTGTTCTATCGGGTGATGCAGCGGCTGGCCAAGACGCCAGTGCCGGCCGATACCGGCGACTACCGGCTGCTGTCGCCGCGCGCACTGGCCGCGTTGCGCCAGTTGCGCGAGCGGCATCGATTCATGAAGGGCCTGTTCGGCTGGATCGGGTTCAATCGTGTCGCGCTGCCCTACGAGCGGCATGCGCGTTTGGCGGGGCGCACGAAGTTCGGCTTCTGGCGGCTGTGGAACTTCGCACTCGAGGGCGTGACCAGCTTCTCGACCGCGCCGTTGCGGCTGGCGACCTACGTCGGTGTGTTCACCGCGTTCGGCGCGTTCGCGTTCGCCCTGTGGGTCATCGCCAAGGCGATGCTGTTCGGCGATCGTGTGGCCGGCTGGCCGACGATGATGGCGGTGATCCTGTTCCTGGGCGGCGTGCAACTGGTGGCGCTGGGCGTGATCGGCGAGTACCTGGGCCGGTTGTACGAGGAGTCCAAGCAGCGGCCGCTCTACTTCGTGCGCGATTGGCATCCGGCGGGCACTGCCACGCCTGCGCTCGAGAATCCAATCGGCCACCACCACAGCCGCTGAGGCTCACTTGGCGTAGGCGCCGCCGCAGCTGCTGTCCTCGCCGCCGCCCAGTTCCAGGGTCGCCAGCAGCGCGGCGGGCGGCGCGATCGAGCCGAGCGCGAGTGCGACCGCGCCGCGCAGGCCCAGACGGGCCATGTCGGGGCGGAAGCTGGGGTCGGCGAAGGTGCCGCCGATCACCAGCGGCGAGCGCAGCGCGAGAATGCTGCGGTCCTTGGGCCGCGGGCGCAGCTCCAGATCCAGGGTCTCCTGGCCGAGGTCGATACGCCCGTCGCCGACGATCAGGGTGTCGGTGGTGTCGAATGCGAGTGCACGGCTTTGCATGACGCCCTTCTGCACGCCGAAATCGGCGAATGCGCAGCGGACCGGGATCTGCTTGTCCTTGCCGATCAGATACTTGAGCGTCTCGTAGATGTCGATCCCGGCCAGCTCGACGAGCATATTGCTGACCCGGCCTCTGCCCATTCCGACGGCGATATCGCCGTTGGCGCTGCCCAGCATTGCGGCGACCGAGTTGCCGGTGCCGGCGAGATTGAAGTCGCCGCCGATCTTGCCCACTGCCTGGCTGGCGAGCGCGGTATCGGGGAACAGGCCGCCCAGGTCGACGCGGCGCACGCTGGCCTGGAGCCGGGTGTCGATGGTGTCGTTGCGCGCATCCATGCGGATGGTCGAGCGGATATTGCCGCCCGCGACGCCGAAGTTCAGTGGATCGAGCCGCAGCAACCCTGCCTCGAGCTTGAGATGGGCGTCCATGTCGTCGATCGGCAGCTTCGGTGCGTTGATGCGTTGTGCGCGCAGGCGCACGTCGGCGTCCATCGAGCGCAACTTGCCCAGCTCGTAGGGGGTATCGGGGATCACCTTGCCCCGGGCGGCGAGGGCCTGTTCGCGCCGGACGAGCTCGGGATCGAGCGGCGCATCGCCTTCGCTATCGGGCGTGCCGCCGATGAAGCCGGCCAGATCATCGAAATCCAGACGCCTGGACACCAGGTCGGCCTTCAGGAAGGGCCGCTCGCCGCCCACGGTGAAAGCGGCCGAGCCGCCGAGGTCGCTCTGGCCGACCTTGCCGGTGAAGCCATCGTAATGCCAGGTCTGGCCGTCGCGGGTCAGGCGCCCGTCGAGGGCGTAAGGCGGGGTGTCGGGCAGGGCGACCCCGACCAGCGGATACAGATGTTCCAGATTGCGCCCCGACAGTGCGAACTGCAGGTCGAAGTCGCGCAGTTCGAACGGCGCGGTGAGGCTGCCGCGCGCGTGTGCGTGGGTCGTGCCCGCAGACGCGCGCAGGTCGAGGTGGTAGGGCTTGTCTTCGTCCTGCAGCGCGAGCGGAGACTCGGCCACGCCTTCAAGCGTGAAGCCGTTGCCGCTCCACTGGCCATCGCCCTCGATCGCGATCGCAGGCGCCGCGTCGGCCCCCGCGCGCGAGGGCCGGCTGGCCAGGCGCACGTCCACGCGGGTCTTGCTCGGTGCGTCGACGAAACGCAGGCGCCCATCGTCGACCCAGAGGCGGCGGATCTGCATCGGCTCTCCGTCGCCATCGCCCATGTCGAACGTCCAGTTGCCGCCGCTCCCGTCCGGGTTGGTTTCAAGCAGCAGCACCGGGCGTGCCAGGCGGATTTCGGGCAGGCGGATGCGGCCGCGGAGCAGCGGGAAGACCTCGACCTGCAGTTCCAGCCGGTCCGCCGCCGCCATCGTCCTGTCCTTGGCCCAGTCGGCATTGGCGAAGCGCAGGCGATCCGCACGCACGGTGGTCACCCGGCCCAGGTCGACATCGAGGTCGCCGCCGATCTGCAGCACGCGCCCCGTCTGCGCGTGGACGATGCGCTCGACCGGGCGTTTGAACCAGTTCCAGTCCCAGAAGAGGATCAGCAGCAGCACCAGGACCGCGATCACCGCCAGCACGACGCGCCCCGGATGTCCGAAGAATGCGCCGCGCACGCGCGTGGCGTGCGAGCGCGGGGGCGGTACGGCAGTGGGCGTGGGATCGGTCATCGCGGCTCGCGTCCTGTTTGCGAGGCACCATCCCGCCCGCTCGATCAAGCCCGGGTGAATCCGTTGTGGCGCGTTCAGTCCGCGGATTCGACGCCACCGCGCGCGTTGGCATCAGCGCGCCGGCACGACCTGGGCGAGCACCGCAACGTAGTGACAGACGCTGCCGGCGATGCAGAACAGGTGCCAGATCGCATGCGCGTAAGGGATCGACTCGCGCATGTAGAAGAACGTGCCCAGGGTGTAGAACACGCCGCCGGCGATGATCCAGCTCAAGGTCCAGGTGTCGAGCGCGGCGGCGACCGGGCCGATCGCGATCACCACCAGCCAGCCCATCGCCACGTAGATCGCGGTCGACAGGCCACGGAAGCGCCCGGTGTAGAACAGCTTGAAGACCACGCCGGCCAGCGCCAGGGTCCAGATGGTGCCAAACAGCCACCAGCCCAATGTGCCGCGCAGCCCGATCAGCGTGAACGGTGTATAGGTGCCGGCGATCAACAGATAGATCGCGCAGTGGTCGAACACTTTCAGCCGGCCCTTGAGGACCGGGTGGTGGACGGCGTGATAGAGCGTCGAAGCCAGGTAGAGCAGCAGCAGCGTGATGCCGAAGACGATCGAGGCGCCGAGTTGCCAGCCGTTGCCGTACAGCGCGGCGAGCGTGATCAATACCGCGCCGGCGGCGAGCGCCGCGGTCGCGCCGAGGCCGTGGGTCAGCGCACTCGCGAATTCCTCGCGCTTCTCGCGCAGGGACGGGACAGGGGAGGCCATGTTGGTGCGTCCGACGGGGGAGGGACTGGTCGGATTATGACCCCCGCGGCGCGGTCCTGTCAGACCGCACCGGTCGAGCCGGCGGTCAGGCGGCCGGCATCGCGTGCGCATGCTCCCGCGTGGCCAGGAATTCGACACCCGGCGCGCGCTCCTCGGCCAGTTGCAGGTTCACCCGGGTCGGTGCGAGATAGACCAACTGGTCGGCCGCGTCGATCGCGAGATTGCCTGCGTGTTTGTCGCGGAAGTCCTCAAGCTTCTTGGCGTCCGCGCAGCGGATCCAGCGCGCGGTCGAGACCTGCACCGGTTCGAAGATCGCGTCCACGCCGTACTCGTCCTTGAGCCGGTAGGCGACCACGTCGAACTGCAGCACGCCGACCGCGCCAAGGATCAGGTCGTTGCTCATCAGCGGCTTGAAGAACTGAGTCGCGCCTTCCTCGCTGAGCTGCGCCAGCCCCTTCTGCAACTGCTTGAGCTTGAGCGGGTCGCGCAGACGTGCGCGGCGGAACAGCTCGGGCGCGAAGTTGGGAATGCCGGTGA
The DNA here is from genome assembly GCA_002240395.1 of Xanthomonas citri pv. mangiferaeindicae. Classification (NCBI taxonomy): domain Bacteria; kingdom Pseudomonadati; phylum Pseudomonadota; class Gammaproteobacteria; order Lysobacterales; family Lysobacteraceae; genus Xanthomonas; species Xanthomonas citri. Next base: position 2,466,505 of record CP016836.1, read on the forward strand.
AGGCGATCGGCTCGCCTTCGGTGAAGGTGTCGCCGATCGAGATCGTGCCGTGGTTGTGGATGCCGATCACATCGCCCGGATAGGCCTCGGCGGCGATCTCGCGGTCGCTGGCCATGAAGGTCAGCGCGTTGGCGAGCTTGAGCTCCTTGCCGCTACGCGGGTGGAAGGCCTTCATGCCGGCGGCGAACCGGCCCGAGCACACACGCATGAACGCGACCCGGTCGCGATGCTGCGGATCCATGTTGGCCTGGATCTTGAACACGAAGCCGGTCAGCTTGTCCTCCTGCGGCGCCACGGTGCGCGTGGTCGTGGCGCGCGGTTGCGGCGGCGGTGCGTGTTCGACGAAGAAGTCGAGCAGCGGCTGGACGCCGAAGTTGTTGACGCCCGAGCCGAAGAACACCGGCGTCTGCCGGCCGGCGCGATAGGCCGCAAGGTCGAACGGATGGCTGGCGCCCTGCACCAGCTCCAACTCATCGCGCAGGTCGGCCAGCATCGCCTGACCGATTCGCTCGGCCAGGCCGGGCGCATCCAGCGAGGGGAAGATCGTCGAGTCCTGGCGGGTGAAGTTGCGGCCTTGTTCGTAGAGATGCACTTCGCCGGTGAGCAGGTGCACGACACCCTTCAGGCGCTGGCCCATGCCGATCGGCCAGGTCACCGGGGCGCACTGGATGCCCAGCACGCGCTCGACTTCGTCGAGCAGGTCGACCGGGTCCTTGCCCTCGCGGTCGAGCTTGTTGACGAAGGTCATGATCGGCGTGTCGCGCATGCGGCACACCTCCATCAGCTTGATCGTGCGCTCCTCGACGCCCTTGGCGACGTCGATGACCATCAGCGCCGAGTCGACCGCGGTCAGCACGCGATAGGTGTCCTCGCCGAAGTCGGCGTGGCCGGGCGTGTCGAGCAGGTTGACGATGCGGCCCTCGTAGGGGAACTGCATCACCGAGCTGGTGACCGAGATGCCGCGCTCCTTCTCCAGCGCCATCCAGTCGGACGTCGCGTGACGGGCGGCCTTGCGCCCTTTGACCGAGCCGGCCATCTGGATCGCGCCGCCGAACAGCAGCAGCTTCTCGGTGAGGGTGGTCTTGCCGGCGTCCGGGTGCGAGATGATCGCGAAGGTACGGCGGCGGGCGGCTTCGGTGGCGACGTCGGGCATGCTGGCGGCGCACGCGCACGCGTGCGGTCTCGAGGCTTCGGGAAGCCGGCGATTATACGCGGCGGGTCGGCTCAGTCCGGCGGGGGGCGGGCGAAGCGCAGAACCCCGCCGGGGCCGAACATGCGGAACGGCAGCGATTCCAGGCGCAGGCCGCGGTTGGCCTGGACCGCGAAATGCAGGTGCGGCCCGGTGCTGGCGCCGGTGTCGCCGGAAAAGCCGAGGATCTGGCCGCGGCGCACGCGTTCGCCCGGCGCGACGATCACGCCGCCGCGTTGTAGGTGCGCGTACAGCGCCATCGTGCCGTCGTCGTGCAGCACCCGCACGAAGTTCGCGCGGGCCGGGTCGTCGTGCGCTGTGCCGAGGCGCGTGCTGCCCGAAATCCCGGCCTCGACCTGCATGACCGTGCCGTCGCGTGCGGCCAGCACCGGCGTGCCTGCGTCGACCGCGAAGTCCACGGCGTAGGCGTGCTCGGGATCGCGATGGCTGAAGCCGCCGCCGAAGCCCTGGGCGATCCGCAGCGGGGCGCCGCGCAGCGGATAGGTGTACTCGACATCGCGCGGGCGAGCGCTGGGATGGCCGGGCACGGCCCGCAGCGCGAGGTCGACCGCGCCGTCGGCGGCATCGGGCAGCCAGGCAACGAGCGTGCGGCCATGGGCCGGAACGGTCGCGCGGGCTGGCAATGGCGGGTCGCTGCCCGGTGTCGCGCCATCGGCGGTCAGCAGCACTTCCACCGGACCGGCCAGGGTGTTCTCCGCGACGATGCCCACACGCCCGGCGGCAGGCTGCCGAAGCAGCCGGACCGCTGGAGGCGAGGCTGTTGCCGGCGACCACTGCGCGGGCGCGGGCGGCGACGCCGGCCATGCGCCAATGGAAGGCGTCTGGGCCGCGGTGCCCGGCGACAGCACAAGCATCAGACCCGCGAAGCCGCCGATCAGCGCGGCAGCCATCGCCGAGCCGCGCTGGCTGGCGTGCCGGGCATGACGGGGATGGGGGCGGCAGCGCATGCCCGCGATTATGCCGGCCCTCCATTGGCCCGATGCGCCGTGGTATCGGCCCGCTGGTGATACAGCGACGATCCGCCGGGGCGCTTGCACGATAGTTCATCGCTGCATCCGGATGAAGCGATTGACATGGCGTGCAGGGGCTGGCAACCTGCGTGACATCCATCGAGACCGGCGGAGGGACAGGCCCTTTGATGCCGGGGCAACCTGATGGGATCCGCGCGTCGCGTGGGCCCCGTCGCGGTGCCAAGTCCTGCGGGGACCTGTGCGTCCACCGGAAGATGGTCATGCGTCGCTTCGGCATCGAGGCGATGCATCCGCCGAGTCGGCGGCTTCCGGCATCCCCCCGCAAGACGCGATGGTCCGTTCCCATCTGGACATCGCCATGAGTCTTGTCGACACCGCGCCCCGCCATTCCGACGCCGGCCCCGATCCGGCGTTCGTGCCCACGTCGCCATCGAACGCCGCGACCGGAGACCGCGCTCTGCGCGGCCGCATCGATGTCGCGCTGCCGATGCGCCACGCCGGTTTGCGCCACGTCGGTCTGCGCTATGAACTGCGCGGCACGCCAGGTGCGCCGGTGGTGTTCGTAGCCGGCGGGATCTCCGCGCACCGTCATGTCGCCTCGAGTGCCTCGTATCCCGAGCCGGGCTGGTCCGAGGCGCTGCTTGGTGCGGGCCGTGCGCTGGACCCTGCCTGCGTGCAGGTGCTGGCCTTCGATTTCATCGGCGCCGACGGCGCACTCGATGCCCCGATCGACACCACCGACCAGGCCGATGCGGTCGCCGCGCTGCTCGACGCGCTCGACATCCCGGTGCTGCACGCCTTCGTCGGCTACTCCTACGGTGCGCTGGTCGGGCTGCAGTTCGCGGTGCGCCACGGCGGCCGGCTGCGGCGGCTGGTCGCGGTCAGCGGCGCGCATCGCGCGCATCCCTACGCCGCGGCGTGGCGTGCGCTGCAGCGCCAGACCGTCGCACTGGGCCAGCTGCAGTGCGCCGATGCGCAAGGCCTGTCGCTGGCCCGGCAATTCGCGATGCTCAGCTATCGCACCCCTGAAGAATTCGCAGAGCGCTTCGACGCCGCACCCGAAGTCGTCAACGGCCGTGTGCGTGTCGCCGCCGAGGACTATCTCGACGCCGCGGGCGCGCGCTATGTCGCGCGCACGCCGGTTGCCGCGTGGCTGCGGCTGTCCGAATCGATCGACCTGCACCGGATCGAGCCGACCCAGGTCCGGGTGCCGACCACCGTCGTCGCCGTCGAGGGCGACCGGTTGGTGCCGCTGGCCGACGCGGTGACGCTGCTCGAGGGCCTCGGACCGAACGGCCGGCTGCGCGTGCTGCGCTCGCCCTACGGCCACGACGCCTTCCTCAAGGAAACCGATCGCATCGACGCCATCCTGGCCGTCGCACTGCGCGACACCGACCACGGAGATACCGCATGAGCATCCAGAGCCCGTCCTTCGATCCGGCCGCGTGCCGCCCCAGCACGCGTGCGGTGCGCGCCGGCATCGACCGCGATCCGGCCTACGGCGCGGTGACCCCTCCGATCGTGCTGTCGAGCAACTTCAGCTTCGAGGGCTTCGAGCGCAAGCGCGAGTACGACTACACGCGCAGCGGCAATCCCACCCGCGACCTGCTCGGCGAGGCGCTGGCCGCGCTCGAAGGCGGTGCCGGCGCGGTGGTCACGTCGACCGGCATGGCCGCGATCACGCTGGTGCTCAACGCGCTGCTGCAGCCCGGCGACCGGCTGGTGGTGCCGCATGACGCCTACGGCGGCAGTTGGCGGCTGTTCGATGCGCTGGCACGCAAGGGGCATTTCGAGCTGGTCACCGCCGATCTCACCGACCCGCGTGCGCTGGCCGATGCGCTGGCCTGCGGCCCGAAGCTGGTGCTGATCGAGACCCCCTCCAATCCCTTGCTGCGCATCACCGACCTGCGTTTCGTCATCGAGGCCGCGCAGCGCGCCGGTGCGCTGACGGTGGTCGACAACACCTTCTTGTCGCCAGCGCTGCAGCGGCCGATCGCGTTCGGCGCCGACGTGGTGCTGCACTCGACGACCAAGTACATCAACGGCCACAGCGATGTCGTCGGCGGCGCGGTGGTCGCGCGCGATGCCGAGGTGCATGCGCAACTGGCATGGTGGGCGAATGCGCTGGGCATCACCGGCTCGCCGTTCGACAGTTTCCTGACCCTGCGCGGATTGCGCACGCTCGATGCGCGGTTGCGCGTGCATCAGGAGAACACCGCCGGCATCGTCGCGCTGCTGGATTCGCATCCCGCGGTGGCGCGGGTGCACTACCCGGGCCTGACCTCGCACCCCGGGCATGCGGTCGCCGCGCGCCAGCAATCGGGCTTCGGCGCGATGCTGTCGTTCGAACTGGCCGGGCGCGACCCGCGCGCGGCCGTGCGTGCGTTCGTCGAGGGCCTGCAGTACTTCACGCTGGCCGAGTCGCTGGGCGGCGTCGAGAGCCTGGTCGCGCATCCAGCGACGATGACCCATGCCGCGATGAGCGCGCAGGCGCGCGAGGCGGCCGGCATTTCCGAGGGTCTGCTGCGGCTGTCGGTCGGCATCGAGGCGCTCGACGACCTGCTTACCGACCTGCAGGCAGCGCTGGCGCGAGCGGCCACCGTCGCCGACCAGGCGCCGGCAATCCGCGCCGGAGCCGACGCATGAGCACGGTCGTCGCCTTGCGCCGTGCGCGCCGGACGCAACCGCAGCCCGCTCGGCTCGCGTTGCTGGGCACCGGTACTGTCGGCAGTGCCTTCGTCGCGCGCTACCAGGGGCTGGCCGCGCGGGGCCTGGCGCTGCCGGCCTTGGCGCGGATCTGCAATTCGCGCACGCAGATCGCCTGCGGCGACGATCCGGTGGCGGTGCTCGAACAGGCGCGTGTCGCGGCGACCCGACGCAACGGCTTTCCGCCCTGGGCCGAGGGCGAGAGTCCGCGGCCGGGCGATATCGTGGTCGATGCGACCGCCAGCGAGACAGTCGCCGACTGGCATCCCGAGTGGCTCGCGCGCGGAGTCCACGTGGTCACCGCCAACAAGCTCGGTACCGGCGGCGAACTCGGCCGGGCGCAAGCGATCGCCGAGGCGGTCGGCAGCGAAGGTGGCGGCCGCTATGGCGACAGCGCCACGGTCGGTGCGGGATTGCCGTTGCTGCGCAGCCTGCGCGCGCTGGTCGCCGGCGGCGACCGCATCCACGCGGTCGAAGGGGTGTTGTCGGGGTCGCTGGCCTGGTTGTTCGCCCGGTTCGACGGCAGCCAGCCGTTTTCGACTCTCGTGCAGGAGGCCCGCGCTGCCGGCTTCACCGAGCCCGATCCGCGCATCGATCTGTCAGGCGAGGACGTGCGCCGCAAGCTGTTGATCCTGGCGCGGGCGGCGGGGCTGCCGCTGTCGGCGCATCAGGTCGCAGTCGAATCGCTGGTGCCGCCGGCATTGGCCGCACGCGAGGTTGGGGCGCTCGAGGGCGGGTTCGCCGAGCTCGACACCGCGCTCGCCGCGCGCTGGGCCGCAGCGTCCGCGGAAGGATTGCGGTTGTGCGTGGTGGGACGTTTCGATGCGCTCGGCGGTGCCAGCGTCGGTCTGCGTGCATTGCCGGCGCATCACCCGCTGTGCGCCGGCGGCGGAACCGACAACCGGGTTGCGATCCACAGCGATCGCTATCGCGAACAGCCGCTCGTGATCCAGGGCCCCGGGGCCGGTGCGGAAGTGACAGCAGCAGCATTGCTCGACGACGTCCTGGCCTGCGCGCGACCCTGACCCGCCCGAGCCTGGGGCAAACCCTAGATCGGGTGCACCCCGATGGCAGGAAGCTGAACGGCGCGCTGAAATGGCGTCATTCAGTTTCCATGTCGATCACGGGGGTCTCCATCATGTCCAACACATCTTCCTTGAGCATGTCCGTCTCGCTGAGCGTCAGCGGCCAGTTGCCGTCGGTGCAGAGCTCGGCCAGCACCCAGCGCACATCCGACGGGCGGGTGCAGTTCGAGAACGATAACTACCGCATCACCGCCGGCGACAACGACGAGGTGGTGGTGTTCAACAAGAACACCGGCGAGAACTACCGCATCTGGGGCGATCCCCACGTCGAGATCGACGGCAAGCACGCCTTCGACTTCTGGGGCCAGACCACCTTCCTGCTCGACGACGGGACCAAGGTCACCATCGAGACCACGCCGTGGGAGCAGGGCGGCAATGGTGCGACGGTGGCCTCGGTCGTGACGATCACCGACGGCGACTACGGCGTGCAGATCTCCGGTGTCGACAGCAACACCTATGGCGACCTGGCGTTCCAGGAGTTCGCCGGCGGCGGCCGTCTGCTCGATGCCGCCGTGCGCGACGGCAACGTGCTGCTGGAGAACGAGAACGGCAGCGGCTTCATCGCCGTCGACCAGAACGGCAACATCCAGAATGTCGACCAGGCCTTCATCAATGCCACCGACGAACTGAAGAACGGCGGCCCGGACTTCCTGGCCCACTTCGCCGAGATCTTCTCGTTCTTCACCGGCCTGATGTCGATCGGCTTCAACGGCGGGCTGTCGCTGGGCAGTGACAATCCCAACCGCGACCCCGAGCCGACCGCCCAGCCGGTGCCGTGGCAGTTCAGCCTGACGCTGACGATCAGCGCCTGATTGGCGCATGTCCCCAAAAACGGCGTGCCGCGACCACGGCGCGCCGTTTTTCTTTGGATCACCTGGGTGCGCGGCGTTGCTCGCCGTCGCCATGCGCGGCTTCAGCCTCGATACCCGAAGGGGTCGAACAACGGCACGCCGAAGGGGCGGAAATCCTTGAGGTTCCGTGTGACCACGGTCAGCCCATGGACGAGGGCCGTCGCAGCGATTAGCCCATCCTCAAGGTGATGGTCTGGACGGCCGTGCATGAGCCGCGCCCATTGCCGGAAGACGGCAGCATCGGCAGACAACACGGCGTATGAGTCGGCGAGCTCGTCGAGCCAGACCTGGATGTCCGACGCCTTGGCCGGGTCGAGGCCGCGGGTGATCTCGATGCCGGCCTGGATTTCACCAATCGTCACTGCCGACAGGTAAAGACCGCTTTCGGGCGCCTGTCCAATCCAGGCCTGTACGCCGCCGTGCGGCTTGTTCTTGCGCAACTCCGAAACGACATTCGTATCCAGCAGGAACATGCGGTCAGTCGAGCGCCTCGGGATCGTGCCGCCGCAGACGGCCTCGCGGCGGCAGGGGCAGGCCATCCGGGCCATCGGGCGCCTGCAGCAGCGCCTTCAGGCTGCGTGGCCGCTGCTGCAACCGTTGCCACTGCTCCATCGGAACGACGACTGCGGTCGGTTTGCCATGATGGCTGACGATCTGCGGGCCGTCCTCCACGCTGGCGCGCAGAAGCTCGCTGAAGCGCGCCTTTGCTTCCTGAACTTGCCAAGTCTTCATGAAAGCTCTCCACGCCCGATCTAGTCTGAATTCTGGTCCGAAATCAGGTCTGGGTCAACTCAGCACTCGATGACGTTCACCGCCAGGCCGCCGCGCGAGGTTTCCTTGTACTTGTCGCGCATGTCGCGGCCGGTTTCGCGCATCGTGCGGATGACCTTGTCGAGGCTGACCTTGTGCTTGCCGTCGCCGCGGAAGGCCATGCGCGAGGCGTTGATCGCCTTGACCGCGCCCATCGCGTTGCGCTCGATGCACGGGATCTGCACCAGGCCGCCGATCGGATCGCAGGTCAGGCCCAGGTTGTGCTCCATGCCGATCTCGGCGGCGTTCTCGATCTGGCTCGGCGTGCCGCCCAGTGCGGCGGTCAGGCCGGCGGCCGCCATCGAGCAGGCCACGCCGACCTCGCCCTGGCAGCCGACCTCGGCGCCGGAGATCGAGGCGTTCTCTTTGTAGAGGATGCCCACGGCCGCTGCGGTCAGCAGGAAGTCGAACACGCCCTGCTCGTTGGCATTGGGGATGAAGCGGTCGTAGTAGTGCAGCACCGCCGGCAGGATGCCGGCCGCACCGTTGGTCGGCGCGGTGACCACGCGCCCACCCGCGGCGTTTTCCTCGTTGACCGCGAGTGCGTAGAGGTTGACCCAGTCGAGCACGGTCAGCGGATCGCGCATCGCCGCTTCGGGCTTGGCGGCGAGCTCGGCATGCAGCGCCGGGGCGCGGCGGGTGACGTGCAGGCCGCCGGGCAGCGTGCCGCCCTCGCGGATGCCGCGCGCAACGCACGACTGCATCGCCGCCCACAACTCGCGCAGCCCGTCGAGGATCTCGGCCTCGCTGCGCCAGACCTTTTCGTTCTCCAGCATCAGCCCAGCGATGCCCAGTCCGCTGTCCTGCGCCTGGCGGATCAACTCGTCGCCGCTGGCGAACGGATAGGGCACCTGGGTGGTGTCGGCGACGATGCGGTCCTCGGCCGCCTCGTCCTGGTTGACGACGAAGCCGCCACCGACCGAGTAATAGTCGCGTGTGGCGATCACCGCATCGTCGGCGCCATAGGCGGTGAAGCGCATGCCGTTGGTGTGGAACGGCAGCTTCTGCCGCTTGTTCATCACCAGGTCGCGCTTTTCGTCGAAGCCGATCTCGTGGGTGCCGCCCAGCCGCAGCCGGCGCTCGCCGCGGATACGCGCCAGCGCATCGGGAATGATGTCCGGGTCGATGCGGTTGGGCATGTGCCCTTCCAGACCCATCATCAGCGCCTTGTCGGTGCCGTGGCCGCGGCCGGTCAGCGCCAGCGAACCAAAGACCTCCGCGCGGACGCGCACGACCTCGTGCAGGCGCCCGGGCTCGGTGAGCCAGCGCGCGACGAAGCGGGCACCGGCGCGCATCGGCCCGACGGTATGCGAGGAACTCGGCCCGATGCCGATCTTGTAGAGGTCGAAGGTGCTGACTGCCATCGCGCTATTCTACGGCCCGCCCCCTGTTCCATGCCTGACGCGACGCCGCATGACGCCCCCGGCCCTGATCCTGTACCAGCGCGACGACTGCCATCTGTGCGACCTCGCGCTCGAGGTGCTGGCGCAGGCGCGCGCGCCTGCGTTCGACAGTGTCTTCATCGATGACGACGCCGCGCTCGAGGTGCGCTACGGCTGCCGTGTGCCGGTGCTCCGCGATGCCGGGCGCGACGTCGAACTGGAGTGGCCGTTCGACGCCGACGCGGTGCGGCGGCTGCTGGCCTGACCCGCCGACAGCGACGTCAGTTCGCAGGCTTGAGATACACCCGCGTGGCGACCGCGATCTCGTCGGGGATCGTGCCGGTGTCGGCCCATTCGCCGCCGCCGACGCCGAAATCCAGGCGACGCACTGTCGCCCTGCCCGACAGCAGCGGACGTGGGCCTGGGATCCAGGTGAAGGTCAACGTGACCGGCTTGCGCACGCCGCGCAGCGCGAGCTCGCCGTCGGCCGCGTAGCGTCCGTCGCCGAGGTCGCGGAACCGGGTCGCGGTATAGGTGGCCTGGGCGAAGCGGGCGGCGTCGAAGAACGCCGCGCCGCGCATCTCGCCGTCATAGTCGTCGTTGCGGGTGGTCGCGGTCGCGATCGGGATTGCCACTTCCAGCCTGGCGCCGCTCAGGTCGGTCGGGTCGAATGCGAGCGTGGTGCGGAAGTCGGGAAACGTGCCGGTGAACACCTCGCCCTGGTACTTGCCGGCGAAGGCCAGCGACGAGCCGGCGGCCTGCACGTAATCGGCAGCGGAGGCGGTGAGCGGCATCGCGACGGCGAGCGCGGCCGCGAACAGGAAGCGGGGGGCGTGGGGCATCGGTCAGTCCTGGAGTGAGGGTGGGGGGCAGGGCGCAACCAGCCGCGTGGCAGCATCCGTGCCAGCGTGGCATCGCGCAGGAACAGGTGGTGGTATAGCGCCGCGGCCGCATGCAGCAGCGCCAACGCCACCAGCGTCCAGAACAGCCATTCGTGCGCCTGGCCGGCCAGGCCGCGCAGATCCGGGTCGCGCGCGACCAGCGCCGGCAGATTGAACAGGCCAAACCACTGCAGCGGGTAGCCGGCGGCCGAATTGAAGGTCCAGCCGCTGAGCGGGATCGCCAGCAGCAGTGCATACAGCAGCCAGTGCGTGAGCGTGGCGATGCGGTCCTGCCAGCGCGGGGTGCCGGGCACCGGGCGCGGCGCGCCGGCGAACAGCCGCCAGGCCAGCCGCAGCGCCGCGAGCGCAAGAATCGTCAGGCCCAGCGACTTGTGCAGGGCGTAGACCTGGACCTTGGTCGGGCTGGGTCGCATGTCGCCCATCGTCAGGCCGATGATGCCGACCGCCAGGATCAGCACCACGACGGTCCAATGCAGCAGTTGGCTCACCGCGCCCCAGCGCTCGACATTCTTCAGCGTCATGGTGTCTCGTCTCCGGGTGTGTCGGTGCCGACCGCTGTGTCGTCGGCATCGCCCGCATCGTCGCGGCCCGTGCCGCGCTCGCGCACCGCTTCGAGTTCGATGCGCAGGCCGACCGTGTCGCCGATCATCGACGGCCAGGCGTCGATGCCGAAGTCCGCCCGCGACAGCTGCGCGGTGGCCGAGAATCCGACCATGCGCCTGAACGGCGGCATCGGGTGGCGGCGTGCGGCGTTGAACGTCGCATCGAGCGCGACCTCGCGCGACACGCCGTGCAGCGTCAGCGTGCCGTGGACGATCGCATGCGTGGCATCGCGAGGCTCGATACGGTTGGAGACGAAGGTTGCGGAGGGATGGCGCTCGGTATCGAGCAGATTGCGCGCGCGGACCGCGCGGTTCCAACGGTCGTCGCCGAAGTCGATGCGCTCGAGCGGCACCGAGACCTCGACCCGCGCGCTCGACCAGTCCGCGGGATCGAAGACCAGCGTGCCCTGGCTGCCCGACACCGTGCCGATCGCCTTCGACAGGCCGGCGTGTTCGATCTCGAGCATCACCCGGGTGTGCACCGGATCGAGCGCGTACTGCGCCGGTCGCGCGGCCACCGGCGCGCAGGCCAATGCCAGCAGCAGGCAGGGGACGAACAGGCGCCGCGGCAGTCGCATCGTCTTGAGTTCCGGTCGCCGCGGGCGGCATGCGGGGATTCTAGGCACGAATCGCATGGTCGCGCAGCCGCGGTGGCGCTTGCATCCGGGACGATGCGTTGCGAGCATCGCGCGTTGCGGGCAAGGCCGCGGGGAAAGGGATGTCGGGCCCATGTGGAAGCGTGTTGCCGCTCTGGCGCTGATCTGGACGTTCGCCTGCGGTGTCCTGGCCGCGACGCCGGAGATGCCGCGGTTGCGGGTGCTCGGCGTCGCCGATGGCCTGCCCACGTCCGATGTCACCGGCATCGCCCAGGACAGCGACGGCTTCGTCTGGATCGCGACCGCCGACGGTCTGGCCCGCTACGACGGCGCCGGATTCATGGTCTGGCAGCACGATCCAGAAGCGGCGGATGCCTTCCCCGGCAACAATCTGCAGGCGCTGCATGTCGACCACGAGGACCGCGTCTGGGTCGCGGCCCAGGAAGGCGGTGTCGCGGTGATGGACCGTGATCGCTCGGCAGGTTTCCGGCCTTATCGGATCGACGCGCATCCAGAAGCGCGGCTCGGTGATGTCTGGGATTTCGCCAGCCGGCCGGGCGAGATCTGGATGGGCCTGGGCACCGACGGGGTCTACGGCCTGCGCGCCGACGGCAGCTTTGTGCATCTGCGCCACGATCCCAACGACCCGCGCACGCTGCCCAGTGACAACGTGGTCAGCCTGTCGTTCGACAACGACGGCATGCTGTGGATCGCGACGATGGCGGGCCTGGCCCGCTACGACGGCCGCCGTGTCTGGCGCGAGCCGTTGCCCGGCGGCGATATGCCGCTGACGGTCACCGACGTGCAGGCGATGGGCGACGAAGTCTGGGCCTCGAGCGCGCGCGGGCTGTTCGTGCGCATGCGCGACGGCCAGTGGCACTGGCGCCCGTGGTCGGGCATGTTCGCCCGGCCCAATAGCGTGCTGTCGATGCTTGCCGATCCGCGTGGCGGCTACTGGCTGGGCACCCGGCGCGGCCTGTGGCGATTGTCTGAGGACGGCATCCCGACCCCGGTGCCGGTCGGCCGGGACGCGTCGCGGCCGTTCCCGGCCCGAGCGATGTTCCTGCAGCCCGACGGCGCGCTGTGGGCATCGGCGCCGGGCGAGGGCGTCGGCTTCCTGCGCTCGGACTGGCGCCATGTCGCCGAGCTGGTGCGCGGCGAACGCGGGCTGCAGGGCCACGGCTACGCGACGATCGCACCGGCCAACGACGGCGGTCTGTGGCTGGGATCGGAAACCGGCGTCGTCGAGCATGTGGACCAGGCGCTGCAGGTCTCCCGGCTCGACGGGGAGGCGCGCGCGCGCCTGGCCAACCAGCGCATCCTGGGCATGGCCGAGACGCGCAGCGGCGTGCTGTGGATCGGCCATGTCGGCGGCCTGTTCCGGCACGGACGCGACGGTACGCTGAGCGAGTGGGAAGGCGAGCCGGGCACCTCGGTCGCGCACGGCGTGGGCTACAACATCGTGCGCGCTGCGCCTGACGGCACGCTGTGGACCGGCAGCATGGGCGGCTATGGGGTCGAGCACCGCGATGGCGACACCGGCCGCATGCTGTGGCAAGCCGGCGATGATCCCTTGGTCCATGAGGGCGTCTACGGCTTCGACGTCGCACCCGACAACACCGCCTGGGCGGCTTCGGTGCCGGGGCTGGGCTACTTCGACCCGCAGGCTGGTCGGTTCGTGATCGTCAGCGGCGAGCAGCCCTATTACGCGGTCGCCGTGCAGGGCGAAGACACGGTCTGGGCGGCCGGGCGCGACGGCCTGGAGCGCTGGCGCCTCGAGGACGACACCTGGGCGCGGCAGGAGCGGATCGGCACGCGCGAGGGGCTGCCGTCGGTGATGCCGATGGGGCTGGCGGTCGACGTGCGCGGACGGGTCTGGGTCTCCACCCGGCGTGGTCTCTACCGCTGGGATCCGCAGGCCCGGCGCATGCGCCGCTATGGCAGCGAGCACGGCCTGTCGTCGCAGGAAATGCTGTTCCGCTCGATCGCGGTGAGCAGCAGCGGCCTGCTCGCTGCCGGCACCGCGGTCGACTCGGTGGCCATCATCAACACCGCGTCGGAGGAGACCGGTCGGGTCGAGGAACCGAAGCTGCGCGTTCTCGGCCTGGACGTGCGCCGCGACGGGCTGTGGCAACCGCTCGAGGGCGCTCATCCCGAACTGTTCCCCGACGACCGCGAGCTGCGCGTCTCGGCCCGGCTGCTGGCCTATGACGATCCGGGATCGAACCATTACTGGACCTGGCTCCAGGGCCTGGACACCGGCTGGGTCGACCAGGGCGCCAATGGCGACCGGGTGTTCTCGGGCCTGCGGCCCGGCAACTATGTGCTGCGCATCCGCGCCAGCGACGCCTACGGCAATGCCGCGCCGATGCAGGAACTGCGATTCCGGGTGTTGCCGCCGTGGTGGCAGACCTGGTGGGCACTCACGCTGCTGATCTGCGCCATGGGACTGGTCGCGCTGTGGGGCGCGTCGATCTACCGCCGGCGCGTGCGGCGGCGCGCGGAACTGCAGTTGGCCGGGCGCCAGCGCGAACTTGCCGAGCAGGCGTCGCTGGCCAAGAGCCGCTTCCTGGCCACGCTCGGCCATGAGGTCCGCACACCGATGACTGGCGTGCTGGGCATGAGCGAGCTGCTGCTCGACACCCCGCTCGACGCGCGGCAGCGCAGCTACACCGAATCCATCCGCCGCGCCGGCGACCACCTGATGCGTCTGGTCAACGATGCACTGGATCTGGCGCGGATCGAGGCCGGCAAGCTCGAGCTCGATCCGCAGCCGTTCGAGCTGCGCGCATTGATCGAGGACATCGTCTCGCTGTCCGCGCCGATGGCCCGGCACAAGGCGCTGGGCTTCGATGTCGCCTTCGACGAGGGCGTGCCGGCCTGGGTGCATGGCGACGCGGTGCGGGTGCGGCAGATCCTGTTGAACCTGATCGGCAATGCAATCAAGTTCACCGACGACGGGCGGGTCGGATTGCGGATCGCGCGTCCGCCCGAAGGCCTGTGTTTCCAGATCAGCGACACCGGCCCCGGGCTCAGCGCCGAGCAATGCCAGCGGCTGTTCCGGCGTTTCGAGCAGGCCGACGGCGCACGCACCGCCGCGCGCTACGGCGGCAGCGGCCTGGGGCTGGCGATCAGCCAGGAACTGTCGCTGGCGATGGGCGGCCGGATCGACGTCGAGAGCACCCTTGGCGCGGGCACCCGGTTCACGGTCGTGCTGCCATTGGCCGAGGTCGCCACCCCGCCGCGGCGCACGCGCTTCGAGGGCCACGAGCGCATCACCGCGGCGGTCGGACTGGTGGTGCTGCTGGTCGAGGACGACCAGACCGTGGCCGACGTGATCCGGGGCCTGCTCGAGGCGCAGGGCCACCAGGTCGCTCACGCGATGCATGGGCTCGCTGCGCTGACCGAAGTGCGGACCCAGACGTTCGACATCGCCCTGCTCGATCTGGACCTGCCGGGCATCGACGGTCTGACCCTGGCCGGCATGCTGCGCGCCCAAGGCTTCGACCGTCCGCTGGTTGCGGTCACCGCGCGCGCCGATGCCGAGGCCGAGCCGGCGGCGCGCGCGGCCGGTTTCGACGGCTTCCTGCGCAAGCCGCTGACCGGCGAGATGCTGGCCGACGTGCTGGCCCAAAGCTGGCGGCCGGTCCACGAAGGCGGCGGTCTGGACGACCGCGAGGACTAACGGCGGCTTGGCACCGCCTGCACGGCGGCGTCGCCAGACTGCCGCCATGGCCGCCTCCCGTCCGTCCTCCACCGCCCGCATGCCGAAAGGGCGGCGCGACGACCTCATCCAGTTGCGCCCCGAGGGCCTGTACTGCCCGGCCGGCGATTTCCATATCGATCCTTGGCGTCCGGTGCCGCGTGCGGTGATCACTCACGGCCACGGCGACCATGCGCGCACTGGCATGGGCGCCTACCACACCACGCGTGCGGGGCTGCCGATCCTGGAGTGGCGCCTGGGCGAGCAGATCTATGTCGCACACGATTACGGCGCGCCATTCCAGATGGGCGCGGCGACGGTGTCGCTGCATCCGGCCGGCCACGTGCTGGGCTCGGCCCAGGTGCGGGTGGAGGTCGACGGCGAGGTCTGGGTCGCCTCGGGCGACTACAAGCGCCAGCACGATCCGACCTGCGCACCGTTCGAGGTCGTGCGCTGCGACACCTTCATCACCGAGGCCACGTTCGGCCTGCCGGTCTACCGATGGCCCGACACCGCACTGGTCGCCGCCGAGATCGAGGCCTGGCGCGCGCACTGCGAGACGCGCGGGGAGGTGGCGGTGCTGTTCTGTTACGCGCTGGGCAAGGCCCAGCGCGTGCTGGCCGAACTGGCGGCGCATACCGACCAGCCGGCGCTGCTGCACGGGGCGGTCGCCGCCGGCGTCGAGGTCTACCGGCGGGCCGGCATCGCGATGCTCGACACCCTGCCGGTCGCCGAGACCGATCGCGGCGGCGATTTTGCCGGCCGGTTGGTCATCGCGCCGCCATCGGCGGCCGGCAGCGCGTGGATGCGCCGGTTCCGCCGCGCGCAGCAGGGCTTCGCATCGGGCTGGATGCGCATTCGTGGCAATCGACGCCGTCGCAACTACGATCGCGGCTTCGTGGTGTCCGACCACGCCGACTGGCCCGATCTGATGCGGACCGTGCGCGAGACCGGTGCCACGCGGGTGATCGCGACCCATGGCAACACCGATGCGATCATCCGTGCGCTACGCGAGGATGGCATCGCGGCCGAAGCCTTCCGCACCGATTTCGGGGACGAGGAATGAGCGCCCGGCGCTCGAGGGCCTGCGCATGAGGCGCTTCGCCCGGCTGTACCGCGAGCTCGATCGCAGCACCGCCACGCTCGACAAGCGCGCGGCACTGGTTGCCTACTTCCGCGACGCGCCGCCGCACGATGCCGCCTGGGCGCTGTTCCTGCTGGCCGGCGGCAAGGTCGCCGGGGCCGGGCGACGCATCGCCAATACCCGCGAACTGCGCGAATGGATTGGTGAGGCCGCGGGCTTGCCCGACTGGCTGGTCGACGACAGCTACGACCAGGTCGGCGACTTGGCCGAGACGCTCGCGCTGCTGCTCGACGATCCCGTCGCGCCGGCCGACGACGTCTCGCTGGCCGAATGGATCGAGCGGCGGCTGATCCCGGTCGCCAATCGCGACCCGGCGGTCCGGCGCGCGCTGGTGGTCGAGGCCTGGGCTTCGCTGTGTTTCGACGAGCGGCTGGTGTTCAACAAGTTGCTGACCGGCGCGCTGCGCGTGGGCGTTTCGCAGCGACTGGTGCAGCAGGCGCTGGCGGAGATGAGCGGGCTGGACATCGCGCGTATCGCCCAACGCATGCTCGGCAGTTGGACGCCGAGCGCGCAGTTCCTGCGCGACCTGCTCTCGCCCGACGAACTGCCCAGCGACCGGCGTCAGCCGTATCCGTTCTTCCTTGCTTCGCCCTTGGAGCAGGCGCTGCGTCCCGACACGGTGAGCGAGGGCACGGATGTCGAGGCGGCCGCCGATGCGGAGCCGGATATGGACGTGGCGGCGCCGGTGCTGGCCAACGATCCCGACGCGGTCGCGCGTGCGCTCGGCCCGATCGAAGACTGGCTGCTGGAATGGAAGTGGGACGGCATCCGCCTGCAACTGATCCGCCGCGGCGCGGACATCGCGCTGTGGTCGCGCGGCGAAGAACGCCTCGACGGACGCTTTCCCGAGATCGAAGCCGCGGCGCTGACGCTGCCCCGCGACTGTGTGTTCGACGGCGAGCTGCTGGCCTGGCGGCCGGGCGAACCCGCGCCGATGCCGTTCACCGCGCTGCAGACCCGCATCCAGCGCCGCAAGCCCGGACCGAAGACACTCGCCGACACGCCGGTGCGCGTGCAGGTCTACGACCTGCTCGAGCTCGACGGCGAGGACTGGCGCGACCGGCCGCAGGCCGAGCGCCGGGCGATGCTCGAGACATTGGTCGCCCAGTACGACGATCCGCGCATCGTGATCTCGCCGCGTGTGGACGCCGCTGACTGGGCGCAGGCCGCCGCGCTGCGCGCCGATGCCCGCGCGCGCGGCGTCGAGGGCTTGATGCTCAAGCGCGCCGATGCCCGCTACCAGGCCGGCCGGCGTCGCGGCGACTGGTGGAAGTGGAAGATCGATCCGCTGACCATCGACGCGGTGCTGATCTATGCGCAGGCCGGCCACGGCCGGCGCAGCACGCTCTACACCGACTACACCTTCGCACTGTGGGATGGCGACACCCTGGTGCCGGTCGCCAAAGCCTATTCGGGGCTCGACGACCGCGAAATCCTCGCGCTCGACAAGTGGATCCGCGCGCACACCCTCGAGCGCTTCGGGCCGGTGCGTTCGGTCACCGCGCACCATGTCTTCGAGCTCGGCTTCGAGGCGGTCAACCGCTCGAGCCGGCACAAGTCCGGCATCGCCGTGCGCTTTCCGCGCATCCTGCGCTGGCGCCGCGACAAGCCGATCGCCGAGGCCGATCGGCTCGAGACCTTGCGGGCGCTCGCACGGTGACGGCGGCGTCCGGCGAGCGCGGCCGTCCGCGGTGCGCAGGGACGTGGCCCGGCCGGTGGCGATGACTCGTCTTCGCGGCCCCGATGCGCCGCTGCGCGCCTGGTTTGCGGCGCAGGGCTGGCGTCCGGCACCGTTCCAGCGCGAGGTCTGGCGCCGGTATCTGGCCGGGGAGTCGGGCCTGTTGCATACCCCGACCGGCAGCGGCAAAACACTGGCCGCCTTCGGCGGGCCCCTGCTCGAAGCGCTGGCCGCGCGCCCGCGTGCGAAGGCCGGTCCACGCACGACCCCGGCGAAGTCAGCCGCGCGTGCCGGCAAAGACGCCGGGCGCAGGCTGCAGGTGCTGTGGATCACCCCGCTGCGCGCGCTCGCGGTCGACACGGTGCGCGCATTGCGCGCGCCGATCGAGGCGCTCGGTCTGGATTGGACGGTCGCCATGCGCACTGGCGATGCCAGCGCACGCGACCGGCGGCTGGCGCGCAGCGGCCAGGCCGAGGTGCTGGTGACCACGCCCGAATCGCTGTCATTGCTGCTCTCCTATGCCGACACCGCGCCGCTGCTGGCCTCGGTGCGCTGCGTGGTCGTCGACGAATGGCACGAACTGCTCGGCAACAAGCGCGGCGTGCTGCTGCAGCTGGCGCTTGCGCGGCTGCGCCGGCTCGCACCGGCGCTGCGCATCTGGGGCGTCTCGGCGACGCTCGGCAACCTGGCGCAGGCGCGCGATGCGCTGCTGCCGCATTGTCCGCAGGCGCAGGTGGTCGCCGGGGTGGCGCCCAAGCGTTTCACGCTCGACACGCTGCTGCCCGGCGAGGACGAGCGCTTTCCGTGGGCCGGCCATCTGGGCCTGGCGCAGTTGCCGCGTGTGCTGGAGCGGCTGATGGCCGAACGCACCAGCCTGCTGTTCGCCAACACCCGCTCGCAGGCCGAACTGTGGCATCGCGCGCTGTCGGCGGTCTGGCCGGAGGCGCCCGAAACGCTGGCACTGCATCACGGTTCGCTCGATCCGAAGCTGCGCGCGGCCGCTGAGCAGGGCCTGCGCGCCGGCAGCGTGCGCTGCGTGGTTGCGACCTCCAGCCTCGATCTCGGTGTCGACTTTCCCGCCGTCGACCAAGTACTGCAGATTGGCAGCCCGAAAGGCGTCTCGCGCTTGCTGCAACGTGCCGGGCGCGCACGCCACCGCCCGGGCGAAGCGGGGCACGTGGTCTGCGTGCCGACGCACGCGCTGGAACTGGTCGAGTACGCCGCGGCTCGCGCCGCGGTTGCCGCGGGTACGATCGAATCGCGCCCGCCGCCTGTGCTCAGCCTCGATGTGCTGGCCCAGCACTGTGTGACGCTGGCGCTGGGCGGCGGCTTCGAGGCCGATGCGCTTTACGACGAAGTCCGCGGGACCCATGCGTTCCGCGCGCTCGACCCACTGGCCTGGCGCGCGGTGCTCGATTTCATCGTCCAGGGCGGCGCGGCGCTGGCGCATTACCCCGACTTCCGCCGCGTGGTGCGCGGCGAGGACGGGGTCTATCGGGTCGAGGACCGACGCATCGCGCTGCGTCATCGCCTGTCGATCGGCACGATCGCCAGCGATGGCGCGGTGCGCGTGAAGCTGCTGCGCGGCGGGGGCCTGGGCTCGGTCGAGGAGAGTTTCGTCGGTCGCTTGCGGCCGCGCGACCGGTTCCAGTTCGCCGGCCGCACGCTGGAGTTGGTGCGGCTGGAAGACATGACCGCGTACGTGCGCGTCGCCAAGGCCGGCAGCGGCACGGTGCCCAAATGGCAGGGCGGCCGGATGTCGCTGTCGGGCACGTTGGCGCACGAGGTCGAGCGCCTGTTCGCCGGCCCGCGCGATGCACCGGAGCTGCGTGCGATCGGTCGGCTGCTCGATCTGCAGCAGCGGCTGTCTGCACTACCGGCGCCGGGCCGCCTGCTGGTGGAATGGATCCGCGCGCGCGGCGCGCGCCACCTGTTCGTGTTTCCGTTCGCCGGGCGTCAGGTGCACGAGGGCCTGGCCGCGCTGCTGGCGCTGCGCTGGGGCCGCCTGCGCGCCAACAGCTTCTCGTTCGCCGCCAACGATTACGGCTTCGTGCTCTCGCCCGCGCAGGAAGTGGAGCTCGATGCGCTCGATGTCGAAGCGATGCTCTCGCCCGAGGCCTTGATCGATGACCTGCGCGAGAGCCTGAACCTGGCCGAGCTCGCCCGCCGCCAATTTCGCGACATCGCCCGCGTCGCCGGTCTGCTGCCGCCGTCGCTGCCCGGACGCGCGCCACGTTCGATGCGCCAGTTGCAGGCCTCCAGCGGCCTGCTGTTCGACGTGCTGCGCCGGCACGATCCCGACCACATGCTGCTGGCGCTGGCCGAGCGTGAGGTGTTCGCCGCGCAACTGGACGTGGTGCAACTGCGCACCACGCTGGAGGATTGCAGTGCCCGCAGGCTCGACCTGCATCCGCTGCGCACGTTCACCCCGCTGTCGTTCCCGCTGTGGGCCGAGTCGATGCGTGGCCAGCTCAGCACCGAGGACTGGCGCACACGCGTGCAGCGCGCGGCGGCGCAACTGGAGCGGCGCAATCGTGGCTGACGGCGCGTTGGAGATCGAGATTGCCGGCGAGGCGCTGCGATTGTTCGCCGAGCGTGCGCTGCTGTGGCCGCGGCAGCGCACGCTGGTCGTGGCCGACGTGCATCTGGGCAAGGCGCAGCACTTTCGCGAGGCCGGCATCGCGCTGCCGCGTGGCGGCACCGAGCACGATCTCGAACGGCTCGACGGGCTGATCGAAGCCAGCGGCGCGACGCGATTGCTGGTGCTCGGCGACCTGCTGCACGCCGGTGCGCGCGACGCGCCGTGGCGCACGGCCTGGCGGGCCTGGCGGGCGGACCGTCCCGCGCTGTCGGTCGACCTGGTCGGCGGCAATCACGATCGCGCCCTGCGCGCTGCGCCCGAGCTGGCATGCACGCTCGGCCTGCGCCTGCACGGCGCGCTGTTGCACGAGCCCCCCTTCGTGTTCGTGCATGACGTCGACGACGCGGTTGCGGCCGATGTCGCGGGCTACCGGCTTGGCGGGCATCTGCATCCGGTGGTGCGCCTGCCGGGCCTGCCGCGCTTGCCGGCTTTCGTGTTCGCGCAGGATGCCGGCTTGCTGCCGGCGTTCACCGCGTTCGCTGGCGGCCTGCCGATCGCACCGTCGCCCGGCATGCGGCTGTACCCCTGCGCGCCGGGGGCCGTGGTGGCGCTGCCGGCGACGCTCTGAGCGCATCCGTCGCTCGCATCCATCCGCTGGCTTGACGGCGACCGTAGCCGGGCTGGCATGATGGCGGGCCCATCGACCGGATGTTCGGCGGGAGCGGCCTGCGCGGGGAGTGTGGGCTGGCCAGGACACAGGAGTGCTTCGCCGACATGCCCGAATTCGTCGCCACCGCGCTCGGATACCCCACGCTCGTCTACAGCGTGCTGCTGGGGGTGTGCGCGCTCTACTGGCTGATCGCGGCGCTGGGGCTGGTGGACATCGGTGGCCTCGATCTCGACCTCGACCTGCCCGATGGCGCGGACGCGCATGGACTGGCCGGCGTGCTCGCACGGCTGGGGCTCGATCGGTTGCCGATCATGCTGGTGCTCACACTGGTGGTGTTCTTCGGCTGGTTCTGCACCTACTTCATCCATCTGTTCCTGCTCGCGCCGCTGTGGGGCTGGCTGCGCTGGACGCTGGGCACGCTCACTGCGCTGCTCGCACTGCTGCCGGGCGCACTGCTGACCACCGCGGCGCTGCGACCGTTGCGGCGCTGGCTGTCGAAGTTGCAACCGGTCGCCGAACCCTCGCTGCTGGGACGGGTGGCCGTCGTGCGGACGCCGACGGTGTCGGCGTCCGCCGGAATGGCCGATGTCGACGACGGCGGTGCCGGCCTCGTCCTGCAGGTGCGCGCCGAAGGGGCCCATGTCCACCAACGCGGCGAGCGGGTGGTGCTGGTCGAGTTCGATCCTGTGGGGCATTGCTATCGGGTCGTGCCCGAAGCCGATTACCGTCACATCTGATCCGTACGGTCCGCGGAATGCGGACCCCAAGCGAAGGAGAAACACCCGATGAGTGTCGCCACGCTCGCCCCGTTCCTGATCGGCCTGGGCATCGTCATGGTCGTGCTGCTCGGCGCGGCCGGCCTGTTCAAGGCCTTCTACAAGAAGGTCGACCAGGGCACCGCGCTGATCGTCAACGACATGAGCACGCAGCCCAAGGTGCGCTTCACCGGTGCGCTCATCATCCCGGTCCTCTACCGCGCCGAGCTGATGAAGATCAGCCTGATCACGCTGCAGATCGATCGCCGGGGCAAGGAGGGGCTGATCTGCCGCGACAACATGCGCGCCGACATCGCGGTGGCGTTCTACTTGCGCGTCAACGAGACCCAGGCCGACGTGCTGCGGGTGGCCAAGGCCCTGGGCGCCGATCGCGCCTCGGACAAGCATGCAGTCGACGAGCTGTTCAACGCCAAGTTCTCCGAGGCGCTCAAGACCGTCGGCAAGAAGTTCGACTTCACCGACCTGTTCGAAAAGCGCCAGGAGTTCCGCGACGAGATCATCGCCGTCATCGGCAACGACCTCAACGGCTATGTGCTCGAGGACGTGGCGATCGATTACCTCGAGCAGACGCCCAAGAGCGTGCTCGATCCGCACAACATCCTCGACGCCGAGGGCATCCGCAAGATCACGGAGCTGACCGCCTCGCAGAACGTGGTCACCAACGAGCTCGAGCAGAACGAGCGGTTGGCGATCACCAAGAAGAATGTCGAGACGCGCGAGGCGACCCTGTCGCTCGAACGTCAGCAGGCCGAGGCCGAGGCGCGCCAGCAGCGCGAGATCGAGACGATCCGCGCGCGTGAGGAAGCCGAGACCGCAAAGGTGCAGGAGGAACAGCGGCAGGTCGCCGAGAACGCCCGCATCGAAGCCCAGCAGCTGATCGACATCCGTGAGGAGAACCGCCTGCGCGAGGTCGAGGTCGCAGCGCAGAATCGCCAGCGCGCGGTCGCGATCGAAGCCGAGCGCGTCGAGCGCGCCCGCCAGCTTGAGCAGGTCACCACCGACCGTGAAGTGCAACTGCAGGGCGTGGAGCGCGACAAGGTCGTCGAGCAGGGCCGGATGGACGTGGCCAACATTACCCGCGAACGCATCGCCATCGACAAGACCGTGGCCCAGGAGGAGGAACGGATCAAGGAAGTGCGCGAGGTGTCGGAAGCGGACCGTCTCAAGCAAGTCACGATCCTCGACGCCGAGGCCAAGGCGCAGGAGGCGTTGGTGCGTCAGGTCAAGGAAGCCGAGGCGCGCGAGACCGCCGCCCGGCACCGTGCGGTCGAGGTCACCACGCTCGCACAGGCCGATTTCGAGGCAGCCGGCAAGCAGGCCGAAGCCAAGAAGCTGCTCGCCGAAGGCGTCCGTGCCGAGCGTGCCGCGCCGGGTCTGGCCGAGGCGCAGGTGCAAGAGGCCGGTGCGGTCGCGATCGAGAAGGTCGGCGTTGCCGAGGCGCGCGTCATCGAGGCGAAGGCGGATGCCAATCTCAAGCAGGGGACGGCGGAGGCGCGGGTGCTGGCCGAGACCTTGTCGGCGCAGGCCCAGGGCGAGTCGCAGATGGGCCGTGCGAAGGCCGAAGCGGTCGAGTCGATCGGCAGCGCAGAGGCCACCGTGGTCGAGAAGAAGCTCTCGGCCGAGGCCGAGGGGCTGACCCGCAAGTTCCAGGCGATCGATGCGCTCAGCGATACCGCACGCGGGCACGAGGAGTTCCGCATGGCGCTCGACACAGGGCTCCGGCAGGCGCTGGCGTCGATCGAGGCAGGCAAGGACATCTCGCGCGAGAATGCCGAGGTCATCGCCAGCGCATTGCGCAACGCCGACATCGATCTGGTCGGCGGTGATGGCGGCATGTTCGAGAACCTGGTCAAGGCGGTCTCGCTGGGGCGGTCGATCGAGGGCCTGGCCGGCAAGAGCCCGATCGTGCAGGACCTGATGCAGCGCTACCTTGGCGTCGCTGCCTCCAGTGCCGACACCGAGCGCCGCGCGCTCGTCGAGGACGGCGCGGCCTGAGGCCGCACTCGCTCCGCAACGTCGCAGAGGCGGTCGCCGGCCGCCGGTGACGCGCCGAGATCCACCGGGCATGCGCACAGTGCATGCCCGTCACAGCGCAGGATGAGTCGTGATGTCAGAACCCACGCCCGACGCCGGGCAGCAGGCGCCCACGACGGCCAGCCATGTTGACGAGGCGGTCGCCCAGGGCGGTGCTTACGAGGTGCTGCGACGGCGCCTGGCCGAGCAGGGCGCACGCCTGCGCAGCTTGGCCGAGTCGCTCAACACACGCCGCTTGCAGGAGTTTGGCGACAGCCGCATGGAGGTCGCCGGACGCTTCCGCATCCGCACCGAGAACAATTGCGTCGGTCGCGACATCGTCCAGGTGCTCGGCGACCACCTGCTGTTTGGCTACAACGTCTACATCGGCCTTCGGACCCAGACGCGCGTCGAGGATGTTTTCGCGCTCTACCGCCTGACCGAGGAGGCGGACGGCTACGACGTGGTACCGGTCGACCCCACCGGCAGCTTCCTCGGCGATGCCGGCTTCGTCCGCGACTTCGGCGAACTCTACGCCTACTACAAGCACGCCCGCTTGCTGCAGTTGATCGTGCGCGAGGGCCGGTTGCTGGCCGCGTTCCAGATCGGCGAACGCAGTACCGACGTGCGCGTGTTCCGTTGGCAGATCGCCAACTCCGGGGAGCTGCGCTACCTGGACTCGCGCGGTGAGCGCGACATCGCCCTGCCGCCGCCGTTCGACTTCGAGTGGACTCGCGCGACCCGTGAGCTGGCGGTCGATGGGCGCCACCCGCATCTCAACATCCTCGACACGATCTTCGTGGAGACGACCGGCGGCGACCTGACCGTCAAGATCGAGAACAACACGCAGACCGGGCAGGGGATCTATGCCGAGGCGGTCGAGGACCGCACGCAGTCGATCGACGATGCGATCTTCGACTTCGCCAAGGTCGGGTCGCTGATCCTGCTTAAGGTGCTGCCCTACCGCGAACAGGCCTGGCGCGGACTGATCTACAACACCTTGACCGGCACGATCGTGCGCAACGACGCCATCGTCCAGGCTTGCGTGCAACTGCCCGAAGACCACGGGATCATCTTCCCGGGCGGTTACTACCTGCAAAGCGGCGAGCACAAGGCCTTCGACGCGCAGATGGACGGTATGCAGTTCAAGCGCGCGATCCGCTCGCCCAACGGCGAGGACGTCATGTACGTCTTCTATGATCGCGAGGCTGGGCGCTCGGCGCTGTTCGTCTACAACACGATCCAGCGCGCACTGCAGAATCCGGTGTTCGGGCACGGCTATGCGATCCTGGCCGACGGACGCATGGTGCTGTTCCATGCCGAGGGCGATGCGCCGACCCGGATCCACCCGATGCAGGTCTGGCAAACGCCGTTCACCAGCGACGAGTACGCCGCTCGCGTGCCGACCGGCAACAATTTCATGGGGCGCATCGGCAATCCCGAACTGGTGCGCGGCATCTCCAACCTGTTCGATCTCGCGCGCGAGATCGACGGCCGTGAGGTGTCGGTCCAGCGCTACCAGCTGCTGGTGCACAACGCCCGGCGCCTGTTCGACGCCCACCACTGGCTCGAGGACGAGGCGAGCGAAGGGGCCGGGCCGCTGCTGCACGAGATCGCCGCGACCGGCGAGTCGGTGCTCGATGAGTACGAGAAAGTCGAGGGAATCCGGCAGCAGTCCGATCTCGCGATGCGCGAGGCCGAAGCCGAGCACCGCACTTTGCTGGGCCGGCTGCAGACCGACGACTGGGATCGGATCGAGGACTTCGTCGAGGCGCTCGGTGCGATCGGGCGACTGCGCGGTCACCTGCTGACGATCCGCGACCTGCGCTACATCGACACTGCGGCCATCGACCGCATGGGCGAGGCACTGCAGGCAGCCCAGGACCGCGTGGGCGCCGCGACGGGCGTGTTCCTGGCGGGCGAGACCGCGTTGCAGCCGCTGGCCGAGCGGCTGCACGCACTCGACGGCGAGGCGCAAGCTGCCCAGACCGCGCGGACGCTGACCGAGCGTATCGACGCGATGCAGGCGTTGGCGGGCGATCTGGACATGCTCTCGGAGCTGATGGCCACGCTGAAGGTCGAGGATGCGACAGAGCGCACGCATGTGGTCGAGGCGATCTCTGGACTGTACGCCCGGCTCAACCAGTCGCGCGCGCGTGCCGACCAGCGACGGCGCAGCCTGGGCTCGGCCGAGGCTGTCGCCCAGTTCGGCGCCCAGTTCGCGCTGTTCGGACAGGCGATCGCCGGCGCGCTGGCGCTGGCGACCGACCCCGAGCGTGCCGACGAACAGCTGTCGCGGTTGACCGTGCAGTTGGAGGAACTGGAGAGCCAGTTCGGTGAGCACGAGCAGTTTCTGGCCGACATTCTTGCCAAGCGCGAGGAGCTGGTGGAGACGTTCGAGGCGCACCGGCAGGCGCTGCTCGACGATCGCCAGCGCAAGGCCCAGGCAGTGTTCGACGCCGCGGCGCGCATCCTCGACGGCCTGCCGCGGCGGACCGAGCGGTTCACTAGCGCCGACGAGCTGAACGCGTTCTTCGCCGGCGATGCGCTGATCCTGAAGTTGCGCGAACTCGCCGGCCGGCTGCGCGGGTACCGCGACAACGTCAAGGCCGACGATGTCGAGGCGCGCCTGAAGGGGGTGCGCGACGAGGCGGTGCGCAGCCTGCGTGATCGCAGCGACCTGTTCGAGGGCGGTGGCCAGGTGATCCGGCTCGGGCGAAGGCACCGTTTCAGCGTTAACGTCCAGCCGCTGGACCTGACCATCCTGCCGCGCGGCGACGGCCTGGCGGTGCACCTGACCGGGACTGACTTCTACGAGGCGATTCACGACGCCGAGCTCGACGCACTGCGCGACTACTGGCAGGTGACGCTGGATTCCGAATCGCCGTCGATCGCGCGCGGCGAGTATCTGGCCGGACGTGTGCTGGAGGCGGCGATCGCCGGGCGCGACGATCTGCGTCTGGAAGAAATGGTTGCGCAGGTCGGCGACCCGGATGCGCTCGAGCGCACAGTGCGGACCTTCGCCGCGCCGCGCTACCGAGAGGGTTATGAGAAGGGGATCCACGACCACGACGCGGCGTTGATCCTGCGCGCGCTGTTGCCGCTCTACGCCGCCGCAGGTCCGCTGGTCCACCCGCCGGCTGCACGCGCGCTGGCGATGTTGTTCTGGGCGCACGCTGGCGACGACGGTGACGCTGCGCAGTGGCCGGCGCGTACCGCCGGCGCACTGGCGATCGAACGCTTGTTCGGCTCCATCGACGGCGTGGACGCGCTGCGCGCGGAGATCGCCGAAGCGCTGTCGGGATTCCTTGTGCGACACGCGCTGCCGATTGATCCGGCATTGGCCGTGGATGCGGCGACGTACCTGATCGACGAACTGCGCGAGGGCGATCCGACCTTCGGCATCAGCCACTACGCCCGACGCCTGGTCGACGCCCTGCGCGAAGCACTCGATGCGGCCGACCTGGCCGCCACCTTCGACGCCTCGATGCAGCGTCTGGTCGAGCGGCCGTCGGCGCAATGGGCGTTGGCGGCGCAGTGGCTGTACGGCCTGTGCGGCGATCCCAAGCACGCGCCGCTGGCCGGCTACGTGCCCGAGGCGATCGTGTTGTTGCTGGCCGGCCGCACGCTGCGCCATCGGGTGCGCGAGGCTGCGCTGATCGCCGAGGTCGCGGGGTTGCTCGGCGAGCACCCGCGGATCGAGGAGGGCCGCCTGCGGTTGGCGGTTGACGATTTCCTGTCGCGGCT
This sequence comes from Xanthomonas citri pv. mangiferaeindicae, assembly GCA_002240395.1. NCBI lineage: Bacteria > Pseudomonadati > Pseudomonadota > Gammaproteobacteria > Lysobacterales > Lysobacteraceae > Xanthomonas > Xanthomonas citri. The sequence goes on from CP016836.1 coordinate 2,493,932, forward strand.
GCGCGCGCACCGCGAGACCTTCGTGCCTGCGTTCCACCGCTACCAGGCGGTGCGTCAGCGCATCGCCACGCGCGAACGCGAGGCGCTTCGGCTATCGGAGTTCAAGGCGCGGCCATTGACCTCGTTCGTGCGTAATCGGCTGATCGACGAGGTCTATCTGCCGCTGATCGGCGACAACCTCGCCAAGCAGATGGGTACCGTCGGCGAGGACAAGCGCAGCGACCTGATGGGCCTGCTGATGATGATCTCGCCACCCGGATACGGAAAGACCACGTTGATGGAGTACGTGGCCAGCCGGCTTGGCCTGGTCTTCATGAAGATCAACGGCCCGGCGCTCGGCCACGAGGTGCGCTCGCTCGATCCCGACCAGGCGCCCGATGCGACCTCGCGCCAGGAGCTGCACAAGCTCAACCTGGCGCTGGAGATGGGCAGCAACACGATGCTGTACGTCGATGATATCCAGCACACCCATCCCGAGTTCCTGCAGAAGTTCATCTCGTTGTGCGACGGCACACGCCGCATCGAAGGCGTGTGGCAAGGCCGCACCAAGACCTACGACATGCGCGGGCGGAAGTTCTGTGTGGTCATGGCCGGTAACCCGTATACCGAATCGGGCGAGGTGTTCAAGATTCCGGACATGCTCGCCAACCGCGCCGACATCTACAACCTGGGCGATGTGCTCGGCGGCATGGAGGATGCGTTCAAGCTCAGCTATATCGAGAACAGCCTGACTTCCAACCCGGTGCTGGCACCGTTGGCCACGCGCGACATGCGCGATCTGTATCTGCTGGCCGACCGCGCTGCGGGCAAGGAGGTCTCCACCAACGACCTGTCGCATGCCTACAGCGGCGCGGAGGTCAACGAGATCGTCGCCACCCTGCAGCGGCTGATGCAGGTGCGCGACGTGGTCTACCGGGTCAATCAGCAGTACATCGCCAGCGCCGCACAGGCCGACCGCTACCGCACCGAGCCGGCGTTCCGCTTGCAAGGCAGCTATCGCAATATGAACAAGCTGGCCGAGAAAATCTCGCCAGTGATGAACACTGCCGAGTTGCAGCAGCTCATCGCCGACCATTACCTGGGCGAGGCCCAGCTGTTGACCACCGGCGCCGAGGAGAACCTGCTGAAGCTGGCCGAGCTGCGTGGCACGATGACCGAGGCCCAGGCCGCACGCTGGGCGCAGATCAAGCGCGACTTCCTGCGCGACAAGGCGATGGGCGGCGAGGACGCCGACACCGGCGCGCGCGTGGTGGCGCAACTGGCCGACATCGCCCAGGGCCTGCAGGCGATGGGCGGCGGCGAGCCACCGCCGGCACCGCCGCAGGTGCCGTGGCAGGACATCCTGGACGCCCTGCAGCGCATCGCCGCGCGCGAGGCGGACGTACCGGCCGTGCGAAGCGAACCTATCGAGGCCGCGCCGGCCGCGATGCAGGCCACGATCGCGCCGCTGCTCGAGCGATTCGGCGAGTCGCTGGCCGGGCAGGCCGGCCTCAATGCTGCCCTCGCGCAACTGATCGAGTTGTTGCAACTGCGTGTGGCGGCGAACGACGCCGCGCCTGCGACGGCCCGGGCGCGACGCGAGCGCACGCCTGCCGAGCGCCGGCTTGACGAGGCGCTCGACCAGTTGGGGCTACTGGACGGGCGCAGGGAGACACCGCCGGAATGAGCCGCCAGGCGCCGCACGACGCAGCGAAGACAAACACGTCGGCGGATCGGGTCGGCGCCGCGATGGCGCACGGCGCAGGGGCACTCGACGCGCTCGATGCGATCGAGCTCGAGGCGGCGCTGGATGCCGCTGCCGCCGCCGGGCTGGTCGAACGCCTGCGCGCGGTGCACCTGGCGATGCGCGCGGACGCACCGCGCGCCCTGCGTCGTAGTGCCGGGTTGCTCGGACGCCTGTTCGGGCGAGACGTCAAGCTGCAGGCAGAGGCCAGCGCGCTGGCCGCACGCCTGGGCGTACTGCTGCGCGATGCCGATCGCGCCGCCGACGGGCTGACCGCGCATCTCGACGGCCAGCGCGCCTGCCTCGACCGGCTCGACGCAGCGCTGGCGGCGCTGCGCGCCGCTGCTGCGGACACCGGTCCGGCGCTCGGCGCTGCAGACGATGCAGCGCGCCTGGCGCTCGACCGGCGCCGGCAGCATCTGCGCGACGTGGAGGCGGCGCATGCGCTGAGCGCGCGCCAGCTCGCACTGCTGCACGCGCAGGGCCTGTCGCTACTGGACCGCTACCGCAACATCCGTGAGGTGCTGGTGCCGGTCTGGCGTCAGCGCGCCCTCGGGACGGGCGCCATCGACGGCGCCGCGCAAACCGAGGCGGCCGCGGCGATCGAGGCCGAGATCGCTGCCGAACTCGCCGGCATGGCCGCTACACTCGACCCACGGCCGTCCGACCGGGCCGCCGATCAGGAGACCGTCGCATGAGCCAGGACACCCCCGACCACGCCCTCTTGCCCGCCGCCGGTGTGCTCGATGATGCCGCGCTGCAGGCCCTGGGCCTGACCGCAGACGACCGCGGCGAGATCGCCGCGGCCGGCAAGGCGCTTCAGGACATCTCGCCCGGCAATCTGCACGTGTTCGGCCGCGAGGCGGCGAGCAAGACGGCCGCCTTCTCCAGCCAGTTGCTCGATCAGGTGCGCAACAGCGACCTCGACGCCTCCGGCGACAAGCTCGGCGAGGTGGTACGCATCGCGCGCGGCCTCGACCTGGGCAGTGTCGCCGGGCGATCGAAGCTGCCGGTGATCGGCCCACTGATCGACCGGCTGCGTGGCTCGCGTGACGAACTGGTGCAGAAGTTCAGTACCACCAACCAGCAGATCGAGCGACTGATGCAGGACATCGGCCGCCAGCAGGACGGCCAGCACCGGCGCGTGTCCGAGTTCGACCGGATGTTCGACATCGTCGTCGAGGAGCGCCGTGCGCTGGGCGTCCACGTCGCGGCGGGCCGGCAGCGCTTGGCCGAACTGGCCGAGGACCTGCGCGCGCTCGATGGGCTCGACGACCCGCAGTCGCGTACCCGGCGCGCGGAGATCGACAACGCGGTCCGGTTGCTCGACAAGCGCGTCGGCGACCTGGCGGTGATGCAGCACGCCGCTGAGCAGTCGCTGCCGATGATCCGCTTGATCCAGGCCAACGCGATTCAGCTCATCGAGAAGTTCAACACCGTGCGCAACGTCACGATCCCGTCGTGGAAGCGGCAGTTCGCGATCCAGCTGTCGCTGGGCGAGCAGAAGAACGCAGTCGCGCTGTCGAATGCGATCGACGACGCCACCAACGAGTTGATGCGCCGAAACGCCGATCTGCTGCGCGAGACATCGGTGGGAACGGCGCGTGCGAACCAGCGTGCGGTGATCGACATCGCGACCCTGCGCCACGTCCACGACCAGCTGATCCACACGGTCGAGGAAGTCCGTCAGGTCCACCGCGAAGGCATCGAGCAGCGCCGGCAGGCAGAGGGCGAACTGGCGCGGCTGCGCGAGGACGTCCAGAAGCAGCTGGCCAAACCCGCGTTGGAGGTCTGAGGTGCCATTCGCATCCCCGGTTTTCTGGATCCTGGTTTTGCGAGCGGGCAAGCAGGGCGGGCGCGCCCATCGCGCGCTCGACGCCGCCGTCGGCCGTCGGCGTGGGCAATCCAGCGTCGGACCGGTGCAGCGCCGTCCGTTGAAGGACGGCGCGCGCGTCCGGTCTCAGCGCGCGCTGTAGTCGTGCACCTCGTCGACGAGCACCGCGACGTGATCGGGATTCATGTCCGGCGACATGCCGTGGCCGAGGTTGAACACGTGGCCGTCGCGCGAGCCCTGGTTGCCGGCGGCGTAGCTGTCGAGCGCTCGCCGCACTTCGCTGCGGATCGCATCGGGCGCGCCGTACAGCGTCGCCGGGTCGAGGTTGCCCTGCAGGGCGACGCGGCCGCCGGTCCGGCGCGCGGCATCGCCGAGCTCGATCAGCCAGTCCACGCCGACACCGTCGGCGCCGGTCTGTGCGAGGTCCTCGAGATAGGCGGCGGTGCCCTTGCCGAACAGGATCAGCGGTGCGCGGTCGGCGCCGTCGCCGCGCTCGAGTTCCTTGGCGATGCGCGCCAGGTACGGCAGTGAGAACTCGCGGTACATCGCCGGGCTCAGCACGCCGCCCCAGGTGTCGAACACCTGCAGCGCCTGCGCGCCCGCGGCGCGTTGTGCGGCCAGATAGGCGATCACCGCGTCGGTGTTGACCGACAACAGCGCGTGCAGCGCCTGCGGGTCGTTGAGCGCCATCGCCTTGATGCGCGCGAAGTCTTTGCTGCCACCGCCCTCGACCATGTAACAGGCCAGCGTCCACGGGCTGCCCGAGAAGCCGATCAGCGGCACCGCGCCGTCGAGCTCACGACGGATCAGCCGCACTGCGTCCATCACGTAGCGCAGTTCGGTCTCCATGTCCGGCACGCCGAGCCGGGCGATCGCCGCGGCGTCGCGCACCGGGTGGCGGAACTTGGGACCTTCGCCTTCGACGAAGTACAGCTCCAGGCCCATCGCGTCGGGGATGGTCAAGATGTCGGAGAACAGGATCGCCGCATCGAGCGGGAAGCGGCGCAACGGCTGCAGCGTGACTTCGCAGGCGATGTCCGGTTGCTTGGCCATGCCCAGGAAGCTGCCGGCCTGGCGACGGGTCTCGCGGTACTCGGGCAGGTAGCGCCCGGCCTGGCGCATCAGCCAGACCGGCGTGCGGTCCACGGGCTCGCGGCGCAGGGCGCGCAGGAAGCGGTCGTTCTTCAGAGGTGCGGACAAGGGGGTCTTCCTTACTCGGTGGCGTCGGCGTGGGCCGTGCGGGCATCAGGAGCGGACGGCATCGTTGCTGCGTGCGTGCCGACCAGGTGGAAACCGCGACGCAGCTGGGTGTCGCGCGCGCGTTCGAGCGCGCCCAGCGCACTGGGCTCGTCGGCGTACTGCTGGCTGCGCAACTGGCTGCGGCCGCCGATCTGCCCCGACTCGCGCACGAGCGTCCAGCCGCCGAGCAGGTCGGGCTGCAGCATCAGCTGGACGAAACGCGCGGCCTCGTGGCCCTGGGCCGGTTGTTGCAGCAGCAGTCGCATGGGGCGGCATTGTACGGGGCGCAGGCCAAGCGCGGGCCTGCTTGCCCGAACAACGCGTTGGCGCAGCGGCGTCAGCCGGCGCGCAACACGCCGATGACCGCGCTTTCGGGCACGTCGGCCAGCACCTGGGCGCGGCCGGCGCCGGACCAGACGATGAAGCGCAGGCCGCCGGCCTGGGCCTTCTTGTCGAGCCGCATATGCGCCAGCAGGCGCTCGGAGTCGAGGCCTGCCGGCAGCGCGACCGGCAACTGCAGGCGGGACAGCAGCGCGATCAGGCGTGCGGTGTCGTCGGCCGGCGACAGGCCCAGCGCCTCCGACAGACGCGCGGCGAGCACCATGCCGACCGCGACCGCCTCGCCGTGGTTGAGTCCGCCGTAGCCCTGCTCGGTCTCGATCGCGTGGCCGAAGGTGTGGCCGAAGTTGAGCAGGGCGCGCTCGCCGTGCTCGAACGGATCGCGCGCGACGATCGCAGCCTTGTGCGCGCAACTGCGCGCGACCGCTTCGGCCAGCGCGGCCTCGTCCATGGCCAGCAGCGCCGGTGCCTGTGCATCGAGCCAGTCGAGGAACGGCGCATCGGCGATCGCGCCGTACTTGACCACTTCGGCGAGCCCTGCGCGCAGTTCGCGCGCCGGCAGAGTGCGCAGCGCCGCGGTATCGGCAATCACCGCGCGCGGCGGATGGAAGGCGCCGACCAGGTTCTTGCCTTGCGGCAGGTCGACCGCGGTCTTGCCGCCGACCGACGAATCGACCATGGCCAGCAGCGTGGTCGGCAGTTGCACGCAGTCGATGCCGCGCATCCAGCACGCGGCGGCGAAGCCGGCCAGGTCGCCAATCACGCCGCCGCCCAGGGCGAACAGGGTCGCATCGCGGCGCAGCCGCGCCTGCGCCATCGCATCGACGACCTGGGTGAAATGGGCCAGGGTCTTGGCCGACTCGCCGGCCGGCAACACATGGCGATGCACGCGCAGGTCCGGCCGGGCGGCCTGCAGCGCGGCGGCGACCCGGTCGGCGTAGAGCGGGGCGACGTGGCGATCGCTGACCAGCATCGCCTCGCCACCGCGCACGTGTCGGGCAAGCAGCGCGCCATCGTCGAGCAGCGCCGGGCCGATGTGGATGGTGTAGGGGCGTTCGCCGGCGACGGCGACTTCACGAAGCGGTAAGGACATGGGGGATGGCTCGGTTGCGCGTGGGGCCTGGCCCGTGGCATCGACGTGGCAGGTCAGGCGGGAGGCGTGGGATGGAAAGGCGGCGCTCATGCGGCCGGCGGGTCCGGTGTCGGGGACGTGGCGGGTCGCCAATGGGTCTCGACCAGGTGGCCGAGCGCGGCAGCGGCTTCCGCGCAACCGTAGGCGCCAGTGTCGAAGCGCAGATGGGCGGCCTGCGCATACAGCGGCGCGCGCACCTGGGCCAACCGATGCAGCACCTCGCTGCGATCGTCGCCAGCGATCAACGGCCGTGCCCGGTCGCGGGCCAGGCGTGCAAGCTGGGTGTCGACATCGGCATGCATATGGACCACGAAGCCGCGCGCGCGCATGCGCTGCCGGTTCTCGGCGTCGAGGACCGCGCCGCCGCCGGTCGCGATGATCTGGCGGGTGCCCTCGAGCACCGCGGCCAGCGCCGCCTGCTCGCGCGCGCGGAAGCCCGCCTCGCCTTCGCAGTCGAAGATCGTGGCGATCGTCGCGCCGGTGCGGACCTCGATTTCGTGGTCGACATCGACGAACGCCAGCCCGAAGCGGGCAGCCAGGCGGCGGCCGATCGACGACTTGCCGGCGCCCATCGGACCGACGAGCACGAGGTTGGGAGCACAGTGCATGGCCGAATCCTAGCAGCGGGCCGCACCGCATCGATGCCGGCCGCACATCATTGCCTGCGCGGCCGATCAGCCGGGCAGGCGTACGCGCCGCTGCGCGTCCAGCGCGATCACGACATCGGCGGTATCCGGCAAGGTACGCAGCAGTCGTCGGCTGACGCGCTCGTAGTGCTGCACGAAGCGTTCGACCTGGGCGCGGTCCATGCCCGCCCGATCGGGCGCCGCACTGCGCAGCGCCTGCTCCTGCTGCCAGCGCCAGGTCGGCACCACCTCGAAACCTGGCGGCTGCAGGAACAGCAGCCGGTCCACGCGCCGCCACAGTGCGGGGTAGTCGCGGGCGAGCGCGGTGTTGCACCAGTGGCGCCAGGTGCCGTCGGGATCTTCGTCGCGCTCCAAGGCGTTGATCGGCGCGGCCAGCGCCTCCGCAGGCTCAGGTGTCGCGCCCAGGCACCAGCCCTCGAACACGGTCAGCGCGACCGGGCCGGCACTCGCCCAGTCCGCGGCCGGCCGCCGGTCGTCGCGTCCCTTGTCGAAGCGCGGCAACCGGGTGCTGCCGCCCGCTCGCAGCGTATCGAGCAGCGCGCAGCCGAACGCGACCTCATGCGTGCCCGGCGGGCCGCGGGTGGCGAGCAGCGGGTGCACGGTGCGGGCCAGGCGCTGCCGGGCACGGTGGTCGAGATAGAGGTCGTCGAGCGAGAGCACCGCGATCGCCAGGCCGCGCGCCCGACCGGCGGCGGCGAGCTGGGTGGCCAGCGTCGACTTGCCTGTGCCCTGCAGGCCACTGATGCCGAGCACGCGCGCCCCTTGCCGCAAGGCGTCGTCGAGCACGCGCGCGACGAGCGCGTCGGACCATTGCGCAGGTGAGGGCGGGGCGGCCATCGCGGCACGATACCCGAGCGTCGACGCCGCCAGTGACGAATGGTGCGCCGACGTTCGACATCGCGGCGCGGCGGCGCGATGATCGGCATATGACCACGCCCTGCGCCGCCCTGCTGACCGAAGCCCTGTCCACGTTCTCCGTGCTGTTCGACGAGGCCGCCGCGGCCGGCGAGCCCGACCGCACCGCGATGACCGTCGCTACCGCCGCCCTTGACGGGCGCCCCTCGGCGCGGGTCGTGCTGCTCAAGGCCTGGGACGAGCGCGGTTTCGTGTTCTACACCCATCTCGATGGCCGCAAGGGCCGCGAGCTGCAAGACAACCCGCAGGCGGCATTGCTGTTCCATTGGCCACGCGTGCGCCACGGCGTGCAGGTCCGCATCGAGGGGCCGGTGGTGATCGTCGGCGACGAGGAGGCCGACGCGTACTTCGCGTCGCGTCCGCGTGGCAGCCAGCTCGGCGCCTGGGCGTCGCGGCAGTCGGAGGAGCTCGACGACCGCGCGACCTTCGAGCAGCGGCTCGACGATGTCGCCCGCGAGTTCGAAGGGCGCGACGTGCCACGCCCGCCACGCTGGTCGGGCCTGCGCGTCCGTCCCGACCGCATGGAGTTTTGGTACGGCGCCGACTATCGCCTGCACGAGCGCTGGCTCTACGAATGCGATGCCGCCGGCAACTGCCGCAAGCGGATGCTGTATCCGTAGACCGGCACCGGCGGCGCCCGGTCACGGGGCGGAACGCTGCTTTGCACGGGCGTCATCCCCCGTGGCAGCCCGCGCACTAGCATGCAGGCCCCCAGCTTCGAGAGTGCCCCCATGCAACGCATCGCCATTGTCGGCGTGACCGGTCGGGTCGGCTCGCGCCTTGCGCGCGAACTGCTCGCGCGTGGCCACCGCGTCACCGGCATCGCCCGCAACACCGCCGATGTCCCGCCGCAGGCGGGGTTGCGCCTGCAGTCCGCCGATGCCTCGCGCAGCGAGTCGCTTGCGCCGGTGCTGGCCGGGCACGACGTCGTGGTCAGCGCCGCCCGCTTCGACGGGGGGCCGAGTGCGCAGGTCGTCGTCGACGCGGTCCGCGCGGCCGGTGTGCCGAGGCTGCTGGTCGTCGGCGGCGCGGGCAGCCTGGAGGTCGCGCCGGGCGTCGCCTTGATCGACACCCCGGAGTTTCCCGAGGCCTATCGCGCCGAGGCCGCTGCCGGCCGTGCGTTTCTGCAGGCCTTGCGTGACGTCGCCGACCTCGACTGGACCTTCGTCTCGCCGGCGGCCGTGTTCGAGCCCGGCGAGCGCACCGGCGTGTTCCGGGTCGGCGGCGACAGCCTGCCGGTCGACGCCCAGGGCCGTAGTGCGATCTCAATGGAGGATTACGCCATCGCCTTCGCCGACGAGATCGAACGTCCCGCACACCCGCGTCAGCGCATCAGCGTCGGCTACTGAGGCCGCGTGCACGGGGTCGCGGCCCTGCCGCGGCGCCCGTGGACCTTGGCGTGTCGTCAGCGCGGGATCTCGCGGCTGAAACGCAGCACGGTGCGGATGCCGTCGGCGCCCGCGACCGCGATCTCCAGCCGCAGGGTGTCGGGGCCGGACGCATGTGCAATGGCGACATGCTCGACCTGTCCGTCGACGGTGACCGCTGCGAATGCCAGCGGCTGACGCACACCGCGCAGGTCGCGCGCATGACCGGTCACGGTCACTGGCGGCGTGGCGTCGCCGTCGCGGACGCTCACCAGTACGAGCACACGCTCGTCGCCGCGGTCGATGCCGTACTGGCGCGCGGCGGCCTCCGAGATGCGCGCGGTCGGCACGACGCTGGCCTCGACTTCGGCGGTGCCGAGCATGGCGCGTTCGGGCATCGCGAGGGTGTTGCCGCCGCCGCTGACGACCGGGGGGGACGGTTCGGTGCCGCAGGCGGCGAACGCCAGCGCCAGCATGGCCGCGAGCGGCAGCCGGCGCTCAGTCATTGGCGGCCGACAGTTCGGCGCCGCGGCGCGCCGCGCTCGCGATCGCTTCGGCGACCAGGGCGCGCAGCCCGCCGGCCTCGAAGGTCTCGATCGCCGCCTGGGTGGTGCCGCCTGGCGAGGTCACGCGCTGGCGCAGTGCGGCGGGCGCTTCGTCGCTCTCGGTGAGCATGCGCGCCGCACCGAGCACGGTCTGCAGCACCAGCGTGCGCGCGTCGGCAGCCGGCAGGCCCTGGGCGATGGCCGCCGCCTCCATGGCCTCGGCGAGCAGGAAGACATAGGCCGGGCCGCTGCCCGAGACCGCAGTGACCGCGTCCATGCGTGCTTCGTCCTCGATCCAGACCGTGGGCCCGGCGCTGCGCAGCAAGGCATCGGCGCGCTGGCGCCCGGCAGGGTCGACCTGTGCGTTGGCGAACAGGCCGGTCACGCCGGCGCCGAGCAGGGCAGGGGTGTTGGGCATCGTGCGCACGACCGCGACCCCGCCGCCGAGCCAGCGCTCGAGCTGTGCGGCGGTGATGCCGGCCGCGATCGACAGCACCAGCGGACGCGTTTCGGCGGCCAGCGGCGCGAGCGCTTCGCAGACCTCGCGCAGCACCTGCGGTTTGGTTGCCAGTACCCAGGTACTGGCGCCGGCGACGGCCTCGGCGGCGGTCTCGAACGTCAGGATGCCGAAGTCGCGGGCGAGCGCGTCGCGGGTGCCGGCATTGGGATCGGCGACGCGGATCGTGCGCGGGTCGGCGTCGCGCGCGAGCAGCCCGCCGATCAGGCTGCGTGCCATGTTGCCGCCGCCCACAAAAGCGGTCGTGGCGTCGGGATCGAAGACGGAGGCTTGGGGCATGAGGAGTCCGGAACGGCAGGAAGGGAGCCGCCGCCAATGCCGCGCCGCGCAGTCCGGCGACGCGGCCGCATCGGGGCTGCGACGGCGGGGTCTATACTGCCGCCGGACACCGGGAGGCGCCAGTCGCCGCCGGCCCGCGCCGCCGCCGGACCACCAACGAGGGACACCATGGACATCGCCGAACTGTTGGCGTTCTCGGTCAAGAACAAGGCCTCCGACCTGCACCTGTCGGCCGGCCTGCCGCCGATGATCCGCGTCGACGGCGACGTGCGGCGCATCAACATTCCCGCACTCGACCACAAGCAGGTGCATGCGCTGATCTACGACATCATGTCGGACAAGCAGCGGCGCGATTACGAGGAGTTCCTCGAGGTCGACTTCTCATTCGAGATCCCGGGCCTGGCGCGGTTCCGCGTCAACGCGTTCAATCAGAACCGCGGCGCCGGTGCGGTGTTCCGCACGATTCCGTCCGAGGTGCTGACCCTCGACGACCTCAACTGTCCGCCGATCTTCCGCCAGCTGATCGACCAGCCGCAGGGCCTGATCCTGGTGACCGGGCCGACCGGCTCGGGCAAGTCGACCACGCTGGCGGCGATGCTCGACCACATCAACAAGAACGAGTACGCGCACATCCTGTCGGTCGAAGATCCGATCGAGTTCGTGCACACCTCGCAAAAGTGCCTGGTCAACCAGCGCGAAGTCCACCGCGACACCCATGGCTTCAACGAGGCGCTGCGCTCGGCGCTGCGCGAGGACCCCGATTACATCCTGGTCGGCGAATTGCGCGATCTGGAGACCATCCGTCTGGCGCTGACCGCCGCCGAGACCGGCCACCTGGTGTTCGGCACCCTGCACACCAGCTCGGCGGCCAAGACCATCGATCGCATCATCGATGTCTTCCCGGCCGGCGAGAAGGCGATGGTGCGCTCGATGCTGTCCGAAAGCTTGCGCGCGGTGATCTCCCAGGCCCTGCTCAAGAAGGTCGGCGGCGGCCGCACGGCGGCCTGGGAGATCATGGTCGGCATCCCGGCGATCCGGAACCTGATCCGCGAGGACAAGGTCGCGCAGATGTACTCGGCGATCCAGACCGGACAGCAGTCGGGCATGATGACCCTCGACCAGCATCTCCAGGACCTGGTCCGGCGCGGCGTCGTCGCGCGCGCCCAGGCCAAGGAACATGCGAAAGACAAGCGACTTTTCGAATGAGTCTTGATGTCAGGATTCGTGAACAGTGATTCGTCAAGGTCAAGCGCGGCTGCTCGTCCGACTCCCGAATCACCCTTGACCAATCAGGGCTCCGCAGGAGCACAGATGAGCAGCCTCGACTTCACTTCGTTCCTCAAGCTGATGGCCCACCAGCGGGCCTCGGACCTGTTCATCACCGCCGGCCTGCCGCCGTCGATGAAGGTACACGGCAAGATCTCGCCGATCACCCAGACGCCGCTCACGCCGCAGCAGGCGCGCGACATGGTGCTCAACGTGATGACCCCGCCGCAGCGCGAGGAGTTCGAGCGCACGCACGAATGCAACTTCGCGATCGGCGTCTCCGGTGTGGGCCGGTTCCGCATCTCGTGCTTCTACCAGCGCAATCAGGTCGGCATGGTGCTGCGACGCATCGAGACGCACATCCCGACGATCGAGGAACTGAACCTGCCGGCAGTGGTCAAGACGCTGGCGATGACCAAGCGCGGCATCGTGATCATGGTCGGCGGCACCGGTGCCGGCAAATCCACGTCGCTGGCGGCGATGATCGGCTACCGCAACCAGAACTCGAGTGGGCACATCATCACGATCGAGGATCCGATCGAGTTCGTGCACCGGCACGCCGGCTGCATCATCACCCAGCGCGAAGTCGGCATCGACACCGACAGTTGGGAGGCCGCGCTCAAGAACACCCTGCGCCAGGCCCCCGACGTGATCATGATCGGCGAGGTGCGCACCCGCGAGGGCATGAACCACGCGATCGCCTTCGCCGAGACCGGGCATCTGGTGCTGTGCACCCTGCACGCCAACAACGCCAACCAGGCGATGGACCGGGTCATCAACTTCTTCCCCGAGGATCGGCGCAGCCAGTTGCTGATGGACCTGTCGCTCAATCTCAAGGGCGTCATCGCCCAGCAGTTGATCCCCACGCCCGACGGCAAGGGCCGGCGCGCAGCGATGGAGATCCTGCTCGGGACCCCGCTGGTGCAGGATTACATCCGCGAAGGCGAGATCCCCAAGCTCAAGGAGATCATGAAGGAGTCGACCAACCTGGGCATGAAGACGTTCGACCAGTCGTTGTTCGAGCTCTATCAGGCCGGCGAGATCTCCTACGAGGACGCCCTGCGCTACGCCGATTCGGCCAACGAGGTGCGCTTGCGCATCAAGCTGGCGCAGGGCGGCGATGCGCGCACGCTGGCCCAGGGCCTGGATGGGGTGGAAGTCGCCGAGGTCCGCTGAGGGCATGCAGCCGGACGCTTGATCGGCGAGGTGCGTGCGGCCGAAAATCCGCGCGCGGCGACGGGCCCGGTGCGCGTCGCCAGCCCATCCCATCACAAGGAAGCACCATGCATCACTTCGTTCCCCGCTGCGTCCTGGCCGTCTCGCTGCTGGCCGCGGCGGTCTCCGCCGCGCACGCGCAGAGCGCTCTCGATCGCCTCAAGGGGCTGGGCGGCGGCCGCGCCCAGACTGCGCTGGATGTCGGCAGCGATGTCGTCAAGGGGCTGACGCTCAGCGATGCCGACATCGCCACGCTCGGCGCCGAGGCCGCAGTCGCCTACGATGCCGAGAATCTGGTCGCGCCTGCCAGCGATCCCTACGCGCAGCGGCTGGCGCGCCTGGTCGCGGGCTGGGAGAACGATGCCGGCCTGAATCTCAACTTCAAGGTCTATCGCACGCCCGAGATCAACGCGTTCGCCTTGCCCGACGGCTCGGTGCGGGTGTTCAGTGGCCTGATGGACGCGATGGACGACGACGAACTGCGCTTCGTCATCGGCCACGAGATCGGCCACGTCAAGCACGGACACAGCAAGGCCCGGTTCCGCACCGCCTATCTCGCCCAGGCCGCGCGCAAGGGTGTGGCGAGCACCAATAACGCAGCCGGCCGCCTGGCGGCGTCCGAGCTGGGCGGCGTCGTCGAAGAGGTGGTCAAGGCGCAGCATTCACAGTCCAACGAACTCGAGTCCGACGGCTACGGCCTGGGGCTGCTGCAGCGCGGCGGCTTCAACCCGCAGGCGGCCGTGACCGCATTGCAGAAGCTCGACGACGGCGGCCCCAAGGCCGGCATGCTGTCCAGCCACCCCGATCCGGCGCGCCGCGCGCAGCGCATCCAGGCGCAACTGCGCTAAGCGCGTCGGGCACGCGCTCGCGGGTCTTGCGCGCTGCGCGCGCCGCGAAACGCTGCGTTGTTCCGATCCGACCCGTGCTGCGCGTATCGTGGCCGGGCCTTGTCGCCAGTTTGACCTCCGTCGGAGGACAATGGCGCATTCATCTAAGAGGAGTCTCGCTGATGGCCTACACCCTTCCCGAACTTGGCTACGCCTATGACGCGCTCGAGCCGCATATCGACGCCAAGACGATGGAGATCCATCACACCAAGCACCACCAGACCTACATCAACAACGCCAACGCTGCGCTCGAAGGCACCGAGTGGGCGGATCGCCCGGTCGAGGAACTGGTGGCCAATCTCGACAAGTTGCCCGAGGACAAGCGCGGTCCGCTGCGCAACAACGCGGGCGGCCATGCCAACCACTCGCTGTTCTGGACGGTGATGTCGCCCAAGGGCGGCGGCGCGCCGGTCGGCGATGTCGCCAAGCACATCGACAGCGACCTGGGCGGTTTCGATGCATTCAAGGAGGCCTTCACCAAGGCCGCGATCAGCCGTTTCGGCAGCGGCTGGGCCTGGCTGTCGGTCGACAAGGCCGGCACGCTGAAGGTCGAGAGCAGCGCCAACCAGGACAATCCGCTGATGCAGGGCATCGGCTCGGGCAACACCCCGATCCTGGGCCTGGACGTCTGGGAACACGCCTACTACCTCAAGTACCAGAACCGTCGTCCCGACTACATCGCCGCGTTCTACAACGTCGTCGACTGGAACGAGGTCGAGCGCCGCTATCAGGCCGCGGTCAAGGGCTGAGCCCACAGCCACTGCGGTCCCCGCAGCGCCCGCCGGTCGTACCGGCGGGCGTTTGCGTTCAAGGCGTCGCGATATCGGACGCCGGAACGATGTCGACCGCGAGCACACGGCGCTCGGTCGTGAGCGCGATCTCGGCGATCTGCGTGGCCTGCCGGTCGTACACCCAGGCCATGCAGCAGCTCTGGCTGCCGGCTGCGTGATAGCTGTTGAGCAGGTTGATCACGGTGACCTCGCTGCAGTCACCGTCATGGTGCAGCGCAAACGTCGCCGCGAACTCGAAGGTGTAATGCCCGGCGCCATGCCAGGGCCGGGGGGCATCGTCGCTGCGTTCAGGGCACGCGGGGGGCGGGTCGGTGCGCTCGGCAAGTGCGCCGAGGCCCCGATCGACCGCGGCCAGCAGCGATGGCGCTGACGGGTGGCTGCCCTGCTGCGGCGCGACCCGGTGGCGCATCGCATAGCGCACGCGCAGTCCGTCCTGCGCGGGCTCAGGGTTGAACGGACGGGTGAGGGTGAGCGTGTCCTGCGCATAGACGCTGTCGCGGTAGACGGTCCAGATGCGGCCGTCGATCGCGATGAGGTCGAAGGCCTGGTCGCCGCCCCGGCCGTTGATCGAAAAGGTCATGGCGTCGCGCGCGTCGGCGTCGCCGACATCCGCAAGCGGCCACGCGAAGCCGTCCGGGCGCTGGCGGATCAGCTCGATCTGCGAAAACAGGCCGGTACCGCCGACATAGGTCTCGCGTACGAGGTCGAGACGTCCATCGCCATCGAGATCGACCAGTTGCAGGTGGGCGCCGCGTCCTTCGCCATCGCCGCGATCGCAGGTGCCCGGCCAGCGCGCCAGGGCCTGCCAGTCGGCCAGCGGCACGCCTGGGGGCCGGCCGATGTGCGCCAGGCAGTCGGCCAGCGGCTCGTCTGTCGCATCGGCCAGTGCAATGTCGAGCTCCGTGGTGCTCACGGCCTGGAGCGGGGAGAGGGCCGCCGCCAGCGGGTCGACAGCGCCTGCGGTGGCGGCGTCCAGAATCGCTTGGCGCAGTGTGTCGACGGGTCGCTCGGCCTGCGCCGCCAGGACGGGCGCAAGCGCGAGAGCTGCGACCAGCAGCCCGCGCAGGCCACCGGATGTCATGGCGTGGCGCGCCGTCGCAGTTCGACCGCAACCGGGCAGTCGGGGCGATGCGCGCCGGGCAGGTAGCCCAGGCTCATCAGGAACTCGCCGGTGATCTCGCCGCCGGTGAACCGGAATGTGCGCTTGAACAGCTTCACCCACGAGGCTTTGTCGCGCGGCCTGCCGTCTTCGTTGGCGTGCGCGTCCAGCCACGCGGCGAAGCCGCCATGACTCGTTCGCAGGCCCTGCACGACCTGGGCGTTGTGGATCGCCGCGTCGATCTTGAGCCGGTTGCGGATAATCGCCGGGTCGGCCAGCAGGCGCGCGCGGTCCGCCTCACCGTAGCCGGCGACCGCATCGACGTCGAAGCCGTCGTAGGCCGCGCGGAAGCCCGCGCGCTTGCGCAGCACCGTCTCCCAGCTCAGCCCGGCCTGGTTGATCTCCAGCAACAGGCGCTCGAACAGCACCGCCTCCTCGCGCTGCGGAAAGCCGTATTCGGTGTCGTGGTAGGGCCCGTGCAGCGGATGGCCGGGGGCGATGTCGCAGTAGCCGCTCATGCGCGCAGCATAGGCAGGGCCGCGGCCTGGCGCCAGGTGCCGGCTTGCGCCCTTCACGGCGGCCGCGCGACCATGCGCCATCGCCCAGCAGGAACCGTCGATGGAAATCGCACACCGTCGTGTCGCCACGGTCCACTTCACGCTGTCGGACACCTCCGGCGCGCAGATCGCCACGACCCGTGGCCACGATCCGCTGGTCTACATGCACGGCAGCGGCTCGATCATCCGCGGGTTGGAGGAGGCACTCGAGGGGCGCAGCGCCGGGGACACGTTCACCGTCGAGATCCCGCCCGAAGCCGGTTTCGGGCCGCGCCACGATGGGTTGGTGCAGCGCCTGCCGCGCAGCGTGTTCACCGGCAACACCGTGCCGGCGGTCGGCGAGAAGCTGCGCGCGCAGACCGAGAAGGGTCCGTTGGACGTCACGGTCACCGCGCTCGATGCCGACAGCATCACCGTGGACGGCAACAACCCGCTGGCCGGGCGCACGCTGCGCGCCGAGGTCGAGGTCGTCGGCGTGCGGGTGGCGACGCCGCAGGAAATCCAGTTCGGGCTGTGAGCCGGTCGCCGGCTCAGCCCGGCTGGGTGCGGCCGTCCAGACGCGTCGCCAGGGCCTGGGCGTCGAACGGCGCACGGACTTTGGCGTCGTTGTCGAAGTAGCAGTAGACGTCGCGACCGGAGGCCGCCGGCGGCGCCCGCGGGGCGCTGCGCGCGGCATCGCGCGGCTCGCCGCCGGCCGCCCAGCGGGCGATCCGGCGCGCCCAGCGATCGAGGGCGGGCTCGCCGTAGCCGCTGGTGTAGAGCTCGGTATCGCCGTGCAGGCGGATGTAGACGAAATCGGCGGTGACGTCCTCGAGCACCGGGTGCCGCCCTGCGCTGTCGGAAACCACCAGACCAACGCCGTGCGCGCGCAGCAGGGCGATGAACGCAGGGTCGCAGAAGCTCGCATGCCGCACTTCCAGCGCATGCCGGATCGGCCGTTCGCGCAGGCGCGGCAAGGCGGTGCGGCCGGCCATCCGGTCACGCTCGCGCCGCCGGGCCAGTGCCAGCGCTGCAGCGGTATCGTGCGGCAAGGCGCGCAGAAAGGCGTCGATGCGCGCCGGCTCGAACGCCAGGTTCGGCGGCAATTGCCACAGCAATGGGCCGAGGCGGTCATCGAGTGTCAGCACGCCGGATGCGAAGAAGTTCGCCAGCGGCATCTCCACGTCGCGCAGCCGCTTCATGTGCGTGACCAGACGCGGCCCCTTGACCGCGAACACGAAGCCTGGCGGGGTCGCATCGCGCCAGCTGCGCCAGCTTTTGGGCGATTGCAGCGAGTAGAACGACCCGTTGATCTCGATGGTCCGGAACATGCGCGAGGCGAAGGCCAGTTCCTCGCGCTGGACCAGGTCCTGGGGATAGAAGACCCCGCGCCAGGGGGCATAACGCCAGCCGGAGATGCCGATGCGGACCGCCATGGGAAACGAGCTTGGCGACCGGCGGCGGAGGCTGCGTGAAGCGGATTGCGTTGCCTACGGCGCCGGCCTGCAGGTCATGCACAGGTGGCGTGCAGCGCGGCCGGCTAGAATGCCGCCATGTCGTTCTTTGCCAATCACCTGCTGGTCGCGCTGCCGGCGCTGCAGGATCCCGACTTCGCGCGTTCGGTCGCGTTGATCTGCCAACACGATGCCGAGGGCGCGATGGGCGTGGTCGTCAACCGGCCTTCGGAGTACACCCTGGGCGAAGTGTTCGAGCAGATGGGCATCGTGCTCATCGACCAACGCCTGCGCGACCACCGAGTGCTCGCCGGCGGCCCGGTGCATCCCGAGCGCGGTTTCGTGCTGCACGACGGCCAGGCGCGCTGGGATTCGAGCCTGGCGATTGCCGAGGACCTGAATGTCACCACATCGCGCGACGTGCTCGAGGCGATGGCGGCCGGCGAAGGTCCGGACAACGCGATCGTCGCGCTGGGTTGTGCCGGCTGGGGCGCCGGCCAGCTCGAACAGGAACTGACCCAGCACAGCTGGCTGACCGTGCCTGCCGATGCGCCACTGCTGTTCGATACCCCGCTCGATGCGCGCTGGCAGGCCGCGGCCGGCCGGATCGGCGTCGACATGACCCTCGTCGTCAGCCACGGCGGGCGGGCGTGAGCGAGGCTGCGCCCGCCGCTCCGGCGATCCGCCGCGACGGCACCGTGCTCGGTTTCGACGTGGGTGCGCGACGCATCGGCGTGGCCGTGGGCAGCGCGTTCGGCAACGGCGCGCGTGCGTTGGCTGTCGTCGACGTGCACGGCGGCCAGATCGACTGGCCGGCAGTCGCGCGGTTGCACAAAGAGTGGCGGCCGGACGGCATGATCGTCGGCGACCCGCTGACCCTGGACGGCGGCGACCAGCCGGCGCGGGTCCGGGCGCATGCGTTCGCGCGCGAACTCGTCGCCCGCTTCGGCCTGCCGGTCGTCTTGATCGACGAGCGCGCAAGCTCGATCGAGGCGGCCCGCCGCTTCGCCGTCGACCGGGCCGAGGGACGCCGCCGCCGCCGCGATGCCGCGACACTCGACGCGGTCGCCGCGGCGGTCATCGTCGAGCGCTGGCTCGCCGCGCCGGACACCGCCACGCCGGTGACGCGCTGACCGACGCGCGCTATCCGCGCGGGTACCGGGTGCGGGACAATCGAGATCCCGCCGCTGCCCGCTCACTGCGATGTCCCAGACCGCATCTTCCGCGCAACTCGACGCCAACGGCCGCCTGCGCCACCTGTTGACCCTCGACGGCTTGCCGCGTGCGACGCTGGAGACGCTGCTCGACCGCGCCCAGGCGATTCTCGATGGGGACGAACGCAATGCGCGTCTGGCCGGCGTCGCGGTCTGCACGCTGTTCTTTGAACCCTCGACGCGGACCCGTCTGAGCTTCCAGCGCGCGACCCAGCGACTCGGCGCCGACGTGCTCGGCTTCGACGCCTCGACTTCGTCGACGACCAAGGGCGAGACCGCGCTCGATACCTTCCGCAACATCGAGGCGATGGGCGTGCGCGGTTTCGTCGTGCGCCACAGCGCCGACGGCGCGGTCGCCGCGCTGGCGCAGGCCGCCGCGCCCGACACCGCACTGCTCAATGCCGGCGACGGGCGCAGCGCGCATCCCACGCAGGGCCTGCTCGACATGCTGACTTTGCGCCAGGCCAAGGGCACGGATTTCTCGGGCCTGCGCGTGGCGATCGTCGGCGATGTGAAGCACTCGCGGGTCGCGCGCAGCGACCTGCAGGCGCTGCGCACGCTCGGTGCCGGCGAGATCCGCGTCTGTGGACCGGCGGCGCTGTTGCCCGATGAGGCGACGCTCGCCGGCTGCACCGTCTCGCACGATCTCGACGCGGCACTGGAAGGCGTCGACGCGGTGATGATGCTGCGGCTGCAACGCGAGCGCATGGAAGAAGGGCTGGTCGGCTCGCTTGAGGACTACCACTGCGACTACGGGCTCGACGCACGCCGGCTGCGGCTGGCGGCGCCCGATGCGGTGGTGCTGCATCCCGGGCCGATGAACCGCGGCGTGGAGATCGCCGACGACGTCGCCGACGGCCCGCAGTCGCAGGTGCTGCGTCAGGTCCACAACGGGGTCGCGGTGCGCATGGCCGCGCTGGAGGCGTTGCTGGCCTGAGCCCGGGCGCGGGCCGGTTACGGCGACGCGAATCCGGTATCTTGCCTGGCTTTCGACCAGGCCGGCCCCGATGCAGCCCACCTCTACGTCCAGTCCAAAGACCACACGGCCGGTCGCGGCGCCCGCGCACGCGCTCAAGCCGCGGCAACTGGTGATGATGGGCCTGGGCAGCGCGATCGGCGCCGGTCTGTTCCTGGGCTCGGGCGTCGGCATTCAGGTCGCAGGTCCCGCCGTGCTGCTGTCCTATCTGATCGCCGGCGCGCTGGTGATCGTGGTGATGCATGCACTCGGCGAGATGGCCGCGGCCAAGCCCGCCAGCGGTGCGTTCTCGGTCTATGCCGAGGACGCGATGGGCGCGACTGCCGGCGCGACGGTCGGCTGGTTGTGGTGGCTGCAGGTGGTGATCGTGATCGCCGCCGAGGCGGTCGGCGCGGCTGGCCTGCTGGCGACCTTGTGGCCTAGCCTCTCGGTGCCCGGGCTGGCGCTCACGTTCATGGCGGTATTCACCGCGATCAATCTGCTGGGCGTGCGCAATTTCGGCGAGTTCGAGTTCTGGTTCGCGATCCTGAAAGTGGTTGCGATCCTGGCCTTCATCGCGGTCGGCATCGTGCTGCTGCTGGGCTGGCTGCCCGACGTCGCATCGCCGGGGCTGGCGCATTTCCATGCCAATGGCGGCTTCGCGCCGAACGGGCTGATGGGCGTCGGCGCGGCGCTGCTGGTCGTGGTGTTCGCGTTCGGCGGCACCGAGATTGTCGCCATCGCCGCTGCCGAGACCGACGATCCGGCGCGCAGCCTCGCACGCGCAATCCGCACCGTCGCCTGGCGCATCCTGTTGTTCTATCTGGGCTCGATCGCGGTGATCGTGGCCGTCGTGCCCTGGAACAGCCCGGCGCTGGCCTCGCCGTTCGCGGCGGTGTTGCAGGTGGCGCGCATTCCCGGCGCGGCCGCCGCGATCACCCTGGTTGCGGTAATCGCGCTGTTGTCGGCGCTCAACGCCAACCTCTACGGCGCGTCGCGGATGATCTGGTCGCTGGCCCGGCGCGGCGAGGCGCCGGCGGTGCTTGGTCGCAGCGACCGCCGTCAGGTGCCGGTCGCCGCGGTGCTGGCCAGTGTCGCCTTCGGTTTCCTCGCGGCGGGCCTGGAGCTGTTGTTCCCGCAGCGGGTGCTGCCGGTGCTGCTCAACATCGTCGGCGCGACCTGCCTGCTGGTCTGGACGATCGCGCTGGTCTCGCAGCTGATCCTGCGCCGCCGCGCCGATCGGGCAGGCACTGCGCTGCCGTACCGGATGCGCGGGTTCCCGGTGCCGACCCTGGCCGCGCTGGCGATCCTGGGGCTGATCTTCGTGCTGTTGATCGTCTCCCCGGACACCCGCGCGCAGTTCCTGTCGATGGTGCTGCTGGTCGCAGTGATCGCCGCGCTCGGCGCGCTGGCGCGACGGCTGCGGACGGGCGCGCGCCCCGCGCCTTAGTCGCGTGTCGCGCGCGGTCGACGACGCCCCGGCCCGCGCTCGGCCCGGGCGACGTGTCGCTCAGCGCCGCTGCGCGAACAGCCAATCCCACAGCGCCTGCGTGGCGTAGGCTGCGTCCCAGCTGTTGTGGTTGGCGTCGGGGAACTCGGTGTAGCGCACGTCGGCGCCGACGCGCTGCAGCGCGGCGTACATCCGGCGCGACTGCTCGGGGGGCACGACATCGTCGCGGGCGCCGTGGAACAGCCAACTGGGAATGTCGCGCAGCCGTTGCGCGGCGGCATCGAACGGGTCGGGCGCCTCGCGAGTCGATTCGACTTGCAGGCTGTCGAGATCGGGGCGCGTGCCGGGCGGGGTGATGCCGCCGCACACCGGCACCAGGGCCGCGAAGCGCTCGGGCGCACGCAGGGCCAGCGACCAAGTGCCGTAGCCGCCGCGGGACATGCCGGTCAGCGAGGTGCGGCGCCGGTCGCCGTCGAACTCGACGGTGGCGGCATCGAGCGCGGCCAGCGCCATCGTCGCCACGTCGCCTTCCCATGACGTGCCTTCGGGCGATTGCGGAAATACCACCAGGGCCGGGAAATCGGCCGCGTGCGCGCGCACGTACGGCCCCAGGCCGGCGTGGGTCTGCTTGTCGCCGTCGCTGCCGCGTTCGCCCGAACCGTGCAGGAACAACACCACCGGCAGTGGCCGGGGCACGGCCGCCGTCGGCACGAAAACCTGGTAGGCGTAGCGGTGTCCGCCGACCTCGACCGTACGGCGCACGAAGCGGCCCGGTGCCTGCGCGGACGGCGACGAGCGACAGCCGGCGAGCCAGGCTGCGCCACCGGCGCCAGCGAGTGCGAGACCGCGCAGCACGCGGCGGCGGGACGTGGAATCGGGGGGCAGGGACATCGGTGGCTCCAGGACGGGGGCGCGCTCAGAGGGCGGGCCGCAGGACGAGGGCGAGGGCGATCGCATGCAGCGCGATCATCGCCACGAAGACATGACGGTAGGCGCGCTTGACGCTCTTGTGCCGCAGCAGGCGTTGCGCGAGCCAGGCAGCCGGCCAGCCGCCGAGCAGTTCGAACAAGTGCAACTGGGCTTCGGGCGTGCGTCGGCGTCCGGCCTGCGCGGCGCGCTTATCGACCGCATACATCCCGAACGTGACCAAGTTGAGGACCCCCAGCCCTGGCACGAGCATGGCGGGCAGGCAGCCGGCGTCGATGCCCCAGGCCAGCGCCGCGGCCCACAGCGCGATCGTCAGCAGCATCGCCAGCGCGCCGACCGGGCCGCGCGCGCGCGGCCTTGGGGCCGGCGGTGCCTGGCGCAATCGGCGTTCGCGTGTGGCGGCCAGCGACACCCGCACCACCCGATGGGCGCGCCAACGGCCATCGGCCTGGCGTTCGGGCGTGTAGCGCACGATCTCGCCGACTTCCGGCCGGCGGCCGCCCTGGTCGTAGTCGCGGATGTGGAAAAACGCGCGCGGCCCGTCGGCAGGATCGAGCGGCTCGACAAAGCCGTAGCCGCGACCGTCGTCCCAACTGGCGATCTTTCCCGGTTGCGAGGTCGGCGGCATTTGTGCGGTCCTCAGCGCAGCATGATCGCAGTGGCCAGGCCGAGAAAGCTGAAGAAGCCCATGATGTCGGTCACCGCGGTGACGACGACCGTACCGGCGACCGCCGGATCGACGCGCATCCGCTTGAGCAGCAACGGCAGCAGCACGCCAGCGGTCGCGGCCGAGCAGAAGTTGATCACCAGCGCGGTGAAGATCACCAGCGACAACACCCAGTCGTGGAACCAGACCAGCGCGACCAGCGCGACCAGGGTGCCGATCAACATGCCGTTGATCAGCGCCACGCGCAGTTCCTTCCACATCAGGATGCGGGCGTTGCTGGCGCCCACCTGGCCCAGCGCCAGGCCGCGCACCATCAGCGTGAGCACCTGCACCGCGGCATTGCCGCCGATGCCGGCGACGATCGGCATCAACACCGCCAGCGCCACGACTTTTTCGATCGTCGCCTCGAAGCGACCGATCACGAAAGCGGCCATGAACGCGGTCAGCAGATTGATGCCCAGCCACACCACGCGGCCGCGCACCGCACGCCGGATCGGCGAGAACAGGTCCTCGTCCTCGTCCAGACCCGCCGCGCCCAGGGCCTGGTGCTCGGCCTGCTCACGGATGATGTCAACCACGTCGTCGACGGTGATCCGGCCCAGCAGCACGTTGCCGTCGTCGACCACCGGCGCGGAGACCCAGTCGTTGTCGGAGAACTGGCGCGCGACCTGATCGGCCGATTCGTCGACGTGGATCGAGTCGAGCTCGTCGTCGATCAGCCGGTTGATCGGGGTGCCGGGATCGCGGGTCACCAGATCCTGCAGCGCGACCCAGCCGATCAGCTGGTGGCGGCGGTTGACCACATACAGATGGTCGGTGTGATCGGGCAGTTCGCCGCGCAGGCGCAGGAAGCGCAGCACCACGTCGACCGTGGTGTCGGCGCGCACCGTCACCACGTCGGGGTTCATCAATCGGCCGGCGGTGTCCTCGGGATAGGAGAGCACCTGTTCCAGGCGCTCGCGGTTCTCCCGGTCCATCGAGCGCAGCAGCGTGTCGATGACCGCATCGGGCAGGTCCTCGACCAGGTCGGCGAGGTCGTCGATATCGAGATCTTCGACTGCTGCGACCAGCTCGTCGGGATCCATGTCCGCGATCAGGCTCTCGCGGACCTCGTCGCCGACGTGGACCAGCACCTCGCCGTCGTCGTCGGCATCGACCAGCCCCCAGACCACGATGCGCTTGTCGTGGGGCAAGGACTCGAGCAGGTTGCCGATCTCGGCCGGCGCCAGCGTGTTGACCATGCGCCGTACCGGCCCCAGCCGCCCGCTGTCGAGGGCATCGGAGAGCAGGCGCAGCTGGCGCGCGGTCTTGTCGTGGCGGACGGCTTCGGCCATGAACGGCTCCGTTGCGCGTCGCGACGCACGCGGCGCGACTGGGTCAGATATGCATCGCTGCATTATCCGCGCTGCCCGCCGATCTGCACACCCCGGTCAAGCGTATCGGTTCGCGCGCGTTGGGTGCCGGCGCGGCCGGCATCGGCTCAGCCGGCCGCGCGTGCCGGCTGCGCGGCGTCGAGCCAGCGTTCGATCGACGCGCGGTCGCGTGCGCGCAGCAACGCCGGCGTCCGCGATCGCAGCGCGCGCAGGTCGATCCCGCGGATCGCGCGGCGCACTTCCAGCAGCGGCGACGGGTGCAGGCTCAGTTCCTCGATGCCCAGCGCCAGCAGCAGCGGTGTGAAGCGCGCATCGCCGGCAATCTCCCCGCAGACCGAGGCCGGGATGCCGCGCGCGCGCGCCACGCGCACGATGCCGTGCAGCAGGCGGATCACCGCCGGGTGCAACGGCGAGTACAGGTCGCCGAGCGCGTCGTTGTTGCGATCGGCCGCCAGCAGGTACTGCACCAGGTCGTTGGTGCCGATCGACAGGAAGTCGAGCTCGCGCACGAACGTGGGCAGCGCGATCGCCGCCGAGGGCACCTCGATCATCGCCCCCAACGCGATCCGCTCGGCGGTCTCGTGCCCCTCGGCGCGCAGGTCGCGCTGGACCCGGTCCAGCAACCGGCGCACCGCGACGATCTCCTCGCGCCCGCTGACCATCGGCACCAGCACCCGCACCGGGCCGTAACCCGAAGCCCGCGCGATCGCCCGCAACTGGGTCTCCAGCAAGCCGTTGCGCGCCATCGACAGCCGCACCCCGCGCAGGCCCAGCGCGGGATTGGGCTCGTGGCGCAGGGCCAGCCCGGTGTCGTCGGCCTTGTCGGCGCCGATGTCGAGCGTGCGGATCGTCACCGTGCGACCGGTCATGCCCAGCACCAGGTCGCGATAGGCGCGGAACTGCGCGTGCTCGTCGGGGATTTCGCGGCTCTGCAGGAACAGGAATTCGGTGCGGTAGAGGCCGACGCCGGCCACGCCCAGCGCGTGCGCCTCGGCGACGTCCTCGCGCGATTCGGCATTGGCCCACAGCTTCATGTCGACGCCATCGAGCGTCTTGCTCGGCTCGCGCCGCAGCCGGCGCAACTGCTTGCGCTCGCGCTTCTCCTCGCGCAACCGCGCCCGATAGGCGCGCAGGTCCTCGGCATTGGGCTCGACGACGATCTCGCCGGTGCCGCCATCGACGACCAGCACTGCACCGTCGTTGATCTGGGCCAGCGCCTGCGGCGCGTTGACGATCAGCGGCAACTGCAGGCTGCGGGCGAGGATCGCCGAATGCGACAGCGTGCTGCCGGTCGAGGTGACGATGGCCAACACGCCCTGGGCCTGCAGCCGACCGATCTCCGATGGCGCGATCGCATCGGTCACCAGGATCTCGCCGGCCACGCCTTGCAACTCGGCCTCGTGCGCATGCAGCGCCGCGTGCACCCGGCCGATGACGTGGTCGATGTCCTCGATGCGGCTGCGGAAGTAGGCATCGTCCATGCCTTCGAACACCGCCGCCAGGCGGTCGCGCTGCAGCCGCAGCGCGTAGTCGGCGCCGTACAGTCCGGTGCCGACGAGCTCGTCCAGGCCCTGCAGCAGTTCCGGATCGTCGAGCAGCAGCGTGTGCAGGTCGAGGAACTCGCCGACCTCGTGGGCCAGCGCGCCGTGCAGCTGGTCGCGCATCGTGCGGATCTCGCCGCGCACCTGGGCGATCGCGGCGTGCAGTCGCGCCAGCTCGGCCGGCGCCTGGTCCGGGCCGATGCGCTCTTCGGCGACTTCGAGCGCGTGCGGTTCGCGGACGCGCGCGCGCCCCAGCGCGTTCCCGCGCGAGGCGCCGTGCCCGTGCAGCGACTGCCGCATCAGGCGTGCTCGCCCGCCGCCGGACGGCAGGTTGCGCGGGCGGGCGGCGAGGCGTTCATCACCCCTCCTCGTCGAACCGGCGTTCGAACAGCGCGGCGGCCGCTTCCATCGCGGCGGCTTCGTCGTCGCCATCGAGCCGCAGCACCACCCGCGTGCCGTGGCCGGCTGCCAGCAGCATCACCCCCATGATGCTCTTGGCGTTGACCTCGCGGCCCTTGGCGACCAGCGTCGCATTGCAGCGGAAGCCCGACAGCACCTGCACCAGCTTGGCGGTGGCGCGCGCATGCAGGCCGAGCTTGTTGGCGACGAGCAGTTCACGTTCGATCATCGGGGGCGGGGCCTGTCCTGGAAGCGAAAAGATGGCGGCGCATCAGGCGTCGTCGAGCACGACGCCGTTGCGGGCGCCCGCCGCGGCTGTGGCCGGCAACGCGTCGAGCGCCTGCTCAGGATAATTCATCACCCGCAGCAGCATTGGCAGACTGAGTGCGGAGATGCGCCGGGCAGGTGTGCCGAGACGCGCGAGCTGAGCTGCGACATTGCTGGGGCTGGCGCCGTAGAGATCGGTGAGGATCAGTACACCATCGCCATCGTCCACCGTGCGCATCGCTGCGCTGGCCTTGGGCAATGAGACCTCGAGCGCCTCGTCGAAGGGCACCTCGAACACCGCGGTGCGCAGCGGCAGCTGCGTCAACAGGCGCACGGCCACCGCGTGCATCGCAGTGCCGATGCCTTCGTGGGTCAAGAGGAGTACGCCGACGGCCATGCGTGGACGTTACCAGAGCGAGGGGACCGCCCGGAAGCGTCGCGGCCGCGATACAGCGTCCGCGCCTGCCGCGCAGCCGTGCGCCGCCACGCGCTGCGGGGCGCTCAGTCGAGCTCGCGGTGCCAGGTCGCCACGTCCGGCCAACCGGTCTCGCGGGCATGGCGCGCGAGCGCCTCGGCCAGGTAGACCGAGCGATGCCGGCCGCCGCTGCATCCGAACGCGACGGTGACATAGCTGCGCGTGGCACTGCGCATGCGCGGCAGCCAGGTGTCGAGGAACTGCGTGACCTGGGCCACGAACTCGCCGACCTCGGCATGGGCCTCGAACCAGGTCCGCACATCCACATCGCGCCCCGACAGCGGCCGCAGGCGTGGATCCCAATGCGGATTGGGCAGCGCACGGGCGTCGAACACGAAGTCGGCATCGGGCGGCACGCCGCGCCGGTAGGCGAAGGATTCGAACAGCAGCGACAGCGCGTCGTCGTCGGCGAGTTGCAGTTCGGTGACTACGCGCCGGCGCAGCTGGTGGACGTTGAGGTCGCTGGTGTCGATCACCGTGTCGGCCAGCGCGCGCAACGGTCGCAGCAAGGTGCGCTCCAACGCGATCGCATCGGCCAGCGACACGCCGACGCGGCTGAGCGGATGGCGGCGGCGGGTGTCGGCGTAGCGGCGCAGCAGGATTTCGTCGCCGGTTTCGAAGAACACCAGGCGCGGATCCAGCCCCATGCGGCCGACCTCTGCCAGCCAGGTCGGGATCCGCGACAGGTCGGTATGCCGGTTGCGCACGTCGATGCCGACCGCGAGCCGCCGCGGCGGCTCGTCGGCGCGGGTCACGTTGCCGACGAACTCGGCCAGCATGCCGGCCGGCAGGTTGTCGACGCAGTAGAAGTCCAGGTCCTCGAGCGTGCGCAGCGCGACCGACTTGCCGGCGCCCGACAGGCCGCTGACCACGTACAGCAGCGGGGCATCGGTCATGGCGCGCCCCGCTCGAGGAACTGCGAATGCCGGGCCAGGAACGCTGCCGCCGGGTCCAGGCCCTTGGTGCGCAGCACATGCGTGCGGGTCGCGGCCTCGGCGAGCACCGCGAGGTTGCGGCCGGGCATGACCGGCAGCGTGATCAGCGGCACGTCCAGGTCGAGCACGCGGCGGATGCCCAGGTCGCCGGTCAAGCGCACCATGCCGTCGCTGTCGCCGGCCAGGGGATCGGCGTTGGGCCGGCTCAGGTGCACGATCAGCCGCAGATACTTGTTCCGCTTGACCGCGGTGTCGCCGAACATCTCGCGGATGTTGAGCACACCCAGGCCGCGCAGTTCCAGCAGGTCCTGCAGCAGCTCGGGGCAGGTGCCGTCGAGCACGTCCGGTGCGATCTGGGTGAACTCGGGCGCGTCATCGGCGACCAGGCGGTGGCCGCGGGTGATCAGCTCCAGCGCCAGTTCGCTCTTGCCCGATCCCGATTCGCCGGTGATCAGCACGCCGATCGAATAGATCTCCATAAAGACCCCGTGCAGCGTGATCCGGGGTGCGAGCACGCGCGCCAGGTGGTACTGCAACAGGTTCAGCAATTCGTGGCCGCGGTTGGGCGAGCTCCACAGCGGGGTCTGCGATTCCTCGGCCGCCTCGCGCAGATCTTCGGGGCAGGGCTGGTCCTTGCTGATGACCAGCGCCAGCGGACGGTACTGGACGATGCGCTCGATGGTCTCCCAGCGCAGCCGCGAATCCAATCCGTCGAGCCAGGCCAGCTCCTCGGTGCCCAGGATCTGCACCTTGTTGGGATAGATGATGTTGAGGTAGCCGGCGAGCGACGGGCGGCGGGCGATCGTCTCCACCGCCTCGAGCGAGCGTTGCGCGCCATGCTGGCCGGCCAGCCAGCGCAGCCCCAGTCGATCGTGCAACTGCGCGAACAGTTCCTGCGCTTCGATGGTCGCGTTCATGCGTTGGCCGCAGTCGATTGTCCGACATCGTCGAGCAGCAGCGCCTGCAGCGCGTGACGGTCGTGCGCACCGCGCAGCGCGTCGCGGAAGGCGCCATCGGAGAAGCGCTCCACCAGGCCCGACAGGAACTGCAGGTGCTGCTCGACCAGGTGTTCGGGCACGCACATCGCAAAGACCAGGTCGACCGACTCGCCGTCCGCGGCGCCGAAGTCGACCGGCGACGACAGCCGCAGGAACGCCGCGCGCGGCTCGTGGAACGCGCCGCTGCGTGCATGGGGAATCGCGACGCCGCGTCCGATGCCGGTGCTGCCCAACTGCTCGCGTTCGCGCAGGGCGCGGCCGAGCAGCGGGGTCATGGTGGGCGAATTGCCGGACAAAAGGCGCGCGGCCGAATCCAGCACAGCGTCGCGGGAACCAGGCGCGACCAGCATCACGATGCGGTCGGCCGAGAGCAGATCGGAAAGAGGCATGCCGAGCGGGCTCGAGGACGGGGCGTGGGGCCAGCAGTCTAGCCCGATTCGACGCGGGGTCGTCGCAGCGCGCGGTCCGGGTCGCGGCGGGCACGTCGCCTGCGGCCTGGGGAAGGGAATACGGGCGATGTCTCCGGCCCGTCGGTGTCGGCCGGCCGCGTCGCCGCGGCCGGCCAGGGAACGATCAGCCGAACGTACCGTCGCGGGCGGGGTTCTCACCGCGATGATGGTCGACGATCTTCTTGCGATGCTTGACGACGATCCGGTCGAGCTTGTCGGTCAGCAGGTCGATCGCGGCGTACATGTCGACTGCGCTGGCATCGACGTGCTGGGTCTTGCCGGCGATCGTCAGCGTTGCCTCGGCCTTGTGGTCGGGCTTCTCCAGGCTGAGCTGGACGCGGACCTCCAGCGGGCCGTCGAAATGCCGGGAGAGCTTCTGCAGCTTGGTCTCCACGTACTCGCGCAGGGCGGGCGTCACTTCGATCTGATGGCCATGGGTCTCGACGTGCATCGGCAACCTCCTTCAAGGTAGGAAACGGACCGTCGGTCGATGTGCCGGCGGTCGGGTTCAGAGTAGCGCGGCCGGCGTGGCTGACAAGCGGCCACCGGTCGCACCCCTAGGGACCATCGTGCGGGGCGGGAAGTTCAGGCGATGCGAACGCGTTCGTGGGATGAGGCGATCTGCATCGCCTCGCGGTACTTGGCCACGGTGCGGCGTGCGACCGGCACCCCGGCGGCTTTGAGCAGGTCGGCCAGGCGCGCATCCGACAGCGGTTTGCGCGGATCCTCGGCGTCGATCAGGCCGCGGATCATCTGCTGGATCGCGGTGCTCGAGGCCTCACCGCCGCCTTCGGTGCCGATGCCCGATGCGAAGAACGCCTTCAGCGGCAGGGTGCCGCGCGGGGTATGCACGTACTTGCGCGCGACCGCGCGCGAGACGGTCGATTCGTGCATGCCGATCTCCTCGGCGACCTCTCGCAAGGTCAGCGGCCGCAATGCGCGTTCGCCGAACTCCAGGAATCCCGACTGCTGGCGCACCAGGCAGCGCACGACCTTGAGCAGGGTGTCGCCGCGCGCCTCGAGGTTGCGCAGCAGCCAGCGCGCCTCCTGCAGCCGCCCGCGCAGGTAGCCCGCGTCGCTGCTGCAGGCGTGCTCGATCATGCGTTCGTAGCCGCGATGGATCGTCAGCCGTGGATGCTGGCGGCCGGCCAGCGTGACGCGCCAGACGCCGTTGTGGCGGCTGATCACGCAGTCGGGGGTGACGTAGTTGTCTTGCGGCACGCCGCCGATGCGTGCGCCGGGCCGCGGGTCGAGGCTGCGCAGCAACTGCAGCGCGGTCTGTGCCTGCTCCAGCGTCTGGCCCAGTGCATCGGCCAGGCCCTGCGGGCCGAGCCTGGGCAATCGCTCGATATGCGTGGTCGCCGCCTGCAGCGCGATGGCGCGCCCGGGGGTGTCGGCAGGCAGCGCCTCGAGTTGCAGCCGCAGACACTCGCCCAGGTCGCGCGCGCCAACCCCCGGCGGGTCGAAGCGCTGGATCCGGTACAGCACCGCGGCGATCTCCGCCTCGGTGGCGCGGGTCTCGGGCAACAGCGCCTCGGCGATGCCCGCGAGCGTTTCGCGCAGATAGCCATCGTCATCGATCGCATCGATCAGTGCGATGCCGATATTGCGATCCCGCGGCGAGACCGTGCTCAGATGCCACTGCCAGGACAGGTGGTCGCGCAGGTCTTCGGACTGGATGATGCGATCGGCCGGATCGCCGTCGCCTTCGCTGTCGGCGTCGCTGCGCTGTCCGCCGGCGGCCTGCCAGCCATCGTCGCCGTCCCAGGCGGGAGCGGCGGCCTCGTCGTCGTGTGCCCGGTCCGGCGCGTCGGGCGTGTCGTCGCCAGCGGCCTGGCCATCGCTGCGCTCGCCCGCGCTCGATGGGGCCGGCATCGGGGCATCGTCCCAGTCGAGCAACGGATTGCTCTCGACCGCAGCCGCGATCTCGGTCTCCAGTTCCACCGCCGAGAGCTGCAGCAGATGCAGCGCCTGACGCAACTGCGGCGTCAGGACCAAGTGCTGCCCTGCGATGTCTGCAACCGTGGCTTCATCGTCCCCGGATCTCCATGGCCGGATACGCGAGCACGTTACAGACGGAAGGAATCCCCAAGGTAAACGCGGCGCACGTCCGGATCGGCCAACAGCGCCTCGGGCGCTCCCTGCGCGAGCACGCCGCCATCGCTGAGGATATACGCGCGGTCGCAGATTCCCAAGGTCTCGCGGACGTTGTGGTCGGTGATCAGCACGCCGATGCCGCGTTCCTTGAGATGGGTGACGATGCGCTGGATCTCGCCGACGGAGATCGGGTCGACACCGGCGAAGGGTTCGTCGAGCAGGATCATCCGCGGGTTGGCGGCGAGCGCGCGCGCGATCTCCACCCGGCGGCGTTCACCGCCCGACAGGCTGGCGCCAGCCTGGTCGGCGACGTGGCTGATCTGCAATTCGTCCATCAGATCGGCCAGCGCCTTGTCGCGGCCCGGCTTATCGAGGTCCTCGCGCAGTTCGAGTACCAGCATGATGTTGTCGGCCACGCTGAGCTTGCGGAACACCGAGGGTTCCTGCGGCAGGTAGCCGACGCCGCGCTTGGCCCGGGTGTACATCGGCTCGGCGGTGATGTCGTGACCGTCGAGCACGATGCGTCCGGCATCGGCCGGGACCAGGCCGACGATCATGTAGAAACAGGTGGTCTTGCCGGCGCCGTTGGGACCGAGCAGGCCGACGACCTCGCCCGCCTCGAGCGTCAGCCCGAATTCCTTGACGACCTCGCGCTGTTTGTAGCGCTTGCGCAACCCCTCGGCGACGAGCATCAGCGGCCGCCTCCGGTTCCCGGCTGGGCCGCAGGCTGCGTGGCGGGCGTGGCGGGCGTGGCGGACGGCTGCGCCGGCTGGCGGTTACGCGGCTCGAACTGCATGCGCACGCGGCCCTGGCCCTCGCCGCCGCCCTGCACCTGGCCGGTGGACATGTTGTAGACGATCCGCTCGCCCTCCATGCGGCCGCGACCAGGCTGGTTGACGATCGCGTTGCCGGTCAGCACGACCGTGTCGTTGGGCATGTTGTAGTCGGCCTGGGCGGCGGTGGCGTCGACCCAGCCGCCGTCGTCCATCTGCTGCTTCATCTTGACCGGGCCGCCGGTCAGGATCACCCGTTGGAACTCACCGCCGTGGCGGCGCACGTCGGCGCGGCTGGCCTGGATCTCGAGCGTGCCCTGGCTGATGGTCACGCCGTTGGTGAACAGGCAGGGCAACTGCTCGTTGCTGACCGAACAGTCGCTGCCGCCGGCGTCGACCGACAGCGTCTGGTTGCGGTCGGCTGCCTTGGCCAGGACGGCGCCGGGCGCAAGGGCCAGGACGAGGAGCAGGCTAGCGGCGGGAATTGGGTTCATTGCGGAATTTGACCTGGGAAAGGAGTTCGATCCGCCCCGACTCGAGATCGGCGCGCATGCCCGTGCCCTGCATTGTAGAGCCGGGCTGGACCACGTCCACGAGCGCGTCGGAGGCGGCCTGGTTGCGTTGCGGGAACACGTCGAGCGCCTCGGTGCGCATCGTCGTGGGGCGCGGCGCGCCGTCGGGGCTGGTCGCGGTGACCTCGCCGCGCAAGCGCACCAGTTCGTTGTCCTCCGACACCCAGCCGGTCTTGGACCGGACCTGCCAGTGGCCGCCGGATTCGGCAGGAATGTTGAACACCGGAGTGACCAGTTCCAGCGTGCGCGCGCCCGGGGTCTGCTGCAGTTGCGGCGCCTGCACTGCGAATGCCTCGCGACCGTCGCTGTCGAGCGCGACGAGATCGAAATCGCGCAGCAGATAGTCAGTGCGGGTATCGGCGGGGCCGTCGACGGCCAACCGGTCCTTCTGGCGCCAGGCCGACCAGCCCGACACCAGCGCGCCGGCGAGCAGCAACAGCGTCAGTCCCAGACGCCAGTTCACGAGATCCGCCCGTCGGCGTGGATCGTCGCCAGACGCCCCTGCGCATGCAGGATCAGGTCGCACAGCTCGCGGCCCGCGCCGCGCCCGCCGGGTGCGCGCGTGCGCCAGTGCGCCGCCGAAACGGCGCAGGCGTTGGCGTCGGCCGGGGCCACGGCGAGGCCGGCCTCGCGCATCGCACCGACGTCGGCCAGGTCGTCGCCCATGAACGCGACCTGGTCGTCATCCAGGCCGAGCTCGGCGCACAGCGCGACGACCCGGGCCCGCTTGTCGGCGACATGCACGTGCGCCTGCACGCCCAGGTCGGCGGCGCGGCGCTCCACGATGCCGCCGGGACGCGCCGTGACCATCGCCACCGTGATGCCGGCCTTGCGCAGCAGCACCAGGCCCTGGCCATCGTGGACGTGGAAGGTCTTGATCTCCCGTCCCTCGCTGTCGAAGCCGAGCCCGCCGTCGGTCAGCGTGCCGTCGACGTCGAAGCACGCCAGGCGCACGCGCGCCGCGCGCGCGAGCACATCGGGCGGCACGTGGTCGAAAAGGGAGGCGGGCATCGGTGTCGTTCTGTCCATGAATGGAGAGTGGGGTTACACCACGCGGGCGCGCAACAGGTCCTGAATATTGAGGGCGCCCACGACCCGGCGCTCGGCGTCGAGCACCGGCAGCATCGTGATCTTGCGCGTCTCCATCAGGCGTGCGGCTTCCACCGCCAGCGCGTCGGCGTCGATCGCAATCGGGTCGCGGGTCATGACGTCGGCGATGCGGGCATCGCGCACATCGATGTTCGGGTCGGTGAGCGTGCGCCGCAGGTCGCCGTCGGTGTACAGGCCGATCAGCCGCTGCGCCTCGTCGACGACGACGGTCATGCCCAGCCGCTTGCGGCTCATCTCCATCAGCGCATCGGCCAGCGAGGCGTCCGCACGCACCGCCGGCACCTCGTCGCCGCCATGCATGACGTCGCGGATGTGCAGCAGCAATCGGCGGCCGAGCGCGCCGGCCGGGTGGGAGCGGGCGAAGTCGTCGGCGGTGAAGCCGCGCGCGTCCAGCAGCGCCACCGCCAGTGCATCGCCCATCACCAGCGAGGCGGTCGTGCTGCTGGTCGGCGCCAGCGCCAGCGGGCAGGCCTCGGCCGGCACGCTGATGTCGAGATGGATGTCGGCGGCCGTGGCCAGTGTCGACGCCGGGCGGCCGGTCATCGCAATCAGGCCATTGCCCTGGCGTTTGAGCACCGGCAGCAGCATCAGGATCTCGTCCGATTCGCCCGAGTACGACAGCGCCAACACCACGTCGGCGTCGGTGATCATGCCCAGATCCCCGTGCCCGGCCTCGCCCGGATGCACGTAGAACGCCGGGGTGCCGGTCGAGGCCAGGGTCGCGGCGATCTTGCGCGCGATATGGCCGGACTTGCCCATGCCGGTGCACACGACCCGGCCGCGGCACTCGAGGATGCGCGTGCAGGCGGCGGTGAAGGCGCCGTCGAGTCGGGCGGCCACGGCGTGCAGGCCCTGGACCTCGACCTCGAACACCTGACGCCCGCTGTCGGCGAACGCCACCCTACGCGTGGCGGGGCGGGCGGAGACGGCCTGGGCCGCGTCGTCGAACGTATCCGGCAAGGGTCTTTTCCGTTAGGCTAAGCCGTTCATTTTATGCGCTTCCCGGCGTGAATGCCCGCGACCGTCGGCGGCGTCGAAGACGGCTCATCCCCGCTTCACGCGAGGCGGCGCCCGGCCCCGTCCTGCGGCGCCCACAGGATCGAAGACTTGGATACCCGCACCATCACCGCACTCATCCAGCAGGGCATGCCCGACGCCCATGTGCATGTGGAGGGCGCCGACGGCGTCCATTTCGAAGCGCTGGTCGTCTCGCCCGCCTTCGCCGGCAAGCTGCCGCTGGCCCGCCATCGCATGGTGTACGCCACGCTCGGTGCGCGTATGGGCGGTGAGATCCACGCGCTGGCGCTGCGCACGCTGACCCCCGACGAACACGCGCGGCAGACGGGGCAGGGCTGATGGACAGCATCATCGTCTCCGGCGGCGCCACGCTGCAGGGCGAGGTCCGCATCTCCGGCGCCAAGAATGCGGTGCTGCCGATCCTGTGCGCGACGCTGCTGGCCGACGCGCCGGTCGAGATCGGCAATGTCCCGCATCTGCACGACGTGCTGACCACGGCCAAGCTGCTGGCCGGCCTCGGTGCCGGCGTCGAGCACGACGTCGACGGCGCGCGGGTGATCGTCGATCCGCGCGGGGTGCACAGCCACGTCGCGCCGTACGAACTGGTGCGTACGATGCGCGCCTCGGTGCTGGTGCTTGGGCCGCTGCTGGCGCGCTTTGGCGCGGCCGAAGTGGCGCTGCCCGGCGGCTGCGCGATCGGCGCCCGGCCGGTGGACCTGCACATCAAGGCGCTCGAGGCGCTGGGCGCGACGATCACCGTCGAGCACGGTTTCATCCGCGCCCGCGCGCAGCGCCTGCGCGGTGGGCACGTGGCGTTCGAGACGATCAGCGTCGGCGCGACCGAGAACGTGCTGATGGCCGCGACGCTGGCCGAGGGCGACACGGTGATCGACAACGCTGCGCGCGAACCGGAGATCGTCGACCTGGCGCAGTGCCTGGTCGCGATGGGCGCCGACATCCGCGGCGCCGGCACCTCGCGCATCGAGGTCCGCGGCGTGGAGACGCTGCACGGCGCGCAGCATGCGGTCGTCGCCGACCGCATCGAAACGGGCACGTTCCTGGTCGCCGCGGCGATGACCGGCGGACGGGTGACCGCCACGTCCACGCGTCCCGATACGCTCGGCGCGGTGCTCGACAAGCTGCGCCAGGCCGGTGCCGAGATCACGATCGACGGTGATCGGATCACGCTCGACATGCACGGCCGCCGCCCGCGCGCGGTCGACATCGTCACCGCCCCGCATCCCGGGTTCCCGACCGACATGCAGGCCCAGTTCATGGCGCTCAACTGCATCGCCGAGGGGCGTGGCACGATCGACGAGACGATCTTCGAAAACCGCTTCATGCACGTCAACGAACTGATGCGCCTGGGCGCGGAGATCGACATCGACGGGCCGCGGGCTTCGGTCACCGGGGTGGAGCGCCTGAGCGGTGCGCCGGTGATGGCGACCGATCTGCGCGCTTCGGCATCGTTGATCCTCGCCGGTCTGGTCGCCGAGGGCGACACCACGATCGACCGCATCTACCACCTCGACCGCGGCTACGAGCACATCGAGCGCAAGCTCGGCGGCCTCGGCGCGAACATCCGGCGGGTACGCTGACGATGGCGTTCCGCGGTCGCATGTCGAGCCGGCGGGTGGCGTTGTTCGCGACGCTCGCCGTGGTGTTGCTGGCGCTGGGCTGGATGCGCTACACCGGCGCGGCGGCCTTGAGCGGCATCGCGTTCAAGGACATGGATTGGAACGAGGACGGTGAGTTGACCCGCAGCGAAGTGTTGCAGGGCTTCTTCACGATCGTCGCCGTGCGCACGACCGACGGCGCCCGCAGTTGCGTCGACTACCGCCGACGCGGCTCGGGCGAGTCGATCCGCGTCGAGTGCCGGACCACGCCCGCCGCGCCGTAGCCAGGGGTCAGAGTCGATTTCGCCTCGCGAAATTGCACTCTGACCCCGGTTTTGACCTAGGCGGTCTGCCGTCATCACGCCAAAAACAAGGCCCCGCAATGCGGGGCCTTGTTCGTTCTGTCGCCAGTTGCGCTCAGTTCACCGACTGCAGGCGCATGTCGATATGGTCGCTGCCGTCGCGACGCTGCAGCAGCCGGGCCGGGACCGGCAGATCGTCGACGATCCAGGCCACGATCTCGCGCCGTCCGTCGGTGCGCACCACCTTGGTCGCCTGCAGCGTCCGACCGCCGACCGTCACCGCCTCGGTGCCCTGGCGCTCGAACACCTGGCGCTTGCTGCGGCCGTCCTCGACAAGGCGATAGCGCAGCGGCGAACGGCCGGCCTGCACGTCGCGCACCAGCACCAGATTCATCAGCATGCCGTCCAGGTCGCCGGGCTGCAGCTTCACCGGGCCGCCCTGGTCATCTTTGACGTCCCCGCTCCAGCGCGCTTCGCCGGCGTTCCAGTCGTAGGTCGCGTTGACACTGCGGCGCTTGACCAGCATCGCCGCCAGACCCGATTCGCCGCGCTGGGAGTCGGTGCTGCTGATCGGCCGCCACTGGTCGCCGTTGGCTTCGAACACCGTGCTTTGTTCGAGCCGGGCGCCGGCACCCGTGACATTGAGGCTGTACTTCCAGCGTTCGCTGCCTTCGCGGGCGAGCTTCATGTCGGCCTGCCCACGCAGACCCATGAAGGTCGTCTGGTAGCTCGCGGTGAAGGGCTCGAGCGCCAGCGCCGGCAGAGCGGCGAGCGACAGCAGGGCGGCGCCGCAGGCGGCGAGCAGGCGGGGGCGGCGGGTCGTCTGGGGCATTTAGGGAACTCCTTGGTATTCGACGAGGCGCAGGTCGATCGCGTCTTCGCCGTCTTCGCGTTGCAGGATGCGGATGGGGGTGGGAACGCCATCGGCGATCCAGACGATCATCTCGTCATTGCCGCCGTTGGTCCGTGAAACCCGCAACGCCGAATAACTGACGTCGGCGACCTGGACGATCTCCGGCTCGGGCGCGGTGAGGTAGGCATAGTCGCGTGCGCGGCCGCCGTCGACGAAGCGGTACTGCAGCGCCGCGCCCGGGGCGGCGTCGCGGACGATCGCCAGGTTGATCAGCAGCGCGCTCATGTCGCCGGGCTGCAGTGGCACCGGGGCGCGGCGGCGCTTGCTGATGTCGCCGGTCCAGGTCGCAAGGCCCCGTGCCCAGTCGTAGATGCCCTCGGTGCGGCGGTTGAACAGCACCGCCGCCTTGCGCAGCGTGTGCTGAGTCAGCGGGCGGAAGGTCTCGCCGACGACGTCGAAGCGGGTGCCCTGCTCGACGTTCAGCCCGAGAATGCCGGCGAACCCGCGATTGCCGCGGATGCTTAAGTCGATCTGCCAATTCGGCCCGTCGGGCTGCAGCCGCATGGTTGCGGTGCCCGCCTGGCGGCCCTGGTACCAGGCCTCGTAGGTTGCGACGAACGGCTGCAGCGGCGCCGCCCGGCCGGCGGGCATCCAGGCGATCAGCAGGCCGGCAACGAGGGCGAGGAGAGGGCGCATTCGGCGGCCATCATGGGAAGCGCTGGTTGGCTGCCAGCTGAAGCGGCGCCACTGCGATCCGGCCGTCGATCTGCACCGCGCCGGCCGCGTTCAGCTGGACCCGCCCGGCGGCGATCCAGCGCAGGGTTTCCAGCAGCAGCGGATGTTCGCGCGTCAGGACCCGCTGGGCGAGCGCGGTCTCGTCGTCGCCGGGGTGCACCGGGACGCGCGCCTGGGCGATCACCGGCCCTCCGTCGAGGTCGGCGGTCACGAAATGCACGCTGGCCCCATGTTCGTCGACCCCGGCCGCCAGTGCCTGGCGATGGGTGTGCAGGCCCTTGAAGGCCGGCAGCAGCGAGGGATGGATGTTGATCATCCGGCCGGCGCGCCCTTCGACAGCCGCGGCGCCGATCAGGCGCATATAACCGGCGCAGACGATCAGCTCGGGCGCGGCGGCGTCGATCGCTGCGAACAGTGCGGCGTCGTGCGCGTGGCGGTCGGCGTGGTCGCGTGGGCGCACGGCCTGCGCCGGGATCCCGGCAGCGCGCGCGCGTTCCAGCGCGCCGGCATCGCCGCGATCCGACCAGACGCCGGCCACGGTCGCGTCGAGCGTGCCGGCGGCGATCGCGTCGAGGATCGCCTGCAGGTTGCTGCCCCGACCCGAGGCGAGCACCGCGATGCGCAGCGTCATCGAGTGGGGCCGGTGGCAGAGAATGCGGCGTGCACGTCGGGGCGCGACAGCACGACCAGCGCGTAGACACCAAGTGCCGTGCCCAGCGGAAAGTTCAGGCACACGAGCGCGGCGACCGCCACACACAAGCCGTGGCGTCGACGGCGTGCGAGATCGAAGCCGGCGCGGATGCACAGGGCGCCGCCGGCCAGCGCGGCCAGGACCAGCGCGCCGACCACCGCGATCGTGCTGACCCCGCCCGGATCAGCGAAGTCGTCCGCAGCTTCATTGACGACGCCGAACACCAGCAGCACCAGCAGCGGCAGGCTCCCGGCCAGCGACAGCGCACCCAGGACATGGTGCAGGACCGAGAGCGTGCGCAGTTGCCCATCGATCTGCGCCGGCGACAATGCGGGCGCGGCCGGGCTCGGGACCCGGGGGGCGCGTAGGGCACGTGGTCGGGTTCGGCGTGCATGCGGCCGGCTCAGCCGATACGTACGCGCTCGCCGTCGCTGTGCGCGACGACCTCGCCGATCGACCAGTGGGCCAGGCCCAGGCCATCGAGCGCGGTGCCGAACGCCCCGACGCTGTCGGCCGGCACCACCAGCACGAAACCGATGCCGCAATTGAAGGTGCGCCACATTTCGTGGTCGGCGACCGCGCCTTCGCCCTGCAGCCATTCAAATACCGGTGGCAGCGGCCACGACGACGCGTCGATCGTCAGGCCGAGGCCGTCTGGAACCACTCGGATGATGTTCTCGGTCAGGCCGCCACCAGTGATGTGCGCCATCGCATGCAACTGCGGTCCGAGCGGCCCGCGCAGCAGCTCGAGCACCGGCTTGACGTACAGCGTGGTCGGCGCCATCAGCGCATCGACCAGCTTCACGCCGCCGACTTCGACCTCGGCCGGGCTGCCGGCCCGATCAAAGATGCGGCGGATCAGCGAATAGCCGTTCGAATGCGGACCGCTGGACGCGATGCCAACCAGCACGTCACCGGCCTGGACCTTGCCGCCGTCGCGCAGTTCCGACTTCTCGACCGCGCCGACGGTGAAGCCGGCCAGGTCGTACTCGCCGATGCCATACATGTCCGGCATTTCGGCGGTCTCGCCGCCGATTAGCGCGCAGCCCGACAGTTCGCAGCCGCGGGCGATGCCGCCGATGACCGCGGCCGTGGTGTCGATGTCGAGCTTGCCGGTGGCGAAGTAGTCGAGGAAGAACAGCGGTTCGGCGCCCTGGACCAGCACGTCGTTGACGCACATCGCGACCAGGTCGATGCCGATGGTGTCGTGACGGCCCAGCTGCTGGGCGAGCTTGAGCTTGGTGCCCACGCCATCGGTGCC
The DNA here is from genome assembly GCA_002240395.1 of Xanthomonas citri pv. mangiferaeindicae. Classification (NCBI taxonomy): domain Bacteria; kingdom Pseudomonadati; phylum Pseudomonadota; class Gammaproteobacteria; order Lysobacterales; family Lysobacteraceae; genus Xanthomonas; species Xanthomonas citri. The sequence goes on from CP016836.1 coordinate 2,534,394, forward strand.
CGAGACCAGCACCGGCTCGCGGTACTTGCCCGACAGGTCGAACAGCGCGCCGAATCCGCCCAGGCCACCCATGACCTCGGGCCGGAAACTGCGCTTGACCAGCGGCTTGATGCGTTCGACGAGTGCATTGCCCGCGTCGATGTCGACGCCGGCATCGCGGTAGGTCAGGGGAGTGGGGGCGGTCACGGCGGCCGTCGCGAAGCGGAAAGGACCGGGGATTCTAGCAGCCGCGGCCGGCCTGCCGCGGTCGGCGCGTCGGCGTATCGCCACGAACCGCTCGCGCGGTTTGTGGCACCATCCCGCGTCGATGTCCCCCCGACTCAGGATCAACCGGATGCACCGCCCGAAGCGCTCGTTGGGAATGATGGCGTGGCTATTGGCCGCCCTGCTGCTGTCCGCCGGCCAGGCGGCCGCGCAGCGCATGGAGGGCGACCGCGCTGAAGGCACCGGCCTGTACGCGGCCGAGATCCCGGTGCGCAGCCAGAACGAGAACGAACGTACCGCGGGTTTCTCGCGCGCGCTGGCCCAGGTGCTGGGCAAGCTGTCGGGCGACCGCGGGGTCGCCCAGCGGCCGGGCGTGTCGCAGGAACTGCGGCGCGCAGAACAATATGTAGAGGGCTACGACTACCGCCAGGACGAGGGCGTGTCCTCGCGCGGCTCGCCGACCTTCACCACGACCCTGGTGGTGCGCTTCCGTCCCGAGGATGTCGACGGCGTGGCGGCCGCGCTCGGCCTGCCGGTATGGCCCGATCCGCGGCCCAAGCCGGTGCTGTGGCTAGCCATCGACGACGGCTCCGGGCCGCGGCTGGTCGGCCTGCAGCAGAACAACGTCGCCCGGCCGGTGCTTCAGCGCGCGATCGAGCGCGGTTACCGGCTCGGGCTGCCGGGCGGCAGCGCCGCCGAGCAGGCCGCCGTCGGCGCGATCTGGCGGGGCGACACCGCCGCGATCGCCCGCATCTCGGCGCGCTACAACCCACCGATGCAACTGGTCGGCAAGCTCTACCGCGACGGCAGCGGCTGGAAGGCCGACTGGATCTTCGTCGATGGCGGCCGGGTGCTGGCGCGCTGGAGCGAAACCGGCGACGACGCCCGGCGGATCCTGCCGACCGGCGCCGACGGCGCGGCCGACGCGCTGACCCGCCGCTACGCCAAGGCCAGCCCGGCCGGCACGCCTTCGACCGAAGCGATCCTGTTCACCGGCATCAACAGCAGCGCCGACTTCATCCGCCTGTCGGCGCAGTTGCAGCGGATGTCGGTGGTCCGTGCGATCCGTCCGCTGCGCGCGACGCCGCGCGGGCTGGAGGTGCAGCTCGACCTGCTGACCGGGCTGAGCGGTTTCCGCCGCATGGCCGACGAGAACGTGCTGGTCGAGGCCGACGGCGCCCCCGAGGGCGTGACCCCCACTTTCCACCTGCGCTGATCGCGCCAGGACGACCATGACCGAGCACGATCCCGCGAACGCCGACATCGCGCGTTTCCTCCGGCGCCTGCAATGGGGATTGGCGTTGGTCGCGGTCGCCTGGGTGATCGGGCAACTGGGCCCGGTGCTCACGCCGTTCGTGCTGGCCGCGCTGCTGGGCTGGCTGGGCGACCCGCTGGTCGATCGCATCGAGCGCCGCGGTCACTCGCGCACGCTGGCGGTCTCGCTGGTCTTCGCGCTGATGACGCTGCTGCTGGCGCTGGTGCTGATCATCCTGGTGCCGATGATCGAACGGCAGATCGTGACCCTCGTCGACAGCCTGCCGGCTTACCGCGACTGGATCATCGGCACCGCGCTGCCTTGGATCGAGCAGCGCACCGGCTACGAGGTCGTCGCCTGGCTCGATACCGACCGGTTGATCGAGCTGATCCGTGAACACTGGCAGCAGGCCGGCGGCGTCGCCGCGGCGGTGCTGGGCTACCTGTCGCGCTCGGGCTTCGCGCTGCTCGCGGTGGTGATCAACCTGGTGCTGGTGCCGATCCTGACGTTCTATTTCATGCGCGACTGGGACCTGTTGGTCGAGCGCTGCGCCTCGCTGGTGCCGCGCGACCACATCGGCACCGCGAATCGGCTGGCGCGCGAGACCAGCGAATCGCTTGGCGGTTTCCTGCGCGGCCAGTTCCTGGTGATGCTGGGACAGGGCGCGATCTATGCGGTGGGCATGTCGCTGGTCGGTCTGCGCCTGGGTCTGCTGATCGGCATGATCGCCGGGCTGATCAGCTTCATTCCGTACCTGGGCGCGACCGTCGGCATTTTGATGGCGTTGATCGCGGCAATCGTGCAAGTCCAGGGCTTCGACTGGACGCTGCTGATCCTGATCGGCGTGGTGTTCACGATTGGCCAGCTCGTCGAAAGCTACGTGCTGACCCCGCGCCTGGTCGGCGACCGGATCGGCCTGCATCCGGCCGCGGTGATCTTTGCAGTGCTGGCCGGCGGCCAGTTGTTCGGCTTCCTGGGCATGCTGCTGGCGTTGCCGATGGCCGCGGTGGCCAATGTGCTGTTGCGCTACGCACACGAGCGCTACACCCAGAGCAAGCTCTACGCGGGCGACAAGCCGACGATTGCATTGGCAGGCAGCAGCATCGCAGTGCCGCACGACAGCCGGACCGACGACCCGGTCGATCCGACGCGATGAGCGCGCCATCGCCGCAATTGCCGCTGGCGCTGCGCTATCCGCCGGACCAGCGGCTGGACACGTTCGTCGCCGACGACCCGGCGCTGATGCCGCAGTTGCGTGACTTCGCGCTGGCTGGTGCACGCCGGGCGCTGTACGTCGCCGGCCCGGCCGGTACCGGGAAGACCCACCTGGCGATCGCGCTGTGCGCGCAGGCCGAGCAACTTGGCCGCAGCGCGGTCTACCTGCCCTTGCGCAGCCTGGCCGGGCGCGTGCGCGCGGCCGCCGAGGCCTTGCAGGGGCATGATCTGGTCGCGGTCGATGGCTTGGAGGCGATCGCCGGGGATCGCGATGACGAGGTCGCGCTGTTCGACCTGCACAACCGGCTGCACGATGCCGGCCGCAGCGTGTTCTACACCGCCGACCAGCCGCCCGAGGGGTTGGCGCTGCGCTTGCCCGACCTGCGCTCGCGGCTTGCGCAGAGTGTGCGCGTGGCCCTGGCGCCGCTCGACGACACGGGCCGGCATACGCTGCTGCGCCTGCGGGCCGAACGCCGCGGCCTGCAGGTCGACGCGGCGACGATCGATTGGTTGTTGCGCCGGGTCGATCGCGACCTGCCGGCGCTGACCGCACTGCTCGACCGGCTCGATCGCGCCTCGCTGGCCTCGCAGCGCCGGCTCACCGTCCCGTTCGTGCGTCAGGTGCTGGCCGAGGCCTCGTAGCCGCAGTCGGCGCGCACGCGCGCCGTCACTCCTTCAGGCGCGGACGGATCGTCGCCAGGTTGCAGGGCCGGGTGGTCGAATCGAGCTGGTGGCGGATGATCCGCTCCCACGCCGTCGTGCAGGCCGAGGTCGAGCCGGGCAGGGCGAAGACGAAGGTCGCGTTCGCCAGGCCGGCGAATGCGCGCGACTGCAGCGACGAGGTGCCGATCTCCTCGAACGACACTGCGCGGAACAGTTCGCCGAAGCCCGGCATCTCCTTGTCGAGCAAGGGCAGCAGCGCTTCTGGCGTCGAATCGCGACCGGTGAAGCCGGTGCCGCCGGTGACCAGGATGCCGTCGACATCGGGATCGGCGATCCAGCGCGAGACCAGCGCGCGCATCGCGTAGCGGTCGTCGGGCAACAGGGCGCGCTCGGCGACGCGGTGGCCGTCGGCGCGCAACGCCTCGGCGAGGTAGTCGCCCGAGGTGTCGTTGGCGGCCGTGCGGGTGTCGGAGACCGTCAACACGCAGATGGACAGCGGAATACGTTCGTTCAATGCGCTCATGCGGTCAGATTACCACCGGCACACACGCACCCGCCGGCCGCCGGGTGTGACGCATGGTCGCGACGCCGACGCTTCAGTGGCACCTCCCGCGCGCGGGGAGGTCGGGCGCCGAACTGATTCGCCAGGACGCCAGGACGTCAGGACGCCAGCATCGCACCTCCCCCGCGCGCGGGGGAGGTCGACGCCAGAGGCGTCGGGTGGGGGGGCTTATTGCGCGGTCAGTTGCGCCAGTGCGTCGGCCTGGTGTTCCTGCGACAAGCGGTCGACGAGCGGCTCGAGTTGGCCCTCGAGCACGTTGGGCAGGTCGTAGAGGGTCAGGCCGTCGACCCGGTGGTCTGTGATCCGGCCCTGCGGGTAGTTGTAAGTGCGGATGCGCTGGCTACGGTCGCCACTGCCGACCTGCAGTCGGCGGATCTGCGCCGTCGCGGCCGCGCGGCGTTCGGCTTCGGCCTCGGCCAGCATCGCGCGCAGCCGCTTCATCGCCTTGTCGCGGTTGGCGTGCTGGCTGCGCTCGGTCTGCGACTCGACCACGGTGCCGGTGGGCACGTGGGTGATGCGGATCGCCGAGTCGGTCTTGTTGACGTGCTGGCCACCCGCGCCCGAGGAGCGGAAAGTGTCGACTTTCAGATCGGCCGGGTTGAGCACGATGTCGGCGGCCTCGTCCTCGATCGGGATGATCGCCACGGTCGCCGCCGAGGTGTGGATGCGGCCCTGCGATTCGGTCTCGGGCACGCGCTGCACGCGGTGGGTGCCTGACTCGAACTTCAACCGCGCGTAGGCGCCGGCGCCTTCCACGCTGGCGACGATCTCGCGAAAGCCGCCGTGCTCGCCCGGGTTGGCCGATTCGACCTCGACCCGCCAGCCGTTGCGCTCGGCGAAGCGCTGGTACATCCGGAACAGGTCGCCGGCGAAGATCGCGGCCTCGTCGCCGCCGGTACCGGCGCGGATTTCCAGGTACAGGCCACCCTCGTCGCGCGCATCGCGCGGGACCAGCAGCGCCAGCAGTTCGGCTTCGAGCGACTCGATGCGCGCGGTCGCCGCAGCGATTTCTTCCTCGGCGAGTTCGCGCAGATCGGCGTCGTCGAGCATCGCGCGCGCGGCGGCGAGGTCGGCATGCGCCGCGCGTTCCTGCGTCAGCGCCGCCGACAGCGGTTCGAGCTGGGCGAACTCGCGCGACAGCGCACGGTAGCGGCCCTGGTCGGCGACCGTGGTCGGATCGGAGAGCAGGCGTTCGACCTCGTCGCGACGCTCGGCCAGGGCCTCGAGCTTAACGCGCAGGGTCGGCAGCATCGGCATCGGTCCGGGCGGGAGCGGGTGGCAGCAGCCGGTCGAGGCTGTCGGCCAGCGCGTCGTCGCCGCGCAGCGCGGCCTCGCGCAGCGCAGCGGTGGGCAGGTGCAGTAGCCGATTGGTCAGGGTGTGGGCGAGCAGTTCGAGCACCGCCTCGGGGGGTTGGCCGGCCGCGAGTTGCTGGCGCGCGCGTGCCAGCGATTCGCTGCGGATCGCGTCGCCGTGCGCACGCAACCGCTTGACCGGAGCCAGACGCGCGCTCGCCGCACGGGTCTCGCCGTAGCGGCTGACCTGCAGGTCGATGATCGCCTCGGCATCGCTCGCAGCCTCGCGCCGGCTGCGGCGGTTGTCGTCGAGCGTGCGCTCGAGGTCGTCGACCGTGTACAGGAACACGTCGCGCAGTTCGGCGACATCGGGCGCGATGTCGCGCGGGACCGCGAGGTCCATCAGCAGCATCGGGCGGTGCTTGCGTGCGGCCAGCGCGGCGGCGACCTGGGGCCGGGTCAGCACTGGCTCGCGGCTGGCGGTGGCCGAGAACACGATGTCAGCCAGGAACAGGTGACGGTCGATCTCGTCGAGCGGCAACGCGATGCCGCCGTGCCGTGCCGCCAGTTCCTGGGCGTGGGCATAGGTGCGATTGGCGACCAGCAGCCGCTTGACCTTGGCCTGCGCCAGGTGCCGGGCTGCCAGCTCGATGGTCTCGCCGGCGCCGACCAGCAGCACCGCCGAATCGGAGGGGCGTGCGAACGATTCCTGCGCCAGCCGCACGGCGAGCGAGGCGACCGACACCGGGCTGTTGCCGATCCGGGTCTCGCTGCGCGCCCGCTTGGCGGTCACGAAGGCATGCTGGAACACGCGGTCGAGCTCGCCGCCCAGCGTGCCGGCGCTGCGTGCGGTGGCCCAGGCCTGCTTGACCTGGCCCAGGATCTGCGGCTCGCCGAGGACCAGCGAGTCCAGCCCGGTCGCCACCCGGAACAGGTGGCGCACCGCATCGTCGTCGCGATGGCGGTAGAGATAGGCGTCGAGCGAGCCGCCGCCCGTGCCGCCGTCCTGGTCGGGATGGGCAGCCAGCCAGTGCGCCAGTGCGCTGCCGTCGTCGTCGGCGACCGCGTAGAGCTCGGTGCGGTTGCAGGTCGACAGCAGCGCGACTTCGCGCACTTGGGGCAGCGACTTGAGTTCGGCCAGCGCCGTCTGCAGCGTATCCCCGGAGAACGCGACGCGCTCGCGCAGGGCGACCGGCGCGGTCTGATGATTGATGCCGAGGGCGTACAGACTCATGGGCTGGCGGGCTCTCCCGGGATGGCTCATCCCGTTCAGGCGCTTGCGATAAGCTTCCGGTGAAGCGCCCATTTTACGGCCCGGTTGCCCCAGATGCCCGTTTTCGATTCCATTCCGGTCGCCCGATTGCGCGCGGCCCTGCTGGTGCCGTTGCTCGGCGTCGTCTGCGCGGCGCAGGCGCAGCCTGCGGTCGAGGCTGCCGACCCGCTCAGGCGCGACGTACTCGGCGCCACATTGGCCGGCGAATTCGCGGTGCAGGCCGGGCGTCTGGACGAGGCCGCCAACTGGTATCTGGACGCGGCCCGCCATTCGGACGGCGATGCCGGGCTGGCCGAGCGGGCGACCCGCATCGCGCTGCTTGCCGGCGACGACCGTCGCGCGGGCCAGGCGCTGGACCTGTGGCGTCGCAACGCGCCCGAGTCGCTGCCGATGCGGGCCGCGGAGGCGACGCTGTCGTTGCGCAACGGGCGCGATCGCGCCGCGCGGCGGCAGCTCGAAGCGCTGTTGCGCAGTGATGATCCGACCGGCTGGCGGCATGCCTTCACGGTGCTGTCGGGCGGCGGACGGGACCCGCGCCAGGCGGCGCGGCTGCTTGAGCGGATCGTCGCCGACGGCGCGATTCCCGACGAGTTGCAGGCGTGGATGGCCTTCGGTGGCCTGGCCCAGCGCCTCGATCGTCCCGACCTGACCGAGCGCGTGCTCGACAACATCGTCGCGCGCTTCCCGGGCGAGCCGCGGGTCGCGCTGCTGCGCGCCAGTCAATTGCGCGAATCAGGTCGCACCGACGAAGCCCGCGCGGCGTTGGCGGCGATGGCCGAGGCGGCGCTGGCCGCGCCCGATCTGCGTCTGGCGATCGCGGGCGAGTACGAGGCGATGGGTGATCTCGACGCCGCCGAAGCCACGTTGGCGGCAGGTCCGCAGGATGGCCGCACTTATGTGCTGCGGGCCTCGCTGCTCGCCCGCGCCCAGGACAAGGCGCGGCTGGCGGCGCTGTACGAGGAGGTCAAGGCGGTGGCGCTGGCGCCCAATCCTGCCCAGCGGCTGCTGCTGGGGCAGATGGCCGAGTACCTGGAGCAATACGACGAGGCGCTGGACTGGTACGACGCGGTGCCGGGCGGCGAGGAGCGCTTCCAGGCCAGGCTGCGCGGCGCCCGGGTGCTGCACGAGCTGGGGCGCCACGACGAGGCCTGGGCGCGCTTGCGCGCGCTGCAGGCCGACGGCACCGCCGATGACGAGTTCCGCCGCAGCGCCTATCTGCTGGAGGCCGAGCTGCGCCAGTCGGCCGACGATCCGGCCGAGCTCGACGCCTACAACCGCGGGCTGTCGGCGATGCCCGACGACCCGGCGCTGCTCTACGCACGCGCGCTGATGTGGGAGCGCCGCGACGACATTCCGCGCGCCGAGGCCGACCTGCGCCGGTTGCTGGTCGCCGAGCCGGAAAACGTCGCTGCTCTCAATGCGCTGGGTTACACGCTGGCCGATCGCACCACCCGCTATACCGAGGCGCTGGAACTGATCGACCGCGCGCGCGTGGCCGAGCCCGACAACGCCGCGATCGTCGACAGCTATGGCTGGGTGCTGCACCGCCTGGGCCGCAATGCCGAGGCGCTGGTGGAGTTGCGCCGGGCCTATTCGATGATGAAGGACGCGGAAGTCGCCGCGCACATCGCCCAGGTGCTCTGGGCGATGGGGCGCCGCGATGAGGCGCGCAAGTACTTCGACGAGGCGCGCGCCATCGATCCGGAGAACCGGTCGCTGCTGCGTGCGCTGGAGGTCACCGGCGCATGAGGTGCTGGCGTGGGATGGTGATGTTCGCGGCGATGGTCGCGCTGTCGGCCTGCACCAGCGTTCCGGTCCGGCCGCCTGCGGAGGTCGCGCGGCTCGACGCCGACGCGCGGGCGGCGGCCGACGCCCGGCTCGCCGCGCGTGAGGCGGCGGTGCGCGCCCTGTCCGAGTTCGGCTTCACCGGGCGCGTCGCGATGTCCAACGGTCGCGATGGCGGCAGCGGCCGCATCGAGTGGCAGCAGCAGGGCGCGCGCTATCGGGTCGTGCTCAGTGCGCCGGTCACGCGCCAGAGCTGGCAACTGCAGGGCGGGCCGGACGGCGCGCGGATCGACGGCCTGGACGGCGGCCCGCACGAAAGCGCCGATGTCGGGCAATTGCTGTGGGAGACCACCGGGTTCGAGATTCCGGTCGCGGCGATGGCTGCCTGGGCGGCCGGCGCGCGCGCCGACGCTGCACTGTCGGGCGAGGCCGAGGTCGACTACGACGCCGCGGGACGCCTGGCGCGGCTGCGCCAGGACGGCTGGACGATCGATTATCTCGAGTGGCAACCCGAGACCGACGGCGCGCTGGCGCTGCCCACTCGCGTGAATGCCGCGCGCGGCACGGCGCGGGTGCGGCTGGTGGTCGATGCCTGGACGCTTCCCGGCGTTGCGTCCGCAGCGCCTGTCGCGCCGTGACGCCGCTGGACGATGCCGGCTGGTCCGGTTGGCCGGCCCCGGCCAAGCTCAATCTGTTCCTCAGGATCACCGCCCGGCGTGCGGACGGTTACCACGCCTTGCAGACGGTGTTCCGGATGCTCGACTGGGGCGATACGGTACGCCTGCGGCTTCGTGACGACGGTCTGATCCGCCGGGTTGGCCCCTCGGTTCCCGGATTGGCGGAGGACGATGATCTTGTCGTGCGTGCGGCGCGCCTGCTTCAAAAGGCAGCCAATTGTAGACAAGGTGCCGAGATCGCCGTCGAAAAGCGGATTCCAACCGGGGCCGGGCTCGGCGGTGGGTCGTCGGATGCGGCTACTGTGCTGCGGGTACTCGACCGCCTGTGGGGCACGGATCTGGGGGAGGACCGGCTGGCCGCACTGGGCCTTTCGCTAGGGGCCGATGTGCCGGTGTTCGTCCGCGGCCGCAACGCCTGGGCCGAGGGCGTGGGCGAAACGCTCAGCCCGGTGGCGCTCGAACCGGCCTGGTATCTGCTCGCCGACCCCGGCGTGCACGTGAACACCGCTGGCCTGTTCCAGGCCCCTGAATTGACGCGAAATGCCCAGCCCGCGACAATGGTCGACTTCGTTTCAGGTGCTTCGCTCGGCAACGCGTTCGAGCCGGTCCTGCGGCGCCGCGAACCTGCCGTCGAGGTGGTGTTTGCTGCGCTCGCAGCGGTCGGCACGCCACGCCTGACCGGGACGGGCAGCGGCTGCTTCGTCGAATTCGCGACCCGCGAATCCGCCGAGGCCGCCCAGGCGCAGGTCGCATCGCGGGTCCAGACCCGTGTGGTCGCCGGCGCCGCCCGCTCGCCGCTGCTCGAGGCACTTGAAATAGGAATTCGGGATTAGGGTTGAAGATGCGTGGTCCGGCGCTTGCCGAATCCCCGCTCTCAAATCCAATGCTGTTCGCCATAGGGGCGTCGCCAAGTGGTTAAGGCACCGGGTTTTGATCCCGGCATTCGCAGGTTCGAATCCTGCCGCCCCTGCCATGCCCGTGCGCGCGTGCGTGCACGGTCCTTCCATCCGCTCGGTCAGAGCGACGCGGAATCTCCGACATGAAAGAAGAACGCAATCTCCTGATCTTCTCGGGCAACGCCAATCGCCCGCTCGCCAAGTCCGTCTGCCGCGAGCTGGGTGTGCGCCAGGGGCGGGCACTGGTGTCCACGTTCTCCGACGGCGAGGTACAGGTCGAGATCGAGGAGACCGTGCGTCGCCAGGACGTGTTCGTCCTGCAGCCCACCTGCGCGCCGTCTGCCGAGAACCTGATGGAGCTCTTGGTGCTGATCGACGCGCTCAAGCGCGCATCGGTGTCGAGCGTCACTGCGGTGATCCCGTACTTCGGCTATTCGCGTCAGGACCGCCGGCTGCGCTCGAGCCGTGTGCCGATCACCGCCAAGGTCGCCGCGCGCATCATCACCGCCGCTGGCGCCGATCGCGTGCTGACGGTGGATCTGCACGCCGACCAGATCCAGGGCTTCTTCGACATCCCGGTCGACAACGTCTATGCCTCGCCGTTGCTGCTGGCCGATATCTGGCGCGCGCACGGCACCGACAACCTGATCGTCGTGTCCCCGGACGTCGGTGGCGTGGTGCGCGCGCGCGCGATCGCCAAGCGGCTCGACGATGCGGATCTGGCGATCATCGACAAGCGCCGTCCGCGCGCGAACGTCGCCACGGTGATGAACATCATCGGCGACGTGCAAGGCAAGACCTGCGTGCTGGTCGACGACATCGTCGATACCGCCGGCACGCTGTGCGCCGCCGCTGCCGCGCTCAAGGCCCAGGGGGCCATCAAGGTGGTTGCCTATTGCACGCACGCGGTGCTGTCGGGGGCTGCGATCGACAACATCAACAAGTCCCAACTCGACGAGATGGTCGTCACCGACACCATTCCGCTGTCGGAGGCTGCACGCAACTGCGCGCGCATCCGCCAGCTCAGCGTCGCCGAACTGCTCGCCGAGACGATCCGCCGGATCGCGTTCGGCGAGTCGGTCAGCTCGCTGTACGTCGATTGATCCCAACCCAACCGGCTCTTCTGGTCGCGGAAGAGTCAATCCAACCGCCGCGAGGCGGAATCATCGCAACATCAAGAGTGAATCCAATGGCCATTTCGCATGAAATCAAGGTGCAGCGCCGCGAGGACGAGGGGAAGGGTGCGAGCCGCCGCCTCCGTCACGCCGGTGAAGTGCCTGCTGTCGTCTACGGCGGCGACCTCGCACCGGTGAGCATCAAGCTCAGCCACAACGATGTCTGGCTCGCCAGCCAGCACGAGTGGTTCTATGCATCGATCCTGGACCTGAGCCTCAACGGCGACGTCCAGAAGGTGCTGCTGCGCGATATGCAGCGTCACCCGTTCAAGCAGCAGATCCTGCACCTGGACTTCCAGCGCGTGAACGACAACGAGGTGATCAAGACGGCGGTGCAGCTGCACTTCCTCAACGAGGACACCTCGCCGGCCGGCAAGGCGGCCGACGTGATCGTGATGCACGAGCTCACCGAAGTCACCGTGACCTGTCTGCCCAAGGACCTGCCGTCCTCGATCGAGGTCGACCTGGCCAATCTGGCGGTCGGCGACATCATCCACCTCTCGGCGCTGAAGCTGCCCAAGGGTGTGGAGATTCCCGAACTGGCGCTCGGTCCCGACCACGACGTTGCCGTCGTCGTCGCCAAGCACGGTCGCGTCGAAGCCGAGCCTGAAGAGGGCGAGGGCGCGTCGGCCGATGTGCCGGCGACCAAGGCCGCGAAGGACGAGTAATCCCGTCGCGGGCGTGCGCGCCTGTTGGCGCGCGCGTCCCGGCGGCATTGCGATGACGACCGGTCTGCAATTGATCGTGGGGCTGGGCAATCCCGGCCCCGAGTACGCGCGGACCCGGCACAACGCCGGGTTCCGCGTCGTCGACGCGCTTGCCGCACGTGCTGGCGAGGCGTTCGCCATCGATGCCAAGCTGTTCGGCGAGACCGCGCGGGTGCGCATCGATGGGCACGACGTGCGCCTGCTCAAGCCGGCGACCTTCATGAACCTCAGTGGCAAGTCGGTGCTGGCCGCGCAGCGGTTCTGGAAGATCGACCCCGAGCGCACGCTGATCGCCCACGACGAGCTGGACCTGCCGCCTGGCGTGGCCCGGTTCAAGTTCGACGGCGGCCATGGCGGCCAGAACGGCCTGCGCGACACGATGCGGCTGTTGGGTCACGGTCGATTCCATCGCCTGCGTATCGGTATCGGCCATCCCGGCCACCGCGACAAGGTCACGCCCTGGGTGCTGGGCCGGCCGAGCGCCGACGACGACATCCTGATCGGCCGCGCCGTGGACGACGCGATCGATGCACTGCCGCTCGCACTGGCGGGCAATTTCATGGACGCGATGACGCGGCTGCATACGGCGAAGCCGTAATTGGTGATTGGCGATTCGTTGCGGCATGCGCCGGCGTGTTCGAATCCCCAATCACGAATTACGAATCACGAATCACGGACGCGCCATGGGCATCAAATGCGGCATCGTCGGCCTGCCGAACGTCGGCAAGTCGACTCTCTTCAATGCGCTGACCAAGGCGGGTATCGCTGCGGCCAACTTCCCGTTCTGCACGATCGAGCCGAACGTCGGCATCGTGCCGGTGCCGGACCTGCGCCTGAACGCGCTGGCGACGATCGTCAAGCCGCAGAAGGTCCTGCCGACGGCGGTCGAGTTCGTCGATATCGCCGGGCTGGTTGCCGGCGCGGCCAGCGGCGAGGGCCTGGGCAATAAGTTCCTGTCGCACATCCGCGAGGTCGATGCGATCACGCATGTCGTGCGCTGCTTCGAGAACCCGGACGTCATCCACGTCAACAACAAGGTCGATCCGATTGCCGACATCGAGACGATCGATACCGAGCTGGCGCTGGCCGATCTCGATTCGGTCGAGCGCGCGCTGCAGCGCGCTGAGCGGTCGGCCAAGACCGGCGACAAGGACGCGAAGGTCCGTGCCGAGGTGCTCGGCCGCGTGCACAAGGGGCTGGCCGATGGCCGGCCGGTGCGCTCGCTCGCGCTGTCGGACGACGACCGTGCGGCGATCCGCGACCTGTTCCTGCTCACCGCCAAGCCGGTGCTCTACATCGCCAACGTGCTCGAGGACGGCTTCGAGCACAATCCGCACCTCGACGCAGTGCGCGCGCGTGCTGCAGGCGAGGGGGCCGAGGTCGTGCCGGTGTCTGCGGCGATCGAAGAGGAGCTGTCGCAGCTCGACGACGCCGACCGTGACGCATTCCTGGCCGATCTTGGGCTCGACGAGCCGGGTCTGAACCGGGTGATCCGCGCCGCCTATGGCTTGCTGGCGCTGCAGACCTACTTCACCGCTGGCGTCAAGGAAGTGCGCGCGTGGACGGTGAAGATCGGCGCGACTGCGCCGCAGGCCGCGGCGGTCATTCATACCGATTTCGAGAAGGGCTTCATCCGCGCCGAGGTGGTCGGCTATGACGACTTCATCCGCTACGGCGGCGAATCGGGCGCCAAGGAGGCCGGCAAGTGGCGCTTGGAAGGCAAGGAGTACATCGTCAAGGACGGCGACGTGATGCACTTCCGCTTCAACGTCTGATCGGCACCCGGTGGGCCTTGGCGGGTGCGTGGCACCATCTGAGTCCACTGGAGGTTTCGTTCCGCCAAAGGCGCCCTTCGGGGCGCCTTTCGTGTTTCTGGCACCAGGGGCGCGACGCCGTGTGTCGGGGGGCGAGGGGGCGACGCATCGCCGGTCGAATGTGCTGCGGCCCGGTGGGGCGGAGCGCCTACACTCCAGGCTTCGTCACGTCACCGGAGTTTCCATGCGCGTACTCGCCCTGTCCGCCTGCGTTCTGCTGTCGAGCGCAGCCATCGCCTCATCTCCGGCCGTCGCGTCGCGTGCGGCGGCCGATCAGGTCGCCCCCGGCCCGGTGCTGGCGATCCACGGCGGCGCCGGGGTCGTGCGCGGCAACCTCACACCCGAGGAAGAGGCCTCGGCGCGCGCGGCGCTGACGCTGGCGCTGCGCACCGGCCACGCTCTGCTGCGCGAGGGGCGGCCGGCGCTCGATGCGGTGGTCGCAGCGGTCACGGTGCTCGAGGACGATCCGGCGTTCAATGCCGGTCGCGGTGCAGTGTTCACCCATGAGGGTCACAACGAGCTCGACGCTGCGTTGATGGACGGCGCCACGCGCGCCGCCGGTGCGGTCGCGGGCGTGCGCCGGATCCGCAACCCGATCCAGCTCGCGCGCCGGGTCATGGAGGACTCCCCGCACGTGATGCTGATCGGCGAGGGCGCCGAAGCGTTCGCCCAGTCGCAGGGCGTCGAACTGATCGATCCGGCCTGGTTCCGGACCGAGAAGCGTTGGCAGCAGCTGCAGAAAGCCCGCGCCGAGGGCGCGGCAGCCGAGGGCGCGGCGACGGTCGTCGCCGACGACCCGCTGCGTTATTTCGGGACCGTCGGTGCGGTCGCGCTCGACACGCGTGGTGCGCTGGCCGCGGCGACCTCGACCGGTGGCATGACCGACAAGCGCTGGGGGCGTGTGGGTGATGCGCCGATCATCGGTGCCGGCACCTGGGCCGATGCGCGATGTGCGGTCTCGGGTACCGGCTGGGGCGAGTTCTACATCCGCAGCGCCGCCGCGCACGCGATCTGCAGCCGCGTCGGGCTGCTGGGCGAGGGCATCGAGGAGGCGGCGGCTGCGGTGATTGACCGGGACATCCCGGCGATGGGCGGCAATGGCGGCGCGATCGCGCTTGATGCCGACGGCAACATCGCCATGCCGTTCAACACCGAGGGCATGTACCGGGGCTGGATCGGCGCCGATGGTGTGCCGCATGTCGCGATCGGGCGCGACGATGTCGCCCAGGAGGATGGCGCGCCGGCGCGTTGACCGGTACTATGCGCGCCCCGCCATCGCGTACTGCAAGTACCGGGGCGGGGCAGCCTGGCTCCACCGCATCGCGGCGTTGACAGGAAGGAAAACTGGCCCCAAAATCGCGGGCTGTTTTCACCGGCAACGCGGAATCGCCGGAGGGATACCCAAGCGGCCAACGGGGGCAGACTGTAAATCTGCTGGCTTACGCCTTCGGTGGTTCGAATCCACCTCCCTCCACCATTTTGCGGTCCGGTGGAACGAACAAGCAGTGCGACAGGTTGTGCGGCAGGCTGGATCCCGGTGCGGGAGTAGTTCAATGGTAGAACCTCAGCCTTCCAAGCTGATGGTGCGGGTTCGATCCCCGTCTCCCGCTCCATTGACGGCTCCGGCCGCATCCAGAGGTTGAAATCGTTGCTCACGTAGCTCAGTCGGTAGAGCACCTCCTTGGTAAGGAGGAGGTCGAAGGTTCGATTCCTTTCGTGAGCACCACATCTATGCGGATCCTTCCGCGAAGAGCCCGGCCATCCATGGCCGGACTCTTCATAAAGGCAGTCAATTCACAAACGTTCAGCGAGACAAGGCAGCCATGGCAAAGGGTAAGTTCGAGCGCACCAAGCCGCACGTCAATGTCGGCACGATCGGTCACGTCGACCATGGCAAGACGACGCTGACAGCGGCGCTGACGAAGATCGGCGCCGAGCGTTTCGGCGGCGAGTTCAAGGCCTACGACGCGATCGACGCGGCGCCGGAAGAAAAGGCGCGCGGCATCACGATCTCGACCGCGCACGTGGAATACGAGAGCCCGACGCGCCACTACGCGCACGTCGACTGCCCCGGCCACGCGGACTACGTCAAGAACATGATCACCGGTGCGGCGCAGATGGACGGCGCGATCCTGGTGTGCTCGGCCGCTGACGGCCCGATGCCGCAGACGCGCGAGCACATCCTGCTGTCGCGTCAGGTCGGCGTGCCGTACATCGTCGTGTTCCTGAACAAGGCCGACATGGTGGACGACGCCGAGCTGCTCGAGCTGGTCGAGATGGAAGTGCGCGAGCTGCTGAGCAAGTACGAGTTCCCGGGCGACGACACCCCGATCATCTCGGGTTCGGCGCGCCTGGCGCTGGAAGGCGACCAGTCGGAGATCGGCGTGCCTGCGATCCTGAAGCTGGTCGACGCGCTGGACACCTGGATTCCGGAGCCGGAGCGCGACATCGACAAGGCGTTCCTGATGCCGGTCGAGGACGTGTTCTCGATCTCGGGTCGCGGCACGGTGGTCACGGGCCGTATCGAGCGCGGCATCATCAAGGTCGGCGACGAAATCGAAATCGTCGGTATCCGTCCGGTGCAGAAGACGACCGTCACGGGCGTGGAAATGTTCCGCAAGCTGCTCGACCAGGGTCAGGCGGGCGACAACGCCGGTCTGCTGCTGCGCGGCACCAAGCGTGACGACGTCGAGCGTGGCCAGGTGCTGGCCAAGCCGGGTTCGATCAAGCCGCACACCGACTTCGAGGCCGAGGTCTACGTGCTGTCGAAGGATGAGGGTGGCCGTCACACGCCGTTCTTCAAGGGCTACCGTCCGCAGTTCTACTTCCGCACCACCGACATCACCGGTGCGGTCGAGCTGCCGGAAGGCACCGAGATGGTGATGCCGGGCGACAACGTGAAGATGGTGGTCACGCTGATCAACCCGGTGGCGATGGACGAGGGCCTGCGCTTCGCGATCCGCGAAGGCGGCCGGACCGTCGGCGCCGGCGTGGTGGCCAAGATCATCAAGTAATCCCACGGCCCGCGCGCTTTCGCGCGCGGAGCCGGATCACTCTTCGCCTCGCGGGGGTGACGATTCAAAGGCGGGCCGGCAACCCGGTCCGCCTTCGTCGTCTAAGGAGTATCCTGGGCGGCGTGTTTCAACAGCCACACGCCAGTAGCTCAATTGGCAGAGCAGCGGTCTCCAAAACCGCAGGTTGGGGGTTCGAGTCCCTCCTGGCGTGCCATTTTTGCGGAGACTTTTCCGCACGGGCCCTGGCGCAGCGCGGCCTGGCCTGCCAAACGAGCAGTCGCAACCGATGAGTCGCCGGGACTTGAACAGCAGAGTGGAACATTCGAAAGGCGCATCCTCCGCGGATTTCGCCAAGTACGCCGCCGCCGCGCTGCTGGTCGTGGCCGGCGTGTTCGCCTTCTACTGGTTCCAGGCGCAGATGGCCACGCCGGTGCGCAGCATCATCGTCGGTCTGTGCGTCGTCGGCGCTGCGGCGATCTTCCTGACCACCGGCAAGGGCCATCAGACCCGCGAATTCTTCTCGGAAACCCGTTTCGAGATGCGCAAGGTGGTCTGGCCGACGCGCCAGGAGGCGATGCGCCTGACCTGGATCGTCATCGTCGCGGTGATCCTCATCAGCCTGATCCTGGCCGGTTTCGACCGGGTCATCCAGTGGCTCATTCAGCTCATCCTGCGGCAGTGACGGAGTAACGAACCTGATGGAAACCGAAGGCGTCAAGCGCTGGTACGTCGTGCATGCCTATTCCGGCTTCGAGAAGTCGGTGGCGCAGGCGCTGCGCGATCGCATCGCGCGGACCGGCATGCAAGACCGTTTCGGCGATGTCCTGGTGCCGACCGAGGAAGTGATCGAAATGCGCTCCGGCCAGAAACGCCGTTCCGAGCGCAAGTTCTTCCCCGGCTACGTCCTGGTGCAGATCCTGACCTCAGACGAGGGCGGCATCCCGCGCATGGACAACGAGAGCTGGCACCTGGTCAAGGAGACCCCGAAGGTGATGGGCTTCATCGGCGGCACCGCCGACCGCCCGCTGCCGATCCGCGACGAAGAAGCTGCCGCGATCCTCGATCGCGTTCAGGAAGGCGTCGAGAAGCCGCGTCCGAAGGTGCTGTTCGAAGCTGGCCAGATGGTCCGCGTCATCGACGGCCCGTTCAACGACTTCAACGGCGTCGTCGAGGAAGTCAATTACGAGAAGAGCCGGCTGCGCGTCGCCGTGTTGATCTTCGGCCGTTCGACCCCGGTCGAGCTGGAATTCGGGCAGGTCGAGAAGGCCTGACCCCCGTCGCGCCCGGATGTGACGAGCGCGCAAAACCCTGCTATAGTGCACGGCTCACTGTCCGGTCGAGCCGGGCAAGCGCACAGGCCGCCGAATGGGCGGCCTTTGTCGCGGATGGACAACGTGAAGCCGGGACACGTGATTTTCCCGGCCCGATGGGGAGCCTGAGCACCAGGCGTTCGCACCCGGAGAGCACACAATGGCAAAGAAAGTCGTCGGTTACATCAAGCTGCAGGTGAAGGCCGGTCAGGCCAACCCCTCGCCGCCGGTCGGTCCCGCGCTGGGTCAGCGTGGCCTGAACATCATGGAGTTCTGCAAGGCGTTCAACGCAGCGACCTCCAAGCTCGAGCCGGGTCTGCCGACCCCGGTCATCATCACTGCGTAC